>CAZHBA010000116.1:0-3046 GCA_964530225.1 uncultured Rhodospirillaceae bacterium | reverse complement strand
CGCAACGGGGTGTGCTATGCGGTCACCCGCGAAACCCTGGTCGAAGACGGCCATATCATCGAGGACGATTGCGTTGCGGTCACGGTCGAGGGTTTCGTGGTAAATATCGACGAGCCGTTCGAGCTTGAACTGGCCGAGTTCATGCTGTCGCGCGAGGAAAAAAGATAACGACCATGAGCAACACTTGGCTCCATGATCCGCGAGCGAACGCGCCTTGCACGGTGATTGCCGAAGTGAGCCAGGCCCACGACGGCAGCCTCGGCATGGCGCACGCTTTTATCGAGGCCATCGCGGACACTGGCGCCGATGCGGTCAAGTTTCAAACTCACATCGCCGACGCGGAAAGCACACTGTTCGAACCCTGGCGCAAGACCTTCAATTCCCAGGACAAGACCCGCTACGACTATTGGAAGCGGATGGAGTTTTCCGAGAGCCAGTGGGCAGAGCTGAAGGCCCACGCGGACGACAAGGGGCTGCTGTTTCTCAGCTCGCCGTTTTCCATGGCGGCGGTCGAGCTTTTGAAGCGGGTCGGGGTCGCGGGCTGGAAGGTGGCGTCCGGCGAAATCAGCAATTTTGCTCTTCTCGACGCCATGCTGGACACCGGCCTGCCGGTCATTCTGTCCACAGGTATGAGCCCGATGGAGGAGATCGATAGCGCGGTCGAGCGCATTCAAGCGCGCGGCGCGCCGCTGGCGGTGCTTCAATGCACGTCCATGTACCCTTGCCCGCCCGAGATGGTCGGCCTCAACCTGGTGCCCGAGTTCCGCGCCCGCTACGGCTGTGCGGCCGGCTTGTCGGACCATTCGGCGACCATTTATCCGGGCCTGGCCGCCGCCGCCAACAGCCTCGACGTTTTGGAAGTGCACATTACGCTCAGTCGCGACATGTTCGGCCCCGACGTGCCCGCGTCGGTGACCCCGGATGAAGTGCGTCAACTGGTGGAGGGCGTCCGCTTTATCGAGCAGATGCGCGCCAATCCGCTGGATAAGGGAAACCTGCCGGACGCGGTCACTTCGCTGCGCGGCATCTTCATGAAAAGCGTGGTGGCCGCCGAGGATCTGCCCGAAGGCACCGTGTTGGAGGCCCGTCACTTGACCGCCAAGAAGCCCGGGTCTGGTATTCCCGCCAATGACCTGCCGTCCTTAGTGGGTAAGCGGCTCGGGCGCGCGGTTGCCCGCGACACGCTATTGTCTTTGGATGATTTGGGATAGGGAGCCCCATGGTGCGTAAAGTTTGCGTTGTTGTTACCGCCCGGCCCAGCTACTCCCGCGCGCGCTCGCTGTTGCAGGCGATCAAGGATCACGCGCATCTGGAGTTGCAATTGGTCGTGGCCGCGTCGGCGCTGCTCGACCGCTATGGCTCGACCGACCAGGTGATCGAACGGGAAGGGTTCACCATCGACCGCCGGGTTTACATGGTGGTCGAAGGGGAAAATCTGGTGACATCCGCCAAGTCGACCGGTCTCGGCATGGCCGAGATGGCGACCGTGTTCGACAACCTGCGCCCGGACGTGGTGGTCACCATCGCCGACCGGTTCGAGACCATGGCGACCGCGGCCGCGGCCAGCTACATCAACATACCCTTAGCCCACGTCCAGGGCGGCGAGGTGACCGGCTCGATTGACGAAAAAGTGCGCCATTCGGTGACCAAACTGGCCGACCTTCATTTTGTTGCGTCCGCGCAGGCGGCCGAGCGAGTGGTGCGCATGGGCGAGCGGGCCGAGACTGTTTTTACCACCGGCTGCCCTTCGATTGATGTGGCCAAGCAAGCCTTGACGCAGCCCGATCCGGGGTTCGACGTGTTCGAGCGCTATACCGGCGTCGGGCCGCGCTTTGCTTTGGACGGAGGCTATGTGGTTGTGATGCAGCATCCGGTGACCACCGAATACGGCCAAAGCCGCCACCACGTCGAAGAAACCTTGAACGCGGTTCATGACAGCGGCGTCCCGACCCTGTGGTTCTGGCCGAATGTGGACGCGGGCTCGGACGGCATGTCGAGCGGCATCCGCGCGTTTAGGGAAATTCACCAGCCGGAAAAAATGCACTTCTTTAAGAGTCTCGCGCCGGAGGATTTCCTGCGTGTCTTGAAGGGTTCCAAATGTATCGTCGGCAACTCGAGCGTTGCCATCCGCGAGTGCGCCTACATGGGGGTGCCCGCGGTCAACATCGGCAGCCGCCAGACCGGGCGCGACCGGGGCCGTAACGTGGTCGACGTTGGCTACGAGCGGGGTGAGATTCAGGCCGCAGTCGAAGAGCGCTTGGGCAACGGCCACACCGAGCCCGACATGCTCTATGGCGACGGCAGCGCGGGTGCGCAGATCGCCGACCTGCTGGCCACGGTTGATCTCAGCGTTGAGAAGCGGCTCGCGTATTAGGGTGCACTCACGGCATTCAGGTAGTGCGCTCACGCTCGTGCGCAAGATGCGCACCGCTTCGCGAGGGCGCCAGACGACTGGCGGGCCGCAGTCGCGGCCTATAAGTTAGGTAACCAACAGGGAGCGACTGCGGCCCGCCGCTAATGCGGCGCGCCCGCGCAGCCGCACGCCAAAGGCGTGCTGGCGTGAGCGCAAAATCTAAAGAGTCGCTGCCGTTGTTCTGCTAATCGTGAACGATGCCGGTGGCGCCGCTGTTCCTGGCGCTCTCTCTATCCGGTACTCCAGGCGCGGGGGCGTTTCATGCCGGCGATCCGGCAGGCCTGTTGTACGTAACCGTAGGGGAACAGCTCGAACAGGCGGTTGCGGCCGGTGCCAAGGGTCTTCGACAAATGCTTGATGACGAAGCGGGCGTCAGGCGCAGTCTGGTTCTCGGCCTGATACTCGCGTATGAAGCGGATCGCCGCCCAGTGCTCGTCGGTCAGCGTAATCTCTTCCTCGCGGGCAAACTCTTGGGCGATGTCATCGGTCCAGTCGCCCGGTTCCACCAGGTAGCCTTCGCTGTCGATTTCAGGTTTTGTTGTCATGGGCTAGAGCGTCACAAATGCCTCGTGATATCCATTCTCTCGTGCAGAATTCGGGCAACTTCGATACCCTTTGCCGTCGTGCGAAAAA
>CAZHBA010000115.1:0-10970 GCA_964530225.1 uncultured Rhodospirillaceae bacterium | reverse complement strand
GTCGTTTGCACGCCGTTTGGCGGTCTCGACGACTGGTAATTGCCGACGGTAGCGGTCGGGACCAGCGAAAATCTGCGCAGGCCCGAACACCTGGGGCTATTGGACCGCCGATGTTAGGCTTTCGGCAATAGTGTTGGCGACAACCGGCATGGCAATAAGGCCGGTCACACCGACGTCGTGGGCCTCATCTAGATGCTACTTTTCGCTATGGTCCGTGACCATCAGGATTAACACGTCGGGAACCTAGCTACTGGGACCGGTCCTCGCGGAACAGGTAAACGACAAGCCGTCGGTAGGCCGCACATTGAGATCGGTAATAATGGCATTGGGTGCATACGATTGCATGTCTCTAAAGGTGCCGTTTTCATCCACGGATACGCGCACGCCGGGAGCGCTAAAACTTTCAGGAATGCCGCGGTTAAGCTCGCGGATCAAATCTTTGTCATCTACAACCAGCACGGGTAGGTTCGACAAGACGCTAACTGCCTTTAGATGGTGCCTTCGGGCTACGACACCCCATTACCTGCTAGCCAGGTATGATCCGGATAAAAATATCTGCAATAAAAGTTAACATATTATTGCGCAGGCAGCATTCGTGGCCGGTCGGCGTCTTTGTGTTCCCTGCTCCGATGTGATTTGATCGGCTGTGGCGGGCTGAACATGGCGCTGAGCCTAGGTTGGGACCATCGAAAAGTCTCAAGTTGAGGGAATTATAATGAATGACGATATCGTTATTTACCATAACCCAAGGTGCAGTAAATCGCGGGCGACCCTGCAGTTATTGGAGGAACGGGGAGTAGAGCCACAAATCATTGAGTACTTAAAAACCCCACCCAGTACCTCGCGCCTCAAAGAATTGCTAGCCATGCTTGACATGTCGCCACGCGACCTGATGCGCAAGGGCGAAGACCCCTATAAGGATCTCGGGCTCATCGATACGGATAAGGACGACGATACTCTGGTGGCGGTGATGGTCGACAATCCGATCCTCATCGAACGGCCCATCGTTGTTACCGGCGGCAAGGCCCGGCTTGGCCGCCCGCCAGAGCAAGTTCTCGAGATTCTATAATCGTGGCGAACATTGTCACGGCGCAAAGGTGAGGACCGGGCGTGAAAATTTGTATCGTCGGCGCTGGCGCGATTGGCGGCTTCCTGGGGGTCCACCTTGCCAATGCAGGCCATGAGGTAAGCCTGCTGGCACGCGGCGACCATCTGGCTGCAATCCGCGCCACCGGTGCCAAGCTGATCGACGAAGGAGGCGAGACACTAGTTCGGGTCACCGCTTCCGACAATCCCGCCGATTTCGGCGCACAGGACTATGTCGTCATTACCTTAAAAACGCCGTCCCTGCCTACGGTGGTTCCCAATCTGCACCCCCTCCTCGCAGACGACACCGCCGTAGTCACGGCGACAAACGGTATCCCATGGTGGTTTTGCGAGCACCTCGACGGTCCGCTAAAGGGCCGCCGTCTTAATACCATAGACCCCGACGGCCGGTTGGCAGCGGCGTTGCCGATAAAACGTATCATCGGCTGCGTCGTTCATGCTGGTGCCTCGGTTAGCGAGCCGGGGGTGATCCGCCACGCAGCGGGCGGACTGTTCATTGTCGGTGAGCCTGATGGCGTTACCAAACCGCGCACAACCGCACTGAGCGAAGCGATAACCAGTTCCGGTCTGACCGGCCGCGTCACCGACGCCATCCACCAGGAAATCTGGCTCAAGTTGATCGGCAATATGGGGATGGGGCCAATTTCAGCGCTCACCAAATTGACCCTGTCCGGCATCGCCAACGATCCCGACGCACGGCCGTTGGCGGTCACGCTAATGAACGAGGCGATCGCGCTCGGTAAGTATATCGGCTTGCACATGGACATGTCGGCTGAAGACCGGGTCGACCTCGGCGCCGAGCTTGGCGACTTTAAGCCGTCGATCCTGCAGGACCTGGAGAAAGGTCGGCCGATGGAAATCGACGCCCTGATCGGCGTCGTCGCCGAGTTGGGACAACTCACCGGCGTACCGACTTCGACCATCGATACGGTGCTCGCCCTGCAGCGCGCCCAGGCCCGTTTCGTGGGTCTTTACTAGGTGAGCGCTACCCCCGCCCGTCCACCGTCTATCATCATCCTGTTCTCGATGATGTTCGCCAGCCAGCTGGCATTGACGATCTACCTACCCGCGGTCGTCGATATCGCCAACGACCTCGGCACCTCTGTTGAAACCGTCCAGTTCATCATTCCCGCCTATCTGGGCGCCTTTGCGATCATGCAACTAGTCGCCGGGCCGTTGTCGGATACCTTTGGCCGGCGACCCGTCATCCTCGGCGGGTTGGCGCTGTTCGTAGTCGCCAGCGTCGTCTGCGGGCTGGCGGCAAATATCGAAACGCTGCTGATCGGCCGGTTTTTCCAGGCCATGGGCGCATGCACGACCATCGTCGTCGGGCGGGCGGTCATTCGCGATGGCAGCACGGGCAAAGCGGCCGCCCAGGCAATGTCCTATCTGGGCATCGCCATGGCCGCCGGGCCGTCGATCGCGCCGTTCTTCGGCGGGTTCCTGGTGTCCTGGTTCGATTGGCGCGCGACGTTTTACGCCACCAGCCTCGTCGCACTCGCGGCGTTTATCGCCGCCGTTCCCCGCTTTATCGAAACTCTGCCGCCCTCTCTGCGCCGACCGCCCAATATCGCCGGGATGCTGCGCAACTATGGAGCTCTCACCCGCAACCGGCAGTTCATGGGTTACAGCCTAACTATATCGTTCCTGAGCGGCACGTTTCAGACCTTTATCGTGGCAGCACCTATCATCATGGTCGATCAAATGGGCGTATCGCCCGCGCTATTCGGCTTCTACGTCATGATCGTACCAGCGTCGTTCATGGCAGCCAGCTACATCACCGGCAGGCTCGGCCGCCAGATAGCGCTCGACCGGCTGATTGCCACCGGCTGCGCCATCGCCATCGGTGGCGGATTGATCCAATTCGGTTTCGGCGTCACCGGCAGCAGCACGCCGATCACCATTCTCGCCGCCATTTTAATCTCCAACTTTGGCACAGGACTGGCGTTCGCCAATTGCTATGCGCAATCCATCAGCACCGTTTCACCTGCTGTTGCCGGCGCGGGATCCGCCATGACTGGCTTTTTGCATATGGGCTGGTCGTTTCTGATATCGTTAATGCTAGCCAATATCGACGATATTGGCATGCTCGACCTGGGCGTTTCGCAAACGGCGACGACTCTCGCCTCGACAACCGCGTTCCTGGTCCTGGTCTGGGCGGTGCGGTCCAAGCGGGGTATATGAAACTATTGCAGCAGCAGCAGGAAAACCGGCAAAAGAACACGGTGATGGTCGAGGACAATACGGCGGTGGCACAAGCTGTTTACCAGAGCTACGACCCCGATGCGTTGTACGCCCAGTACAACAACCGCGGCATGGTGCCAAACTTTCAGGATTTCGCCGACGATTTCGCGCAACGCAGCGAGGTCGTGTGGGCCTCGGGCATGGCGATGAAGCTAAATATCGTCTATGGCGACCGCGACGCCCAGCAGATTGATCTATTCCTGCCCGGTACGTTAAACCCACCTCTGCACATCTTTATCCATGGCGGCTATTGGCAGTGGAACGACCGTAGACCCTACGCCTTCGTCGCCGAACAACTGGTGCCGGCGGGCGCGGCGGTAGCGACGGTTGGCTATCCGCTATGTCCATCGGTCGGCTTTCGCGAGTTATGCGACAGCGTGCGCACCGCCATCGCCTATCTGTGGCGGCACGCCGTCGACTACGGATACGACCGCGACCGTATCCACATCTCCGGCCACTCCGCCGGGGGCCATTTAACGGCCCTGATGGCGGCGACCAACTGGCCATTGGTCGACGGCGATCTACCTATCAATTTGATCAAAAGCGCCATTCCAATCAGCGGCGTGTTCGACCTCGAGCCCATTCTCTACACACCGATTGGTGATCCGCTGGGCCTCGACGCGGGCGTAACGCGGACACTATCACCGCTATTCCTGCCCGCAAGCGTGGCGGGGCCAATTACCATCACCGTCGGCGGCGACGAAAGTGCCGAGTTCCATCGCCAGGCCGACACCTACCGCGACCATCTGCGCAGCGAAGGTATCGACGCGGATGTGCTCGACATCGCGGCTAAACACCATTTCTCTGTCGTCGCCGAGCTAGCCGTTCCGAGGAGTCCGCTCCTGAAGCAAGCGCTCAAACTAATGGACCTCTAGCGATTAGCGCAATGACCGCCGAGGCTGCCCCCACCCTCACCGCAGATGCCTGGCAACGGGTGTCCGCCGTCGTCGTCACCCACCGTAGCGGCGGCGTGATCCGGCAATGCCTGGAGCGGCTCAGCAAGGCGGCAAAGATCGTCGTAATCGATAACGCCAGCGACGACGACACGATTGACATCGTCACGGGGACCGCGCCGGATAGCCAATTTCTGCGCAACCAGGTCGGCGTCGGCTATGGTAACGCCGCCAACCAGGGGCTTGCGACCATCGAAACCGAGTTCGCCTTGCTGGTCAATCCCGACGCGGTCGTCGAACCAGGCGCTATAGAACATCTGGTTGCGGCGGCCGATACTTACCCTGACGGTGTTCTGTTCGGACCGACGATCGTCAATCCCGACGGTAGCATCGAGCCGAACCATGATGTGAAGTTGTTTGACCGGCGCATCTATGCTCCCCATAGTAACGACAGCCACCCGGCCGGCCCGTGCTGTGCTGAGTTTCTCTCCGGTGCCATCCACCTGCTGCGCATGTCGGCGTATCGTGAAATTGGCCCGTTCGATCCGAATTTCTTCCTTTATTACGAAGACGACGACTACTGCATGCGGCTACGCAACGCCGGGTTCAGCTTGATTATGGTGCCCGATGCGGTAGTCAGGCATATCGGTGGCGGATCCGTTCGGCCCAGCCTCCATTACCATTGGGAAAAGTACTGGCACATGGCATGGTCGCGGCAATATTTTGAGGAAAAGTACCGTGGGCGCACCGCGTGCCGGCGGCTGACGCGATCCTATCTGTTGTATTTCGGAGGCAGGACGATCGGTCACGTCCTTACTCTGCGTGGGGGTAGAGCCTGGCGAAATCTGGCGCGCACTTTCGGTACCGCCGGCTACGCCCTGGGTATTCCCGCGTCACGAACGACGCGCTCAGATTGCTCGGACAAATCTCAATGACAGCACCCGACAGCAATTTCTGGCGCGGTCGCCGCGTGCTAGTCACCGGCCATACCGGCTTCAAGGGCGCATGGCTGGCACTGTGGCTAGAACATCTCGGCGCCGAGGTGTGCGGCTATGCCCTGGCGCCGAAAACCAACCCTAATTTATTCGAAGACCTGGCGGACTGGCACGGTCTCAGTTCGACCATCGGCGACATCCGCGACCGTGATGCCCTGAAGATCGGCTGCAAATTCGCCGATCCTGGCGTAGTCTTCCACTTGGCTGCACAGTCCTTGGTCCGTCGCGGTCACGCCGACCCGCAAACGACGTTTTCGACTAACGTTCAGGGAACTGCAACCTTGTTGGAGGCCCTCGACGAGTGCCCGGAATTGCAGGCTGTTGTCGCCGTCACCAGCGATAAGTGCTACCACAATGACGGCAACGGGCTGCCCTTCGTCGAAACCGATCCGCTGGGCGGTGACGACCCCTATAGCGCGTCGAAAGCGGCTCAGGAAATCATCTGCCAGGGCTGGAACCGCGGCCGTTACCAATCGCGTAAACGGGCGCCCCGGCTGGGTACCGCACGAGCCGGTAACGTCATCGGTGGTGGCGACTGGTCCAAAGATCGCATCCTGCCAGATTTTTTCCGGGCACTAGCCAAGGATGAAACAGTCACTTTACGAAATCCACAAGCCACCCGGCCCTGGCAGCACGTGTTGGAGCCATTGAACGGTTACCTCGCCTACGCCGAAAGGCTAGTAAGAGATAGCGAGCGCTCGTTACCGACAGCGCTAAACTTTGGTCCCGACGCCGGCGAGTCGCAAACAGTAGCTTGGCTAGTTGAGCAAGCGTCCGAACAGTTACGGGTAGCAAACAAGACCATTCCCGAATGGCTGACCGACACCGGTATCAACCCGCCGGAAGTGGAAAATTTAGCGCTTGATCCTTCTCTGGCAGGCAAAGTATTGGGGTGGCAGCCAGTGCTGCCGCAGGAAGTAGGCGTGGCATGGACCGTCGAGTGGTACACCCGCGTCAATGACGGCGAGGCTGCACGCGAAGTCTGCCTTGAGCAGATCGCCCGCTACGAAGACACGTTAACAGCAACATGACAGCACAAGCTCACCCCGCCCTACGATGCTGTTTTTGCGGCGAAATCGTCGCCGATCACGGCTATGTTCACAACTGGAGCGGCTGGTTCGTGGTCGCCGTGCCGCAAATCGAGATCGAGCCGTGATTTTTCGCGATACAAACGTAGCAGGCGTACGCATCGTCGAGCTGGAACCCCTTGCCGACGAGCGGGGCTTTTTTGCGCGCAGCTATTGCGCCGTGGAATTTGCCAATACCGGCATCGACATACAGCCGGTGCAGTTGAATGTTTCGCGCAACATCAGCCGTGGCACCTTGCGCGGCATGCATTACCAAGCCGAACCGTCACCCGAACCCAAGTTGGTGCGCTGCACCGCTGGCCGTGTGTTTGACGTCGCCGTGGATTTGCGTCCCACCTCGCCGAGCTTTTACCGCTGGACCAGTGTTGAACTAGACGCCATAGCCTATAATGGTCTGTTCATTCCCCCTGGCTGCGCCCATGGGTTTCTGACATTGAGTGATGATACTGAGGTAACGTATTTGGCAGGGGCTGCCTATGTGCCTGAACTGGCGTGCGGCGTGCGCTGGAACGACCCGGCCTTCGCCATCGCCTGGCCCTTTGAGCCCGAAATAATGTCCGAAAAAGATGCGAGCTATCCCGACTTCGACCCCGAAACCCTGAAGGGGCCGTAGCAATGAACGCCACCAATCCACAACGGGTTCTCGTTACCGGGGCCACCGGTTTCATCGGCTCGCGCTTGACCCGCCGCCTTATCGCCGAGGGTACGGAAGTCGTCATCGTCGTCCGGGCTAATTCGTCGTTAGATCAACTGGGTGATGCCACGAATGAGGTCGAACTACTGCGCCATGACGGCAGCACCAGTCAGTTGAGCGGGTTCGTCGAGAAATTCTCTCCCGAGATCGTATTTCACCTAGCGGCAAATTTTATCGGCGTTCACAATAGCGACGATGTGGCGCCATTGATCGCCGACAATGTCGGTTTCACAGCGCAAGTGTGCGAGGCGATGGTGGCCGCTGAATGCCACTGCCTGGTCACGGCGGGTACAGCGTGGCAGCATGCTAAAAGCCCTCCGGGCGACCCGGCCCCGACCCCCAACTCCCTCTACGCCGCCACCAAACAGGCGGCCGAAGACATTATCGTCTACTACGCCCAAACTGGCGCGCTATCCTCGGTCGCATTGAAGATTTACGATTCCTATGGCCCAGGCGATCCGCGACCAAAGTTACTACGCGTCCTGGCAGTAAATGCGGCAGCGAGTAAAACCCTCGACGCCACATCGGGCAAACAGCAACTGCACTTGGTACATGTTGACGACATCGTCGCCGCCTTCTGCCATGCCGGCGCAATGCTAATGTCAGGCGAGGCCAGCGGGCATAGCAGTTATACCCTACCGTCGACCGAGGCAGTGACACTGAAGACTGTCGTCGCTACTTGGCGGGAAGTAGCCGGCCAAACTGTCGACGTCGCTTGGGGCACCCGTCCGGACCGTCCCGGCGAGATCATGATGCCTTGGGAGGGTTCGCGATTACCCGGCTGGGAGCCGAAAATTCCTTTAAAAACAGGGTTTCAGACGCTATCAGAAGCGTAAATTTAATCTTCAGTCCTGCGCACGATAATTTGTCGGTAACATATAGCTGCGGGACGCAGGTCGACGAGAATAATTTTCGTGCCAGCGGCAAACCAAGGATGAAAACGTGAACGGTCGTCTGCTGTTATTCGCCTTCAAGTTCGCAGTCTCGGCAATCTTGCTATGGCTGCTTGCGCGAGGCATCGACATGGACACGGTGGGACGGCAAATGACAGGCGCCGATCCCCTATGGCTCGTCGTCGCCCTGGTTCTCGGCGGCGCGGTGATCCCGTTGGTCGCCATTCGCTGGCAACTCTTGACTAAAGCCATAAGCGAACCAGTGTCTAGACGCGACGCTATGTCGATTACCATGATCGGCTGGTTTTTCAATCAAACACTACCGTCGACTATCGGCGGAGATGCCGTTCGCATCTTCCTCGCCTACCGCACCGGGATCAGAAAAATCGGCGCCATACACGGGATCCTTCTCGATCGGCTTATGGGATTATTTGTGGTGCTAGCGATGACGACAATATTCCTGGTTCCACTGCTTTCCGGACTGACGGGCGAGTTCCAGAAATGGTTTTTAATCACCTTTATTGTCGCTGGATATAGCGCATACAGCATGTTGATTTTGATATCAGGTGGATTTGCCGAACGGCTGGAAAGTATCCAACTTTGGCGCCTGGTTCGCGCTTTGTCTCAGGATGCGCGCAGAACTCTGCTTACGTGGTCACCAGGCGGGGTCGTTCTAGTTTTATCGGTGGTCCTGCAAATCGTCCAAATCGCATCGGTCTATGCTATCGCTGTGGCCCTCGGCATCGAAGTCAGTTTCGCTGCCATCATGATTGCCCTGCCTGCAGTATTGCTGATTTCCAGCCTACCGGTTTCATTGGCCGGCTGGGGCGTACGCGAGCAGTCGATGGTATTAACCCTCGGTGCGATGGGTACGGCTAGTACCGATGCCGTCGCCATTTCCGTTGTGTTTGGCTTAAGCTGGATAGTCATTGGCCTGCCCGGCGCTCTCTTATGGCTGGGCTACCGGCGACAAGGTCGGCGCTTGAGCGACGCCATCGAATCTGGTACCGATCTGGCTGGCTAAATTATTAAACCACACAAATTCCCCAAAACACTTCATTCTGAGCTTATCTAAGGACGAGGGGCGGAGTGTGCCAGATCACATCCTTCGACAAGCTCAGGACGAGGATTTTCTAGATACTGCGCAAGGCGCCTACCACACCGACCAGCCGGCATCAACGATGATGGTCTCGCCATGGACCATTTTGGAATCGTCGCTAGCCAGGAACACCGCCGCCCCGGTCATATCCTCGGGGTCCATGAAATCAATACCGGTCGGGGTCAACGTCCGCATTAGCTCCATATATTCCTCGTTACCGGGGCCGCGCACATGTGCGTTGAGCGGGGTCGCTACATTACCGGGCGCGATCGAGTTGACGTTGATGTTTTCTTTACCCAGTTCCGCCGCCAACGCACGCGTCACGTTCACCACACCACCCTTCGACGCGCAATAAGCGGGGCAGTTGGGAAAGGCGCCGGTACCGGCAATCGACGAAATATTGATGACCTTGCCGCCGCCAATCTCACGAAAGTGGGGTACCAACGTTTTTACCATGAAAAAATAGCCGCGCAGGTTGAGATCTAACTGCTCGTCCCAGATTTCCTCGGTGGTATCCATAACCGAGACGGTGCGGAACACGCCAGCATTATTGACGACGATATCGATGCCGCCAAACTCATCAATCACTTCCTTGGTGATGCGTTCGATCTCGGACACCTTGGATACATCGCCCTTGAAGGTTCTAGCCGTACCGTCGGCATCGCTAATCTCCTGGACGATGGTGTTAGCCGCGTCGTCGTTGCTCTTGTAGTTGATCGCCACCTTGGCGCCTTCGGCGGCAAAGCGCTTGGCAATCGCCTCGCCAATGCCCACCGACGATCCCGTCACCAGGGCCGCCTTATCCTGCAATCTCATACTCACCTCCTTTAAGTGAACTTCGTTCTTGGCACTCAGCCGCGCAGATCGGCGGTTTTGTCATGATCGATATCACCTTCCGCGGTGATTGCGACGGCGTAAATTTCGGCCGCGCGCTCGCGACTGACGAGGCCCTCACGCACATCGTGACGAACACGTTCGGGGTCGCGCGTGTGCGGATCACCGTAACCGCCGCCGCCCTGGGCAATCGAGACCAGGGTTTCACCGTCTTCGATCCAAACAATCGAACATTGATCGAGGATCTCCAACTCCTTGTTGCGCGTGCGCTTGAGCTGTCCCGACGGCTGCGACGGGTGGCCGGCGCGCGCGCCCTGGGGTACGTGGATCTTGCCGTCGGCGACGAAGCCCGCCTCCATGCGGCAGTCGACTGGCCCGAACTCGACCTCGATGGCCGGCGCACCGCGGAAGCAACCGGCACCCTCGCTATCAGGGATCAGCCTGCGTGTGTTTACGTGGATCGGCGTGTAGATCTCGTCGAGCTCGACACTATCGATGAAGCACATACCGCCATTGCCGACATGTAGCATGGTTAGCCAGGCGTCCTGGTGCGGCGCCCCGGCGCCCGACGTGTGGCCGAGAAAGAGTTGATTGACGTAAGGTTTGCCGTTGCGTGGGTCGACGCCGGAGACGACTGATGTTGACGGTGGACAGAAGCAGCCGATCTCGCCCATACCAAAGCCGTCGCCCAGTTCAGCCATAGCGCGCTGGGTCGCCGATACGATGCGGTCGGCCAGATTTGTGGTCGACGCCGAGCAACTGATCGGATGGCGCGGTATACCAACCACGCCGGCGTCTTTCAGGTGCAATGTCACGCAGCGCAGTGAACCGGCGTTCTTAGGCACCGTATGGTCGATCGAATTAAACACGCCGATATAGGCCGCCGTGCGGGTGCAGGCTTCCGATACGTTGAGTCCGCAGTTCATTTGATCGGCATTGTCGCGCAGATCGACTTCGATGGTCGCCGCCTCGGTATCGACGGTAACGGTCGAAGTCACCTTGATGCCGTCGGGCGGCGTTCCCGGAATAGCGTCGTGGATCGATTGCGCCGTCGCCACGCCGGCGGGCACCTCCCGCACCGCGTCGATCATGCGTTTTTCGGAATATTCGAACCATTGGTCGG
>CAZHBA010000114.1:0-11926 GCA_964530225.1 uncultured Rhodospirillaceae bacterium | reverse complement strand
GGGGTGTTTGCACGCATGGAGCGGGCACTGGCTCAGTTTATGCTCGATCTGCAGACCACTGAGTTCGGCTACACCGAGGTCAGCCCGCCGTTGCTGGTGCGCGATAACGCGCTTTACGGCACCGGGCAGTTGCCGAAATTCGCCGACGATTTATTCCATACCACCGGCGATCATTGGCTTATTCCCACCGCCGAGGTGCCGCTGACAAATATGGTCGCCGACCAAATCCTAGACGAAGCTGAATTGCCGATCCGGCTAACCGCGCACACCTCGTGTTTCCGCGCCGAGGCCGGTGCCGCCGGCAAAGACACGCGCGGCATGCTACGCCAACACCAGTTCTATAAAGTAGAGATGGTCTCCATCGTTCATCCCGATAAGTCGGACGAAGAACTGGAACGTATGACCGGTTGCGCCGAAGCGGTCTTGCAACGCCTCGAGCTGCCTTACCGCGTGGTGGTTTTGTGCAGCGGCGACACCGGGTTCGCGGCGGCCAAGACCCACGACATCGAAGTCTGGCTGCCGGGGCAAAGGACCTATCGTGAGATATCCAGTTGTTCCAACACTCTCGATTTTCAGGCCCGTCGCATGAAAGCGCGTTTCCGCTCGGCGGGTGAGAGTAAGGGCGCGGCCCATGTCCATACGTTGAATGGTTCGGGTGTGGCGGTTGGCCGGGCCTTGATCGCGGTCATCGAAAACTACCAGCGCGCGGACGGCTCGATTGGCGTGCCCGAGGTGCTACGCCCCTATATGGGCGGTTTAGAAGTGATAGGCGCCGATGCATGAGTTTTCACGCCACCTCGGCGGCCTTCGTATTTTAATTTCTAACGATGACGGTGTCCGCGCCCCTGGTATCAAGGTGCTGCAGCGTATCGCCAAGCAGATTTCTGACGATGTTTGGGTATGTGCGCCAATGCACGAGCAAAGCGGTGCCGGCCACTCGTTGTCACTGCGTAC
Organism: uncultured Rhodospirillaceae bacterium; assembly: GCA_964530225.1. Lineage (GTDB taxonomy): Bacteria > Pseudomonadota > Alphaproteobacteria > UBA6615 > UBA6615 > CAZHBA01. The sequence continues at coordinate 10,972 of CAZHBA010000114.1, read as the reverse complement.
GCCGCTATGGCTGCGCCGGGTGGCGACGCGGCGCTACGCCGTTGAGGGCACGCCGACCGACAGCGTACTAATGGGCATCCACCAGCTCTTGAAAGAGCATAAGCCGGACCTGGTACTATCGGGGATCAACCGTGGCAGCAACATAGGCGAGTTCATCACTTATTCGGGAACCTGCGCTGCGGCTATGGAAGCAACATTGTTGGGATTTCCTGCGATTGCGCTGAGCCAGCAGATCGATCCTCGCGAGCGTAATGTGCACTGGCCGACTGCCGAGACTCATGCGCCGGCGCTGATCCGCAAGCTGTTGCGGGCTGGGTGGCCGAAACGAACCTTTATTAACGTCAATTTTCCCAAGGTTAGGCCGCCGGACGTTACCGGTGTCGAGGTAACTCACATGAGCCAACGCGCCATGGGTGATTCGCTGGTTGAGCGGCGTCACCCCATGGGTGGGCGTTATTACTGGATTGGCGCTCTGCCGTCGCAAGCGCCGGGCCGTAAGGGGACTGACTTGGGCGCCGTGGAAGAAGGTAAAATTTCGGTCACGCCGGTTAATCTCGACTTCACCAACCGGCGCGCCATGAAGAATTTGGCGAGTGCGCTGGAACCGCTCAATAAATGACCACGCCGGCCAATAAGGCCCGTCTGACCTTGTCACTGCGTAGCGCTGGCATCACCGACACGGCTGTTCTGTCGGCCATTGAACGGGTGCCGCGCGAATTGTTCGTGCTCGAGACCTTCCGCGACCAGGCCTACGAAAATACTGCGCTACCGATCGGCCATGGCCAGACCCTTAGCCAACCGCAGGTGGTGGCCTCCATGATCGAGGCATTGGAGCTCAATGATCGGATGAAGATATTGGAGGTGGGTACGGGTTCGGGCTATCATGCGGCGATTTTGGCGCAGCTTTGTCGGCGGGTGTACACCATCGAACGCCACCGGCCACTGCTGGCGGAAGCTGAACGCCAGTTTGCCGAACTCGGCCTGCACAATATCACGACCCGCGCCGGCGACGGTACGCTGGGTTGGCCAGAGCAAGCGCCGTTCGACCGTATCAGCGTAACCGCTGCCGCCGGCACACTCCCCGATGTTTTGCTAGATCAATTGGCGGTGGGCGGGATTATAGTCTTACCTGTCGGCGGCCGGGACCACGTGCAGGTGTTGAAGCAGATTCGCCGAACGGAGGAGGGGTATGATATCCGCGATATGATGAAGGTAAGGTTTGTGCCTTTATTATCGGGGTTGGTCGAAGACAATGACGAATGACCGGAGCCTGTAACTATACGGTTAGAGTTTTTCTGTGGCATCCAAAGGCGTGGGCCTGGTTGGCGCTGTGCTCCGTTATTCTGGCCGCTTGCGGTACTAGCGAGTCGGCACCCGTTGTCGACCGCAGCTATGGCGACCGTCAGGTGCACAGCGCCGCAACGAGTGTCCATGTGGTGAGGCGTGGCGAAACCGTCTATGGCATCGCCCAACGCTACGATATTTCGACGCGCGCTCTGATTGATCGCAACAAACTACGGCCACCCTATCGGCTTGCTGCCGGATCCCGCCTTTATTTGCCGCCACTGCAAGCCTATAGCGTACGGCGCGGCGATACGTTGTACGCCATATCACGAAGGCATGGCGTCGACATGGCCTCGCTGGCGCGCGCCAACCGGTTGCGTTCGCCGTACAGGATCAATGTTGGGCAGCGTCTAATACTGCCCTTCGATACGCGTAAGGGAAGGGCGTTAACCACTCAGATGTTGCGCGCTCAGCCGGCACAGAAACCACGATCGTCATCCATCGCGCGCGCGCTGCGTGGGCCGCCATCGGCCAACGGTGTACCTCGGCCGCGACCGAAGCCGGTATTCCGGCCGTCGCTGCCAGTGCCCTCCCGTGATGCTGAGGGGTTTATCTGGCCCGTCGATGGTCGGGTGCTGTCGTCGTTCGGCCCCAAGGCCTCGGCGCTGCACAATGACGGGATGAATATTGCCGCGCCGCTGGGCGCGCCGGTACGTGCCGCTGATAATGGGGTCGTTGCCTATGCCGGCGACCAAATACGCGGCTTCGGTAACATGCTGCTGATTAAGCATAGTGGCGGGTTGATAACCGCCTATGCACATGCCGACAAATTGTTGGTGGCGCGCGGTGATGTGGTCTCACGCGGTCAGGTTATCGCGTGGGTTGGCAAGTCTGGTGACATAGACGCGCCGCAGCTTCATTTCGAAGTGCGCAAGGGCAGTCAGGCGGTTGATCCGCGCAAGTTCTTGCCTAGTTAGGCATCACTCTGGTTAGTCGAGGTATTTGCCTTGGCGGCCGGCCAGGTCCTGCACATATTGCCAGGCGACCCGACCCGAGCGCGCGCCGCGGGTAACCGACCATTCCTTGGCCTCGGCGTGAAGAGTCTTGCGGTTAATGTCGAGGCCGTAGTGGTCGACATAGGCATCGATCATGGCGAAGAATGTGTCCTGGTCGGTGTGATGGAAGCCCAGCCACAATCCGAAGCGGTCGGATAGGGATACTTTCTCTTCAACTGCCTCGGAGGGGTTGATCGCAGTTGAACGCTCGTTTTCGATCATGTCGCGTGGCAGCAGGTGGCGCCGGTTCGACGTGGCGTAGAATACCACATTGTCGGGGCGGCCCTCGATGCCGCCTTCGAGAACCGCTTTGAGTGATTTGTAGCTGGTGTCGGCGTCATCGAAGCTCAAATCGTCGCAGAACAGCACGACCTGACGGTCATGCCCGCGCAGCAGCGTCAGTAGTGCAGGCAGTGAATGGATGTCCTCACGGTGAATCTCAACCAGGGCCAGTGAGCCTGGGTTCGCTTCGTTGATGAGCCCGTGGACCGATTTAATTAGACTCGATTTGCCGGTTCCCCGTGCCCCCCACAGTAATGCATTATTGGCCGGCAAGCCGGCGGCAAAGCGCTTGGTATTCTCCAGCAAAGTGTCCGCCTGCCGATCGATTCCCTGGAGCAGGTCGAGGGGCAGCCGGTTGACCTTGGCGATCGGTTCGAGCCAGCCGTCGGCACCGTTTGGCGCAGCGTGCCACACGAATGCGTCTGCTACAGACAAATTAACAGCCAGTTGGTCGTCCGGCGCCAAGCGCTCAAGCGCCGCAGCGATACGATTTAACAACGGGCCGAAATCCTTTTCGCTCATTACTTGATCGCTTTTTGATGTTGTTCGCCGGTTGGAATGGGGGCGAACCTAATCGTTCGGCTCGACTGCGGTCAACGGCCTAGGGGGGGGGTAGCGGGCGGTTTGTAGGCCGAATTGCTGCTATTTAGCTGCAGGCGTGGCAGAAATGTTGACAAAACGCTCCACTCCCGCCATTTGATTGCTCGGCTGTGGCCATTGCAATTCGACCCCACGTCGCTAATATCCGGCGATCTTAAAGACCCCTAACCTGGAGACCCCAATGTTTATCACGCCGGCACAGGCACAAGGTTTTTTTGGTTTTGGTGGCGGCGAGGGCGGCGGGCTCGGTGCATTCGCGCCCATTATCCTCATTTTTGTCGTTTTCTATTTTTTGCTCATCCGGCCGCAGCAAAAAAAGGTAAAGCAGCACCGCGATATGCTCAGCGTAGTGAAGCGAGGCGACCGAGTGCTGACTGGTGGTGGTATTATCGGCACGGTGACGCGGGTCAAGGACAATGACGAGTTGGTCGTTGAAATCGCCGACGGTGTAAAGATTAACGTGCTGCGCAGCACCTTGTCTGATGTGTTGGGCCGTTCGGAACCTGCAGGCTCTTCCGGTGGCGGAGGTGGCGGCAAGTCGGCTGGCGGACCGACGGTTGTCGGACCCGGTCAAGGCAAATTCGGCGGGTTGCTGGGTGGGTTACTTGGCGGACTTGGTGGCAGGAAATAACCCGAGATTGGTCGGTGTTCCCGCATGATTAATTATCCCCGTTGGGCGATCCTAATTACGGTAGTTGTTTGCGCGTGGGGCATCGTCTTTGCCGCGCCGAATTTTTTCGACGAACCACCCGGCGTCCTGCCCGATCAACAAGTGAATCTCGGCCTCGATTTGCAAGGCGGTGCGCACCTGTTGCTCGAAGTAGAAATCAATGAGGTCATCAAAGCCTCCCTCGATTCGATTCGCTCGCAGGTTCGCCGCGAGTTGCGCCGGCGCCAGCCACGGATCGGCTATTCCGGACTCGCGGTCGATGGCAATGCCGTAGTTTTCCGCCTACGCGATGCTACCGATGAAGAGCTGGCGCGCAAACGGATTCGCAATGTAGAACGTGACGCCGTGTTGACGGTCAACGGCGACGTAAATTTCCGCCTGGAGTTTACTGAACAGGCGCTCATCGACCGGCGCCAGCGCGCCATTGAGCAATCGATCGAGGTCGTGCGGCGGCGGGTTGATGAAACCGGCGTTTCCGAACCAAACATCCAGCAACAAGGCGAAGAACGCATCCTGGTGCAAATGCCAGGCATCGACGATCCAGAGCGCATTAAGAGGCTGCTGGGTAAGACGGCGAAATTGACGTTCTACATGGTCAACGAACAAGCCAATGTTGCCGATGTTGTCTCAACCGGAGCAGTGCCGCCGGGATCCAGGGTGCTGTATGAAGACGATGCCGGCCAGCGTATCCCTTATGTGGTGTTAAAAGATGTCGTTGTCAGTGGCGAGCGTCTAGTCGATGCTCAGGCAACCTTCCAGGATGGTCAACCAATCGTATCCTTCCGCTTCGACGCCGCTGGTGGACAAACGTTCGGCCGCGCGACGTCGGAAAATGTCGGTACGCGGCTGGCCATCGTGCTCGACAACGAGATCGTCAGCGCACCGCGTATCCAATCTGCAATTCTCGGCGGTAGCGGCATCATCACCGGCCGTTTCACGGTTGCGGAAACCGTCGATTTGGCGCTGGTGTTGCGGGCGGGCGCGTTGCCGGCGCCATTGAACATCCTTGAGGAACGCACGGTCGGTCCGGGGCTGGGCGCCGATTCCGTCGCCGCTGGCAAGCTTGCTAGCATCGTTGGCTTTATTGCCGTGGTGGTCTTCATGATAGCCAGTTACGGCCTGTTCGGCGTCATGGCAGCGGTAGCGTTAATATTCAATTTGGCGCTGATCTTGGCGCTGCTGTCGGTCCTGCAGGCGACGCTGACATTACCTGGTATCGCTGGCGTCGTGCTAACCATCGGTATGGCTGTTGACGCCAACGTGCTGATTCTGGAGCGTATTAAGGAAGAAGCCCGTAATGGGCGTTTGCCCATAGCCGCGGTCGACGCCGGTTATAAACGTGCGCTGACGACGATTATCGATTCTAACCTGACGACCCTGATCGCGGCGCTACTGCTGTTCAATTTTGGTACCGGACCAATCAAAGGCTTCGCCGTGACCCTATCGATGGGCATCGTCAGTTCCATGTTTACCGCTATCATGTTGACGCGGTTGCTGGTGGTGATCTGGCTACGCCGCGAGCGGCCATCGAAATTGCCGTTGTAGAGGCTAGCGATGCGCTTACTCACCGTCGTTCCCGCTAATACGGCAATCGATTTTGTTGGCAAGTACAAATTTGCCCTCGGCCTGTCGATCCTCCTCATCCTTGCTACGGTTGGCACCTTTCTGGCGCAGGGGCTAAATTTCGGCATCGATTTTCGCGGCGGCATCCTGATTGAGGCCGAAACGGAAGGGCCCGCCGATATTCCGGCTTTGCGGCGCACATTGGGTAGATTGAATCTCGGTGAGATCCAGATTCAAGAATTTGGCGCGCCCAACGATGTGTTGATCCGCGTGCGGCAGCAGAGCGGCGGCGAGGACGCCCAGTTAAAAGCGATTATCGTTATCAAGGATATGCTGGGCGAGGGCGTTACCGAATACCGGCGCACCGAGTTCGTTGGCCCCACCGTCGGCGCCGAGTTGATCAAGGCGGCAGCCCTGGCGGTGACACTCGCCCTGGCGGCGATTCTGGTCTACATCTGGTTCCGCTTCGAATGGCAGTTCGCCGTCGGCGCGGTGATGGCGCTCAGCCATGACGTGATCACCACCATCGGCCTATTCGCAGTCACCCAACTGGAATTCAACCTGGCGACGGTGGCGGCGATTTTGACCATCGCCGGCTATTCGATCAACGATACGGTCGTCATCTATGACCGGGTGCGTGAGGAATTGCGGCGCTACAAGACGATGCCGATTCCCGAACTACTTAATCTTGCCGTCAATCGAACCTTGTCGCGCACCTTCCTAACCAGTGTGACCACGCTAATCGCGCTATTGGCGCTGTCGTTGTTGGGCGGGCCGATCATTCGTGACTTTTCCCTGGCGATGATCTGGGGCGTCGTCATCGGCACCTACTCGTCGATCTTCGTTGCCGTACCGGCACTGCTCTTCCTCAAGCTTGGTCGCGATGCTTTTTCCATCAGCGATGACGCAGAAGGTGGCTCGGGTGACGACGACGTAGAACCAGGAGCGTAGGACTGCGTTTTTCGGTGATGCGAACGTTGAGTTGCTGTTGCTTTACTGTGGTCCGCGGTCGTAGATGGTGTCGCGCGGTCTACGCGGCGCGATACGTGCGGCGGAGCTGTCGTCGAACCAATGGACACCGATGTTGCCGTGCGCACCTACTACATCCTGTTTGGCGAAAACCGTCGGTTCGCCGCAGCGCTCATCGCGGTTGAATAATACCTGATCGCTCATCAATACTCACGCTGAGCTTGTCGAGGTATGGGGATTGATGCGGCTCCGCTCCTCGTCCTTAGACAAGCTCAGGATGACGGGCTTTGGGTAGGACATGTGATTGACCAATGCCACAAAAAAGCGAGGCCCGTAGGGCCTCGCTAATTCTATATCGATTATGCGCCGACTAGAACGGTGGATTCTGAGCGGCGATCATGCCGTAGAGCATGGGGATCGATAGTAATGTGTTGGTGCGCGAAAACAGCATGGCCTTACGCGCCGATGCCGGTTTAGCCTCGGCCGACGCGTCGATGATGCCGAGCGCGATTTTCTGGTTTGGCCAAATGACGAACCAAACATTGAAGGCCATTATCAGCCCAAACCACATGGCGATGCCAATCATCGCGTCGGTTGCGGTACCGCCTTCGATCAAGCCGATGGCTAGCCATGGACCGAGCTTGTCTTGCATCCCGGCGAGAATCAGGCCCCAGAGTACGGTCGATGCCGCGCCCCAGCGGAACCAGAACAGCACCGCGGGTGCGATGTGTTTGCCGATCGCCGGCTTTAACTCATCGGGTATTTTCGGCATTGTTGGTACCTGCACGAAATTTAGGTACCACAACAGGCCAATCCACATGACGCCGCTGAGGACGTGGAACCAGCGAATTAGATGTTCTGCGAATTCCATTTCTATTTCTCCCCTTAACGCCTAAAGACTGCCGCCGATGCCGAGAGCAACCAAGACCATAATGACGGTCAAGACCACACCCAGGACAACGGTCATGTGTAGTGACTCCAACGGGTTTTTCATAAGTGGGCTCCCCCTTTTTAAAAACCGAATCAGAGTATAGCAAAAATGTTCCGATGGACCTATGCGTCCGTTTTCTAATGTGCGGGATAAACTGAATGAATGCGCTTTCATACGGATCGAAGCAATGAGTAGGGATAGAAGCGGGCTATCTTATTGCGCGCGCGAGGTTCGCGAGCACGATCATGACCGCTATTTGACCGTGTTGTTTCTTCCCGCTGCCCACCGCGAAACTGTATTCGCGCTTTACGCATTCAATGCTGAGGTAGCGCGCACCCGCGAAGCAGTCAGCGAACCGAGCGTCGGGCAAATACGTCTGCAATGGTGGCGCGAGGCACTGGATGAAATTTACCAAGGCGGGCTCCGCGAACATCCGGTGGTTGATGGGTTGAGCCAGGCGGTGGACCACTACGGCCTAGATAGGGCGCCTCTCGATGCGTTGCTCGACGCGCGCGAGTGCGATCTCGACGATGCGCCACCCGCGGATCTGGCGACGCTCGAAGCCTACGCCGGCGCGACCTCGGGTACGCTGTCGACGCTGGCGATGGGAGTTCTCGGTTTTCCTGACGGCGCGCCATCACACGCTGCGTATTTGGTGGGCACGGCGTGGGCGCTGATCGGCCTCATGAGGGCGGTTAGTTTTCACGCCCAATGTCAACGGCACTATCTACCTAGCGATCTGTTGCAAGGGCAGGGCGTTGACCAGCGTGCGCTGTTCGATCGCAAACCCTCACCGGCGCTGAATAATGTGGTGAGAGAAGTTACGAGGCGCGCGGGTAATCTGCTCGCCGAAGCGCGCAACCTGAAAGGGGAGGTGCCGCGCGCGGCAAGGCGGGGCTTGCTGCTGGCGGTTCTCGCTGACCTCTACCTCGGCGACATCGCCCGCGCCGGTTATAATCCTTTCGCACTGCCCGTGGCGGCGCCTGCGCAACCGCTGCGTCTCGCCTGGACGGCGCTGCGCGGGGCATACTAAGCGAAGCCGTTGCGGTCGACTGCGAGCGCACCACCGGCAGGTACGGTGTTGGCGTCAGCGGTAGCCAGAATCAGCGATCCGAGGCGGATCAGTAGGATTTCCCGATATTCCGGCGAGTTGTATCAGGCGCCCCCCGTCAACATTGGCGAGCTTGAGCACCATGAGGCGCGACGGCATCCAATCGCCCTCCCCACTTCGATGGTGCTGCCGGCGAGGATCGGCTTGCCGTCACTGGCGCTATATTCCTTGATGCGTTCCGGGTTGCAGACCTTGGAATCGACGATGACGTATGCGCCACGATTACTCTCCCTCTAGGTTGTTTGTGACAGCTTGATGTCAAGCGTAGGCGCGCGTCATCCGGAACGGTAGAATGAACGTTGTTCGAGAGCGTCAGGGGAGGGGACAGAAAATGCCTGCGAGTTATGCAACCAACAAAAGATTTCGGGGCGGTCTTCGCACCGGCGCGCAATATATCGACGGCATTAAAAATGACGGTCGGCGAGTGTTCATCGACGGCGAGGAAGTCGCTGATGTGACGACCCATCCGGCGTTCCGCGAAGCTGTGCGCTCGGTTGCCGGTCTGTTCGACATCGCCAGCGACCCGGCGAACCGCGGTGTGATGACGTTCCCGTCACCCGTGACCGGCAAGCCGGTCAACCGCATCTGGCAAGTGCCACGTTCGCAGGACGATTTGTACGCCCGGCGTGGCGCGATCGCACGCTGGGCCGAGGCGACATTCGGGCTGATGGGGCGCAGTCCCGACCACGTCGCCGGGTTTTTCGCCGGCTGGGTTTCGGCACCCGAAGTATTCGCGCGCAACGGTGCGACCGAACGCGCCGACAATCTGGTGAAGTTTTTCGAGTTCCTGCGCGATCGCGATATTTTTATCACCTACACCATCGTGCCGCCGCAAATCGACCGTTCAAAACCGATGCACCAGCAAGACCCCGTCGATCTCTATGCCGGTGTGGTCGACGAGCGTGACGATGGTGTGGTCATCCGCGGTGCGCAGATGCTCGGTACCGGTACGGCGCTGTCAGACTATGTCTGCCTGAGCCAGGTGACGCCCGTACGGCCCGGCGACGAGAACCATGCGATCAATGTCGCCATCGCCTGCAACGCGCCGGGGGTGAAAATTTACTCCCGGCGTTCATATGCGGCAGCAATCAGCGTTTTCGATTATCCGCTGGCCGCGCGCTTTGACGAGACTGACTCCTTGGTGGTGTTTGACGACGTGCTGGTGCCATGGGAGCAGGTGTTCGTTTACAAGGACATCGAAATCTGCCGCGACCAATGGTGGGACACCGGCTCGCACGCGATGGGCAACCACCAGGCGCAAATCCGCCTGTGTGCCAAGCTACAGTTTCTTATGGGGTTGGCCAAACGCATCGCGGAGATGAACGGCGTAGCGGCGATTCCGGCGGTGCAGACGCTGATCGGCGACATGGCGAGCTATGCGGCCATGCTCGAAGGCTTGGTCGATGCGCAGATTGTGACCTGTACGACCAATACCAACGGTATCGTCGAGCCGGGGCGCCAGGCGCTCTACGCCGCCATTGTCTTGCAGGCCGAAGTCTATCCCCGGATGCTCAACTTGATGCGCGAGTTGTGCGGCGGTGGCGTCATCCAGTTGCCATCGAACGTTGCCGATTTCGCCAACCCCGAAATTCGCGCTGACATCGACCGCTACAACCAGTCGCCCGGATATGACGGTGAAGAACGGGTTAAGCTGATGAAGCTTGCTTGGGATCTGATCGGCTCGGAGTTCGCCGGTCGCCACGACCAGTATGAAAAGTTCTACGCCGGACCGCCCTTCGTGGTGAAGACGCGCATGTACCAGGCCTATAACTTCGACAAGAGTCAAACTCTGGTCGATGCAGCGCTGGCAGGCTACGACCTGAGCGGACGGCGTACATAAAAACTCTGAGCCTGTCGAAGGGTGGGTCTATTACACGCCGCCCCTCGTCCTTGTACAAGCCAGGATGAAGGGCCTAATGCAGATAAGCGAGAAGACTCACCCCTTCTTGGGCGTTTTCAGAACAGCCAGCGCCCCTTGAACCGCTTCCATTGATCAAGAAGGTTATCTTCGCTTTCGGCTAATCGCGGTATCGGGCTCCAGGATGTTATCGCTGCCTTTGAGGTCCACTTCGAAAGCCTCTTCCAAAGCGGGGCCAGGCGCCGCTCCGACGTCACTTCAGCCAGTGTCGCAATTATGAGTCCGTTGACAAACCGGGGTAGTAAAATCTTTGCTCATGCCCGTTTTTTAGTCTTTTTGTTCAGCGTCGGCAGGTAGGGGGCGAGGTAGTCGCCGGTGAAGCTGCCGATGGTGCGGGCTACGTCTTCCGGCGTGCCAGCGGCGATCACCTGGCCGCCCTTGTCACCGCCCTCTGGGCCCAGATCGACGATCCAGTCGGCGGTCTTGATGACTTCCAGGTTGTGCTCGATGACGATCACCGTGTTGCCCTGCTCGACCAGGGCGTGCAGCACGTCGAGCAGCTTGCGTACATCGTCGTAGTGCAGGCCGGTGGTCGGCTCGTCGAGGATGTACAGCGTCTTGCCGGTGGCGCGCCGCGACAGTTCCTTGG
>CAZHBA010000113.1:0-19344 GCA_964530225.1 uncultured Rhodospirillaceae bacterium | reverse complement strand
CCGCCGGCGCCATCCGCCGCTGGTTATCCTGTGCGATATCTCCGGCTCCATGAGCCGTTATTCGCGCATGTTGCTGCATTTCGTGCACGCCATCACCAACGACCGCGACCGCGTTCACACCTTCCTGTTCGGCACCCGCCTCACCAACGTTACCCGCTATCTGCGCTACAAGGATGTCGACGAAGCCCTAGACCGGGTTGCCGACGCCGTCGAGGATTGGTCGGGCGGCACGCGGATCGGCCACAGTCTGCACGAGTTCAACGTCAAATGGTCGCGCCGCATGCTTTCCCAGGGTGCTGTGGTCCTGCTGATTACCGACGGTCTCGACCGTGACGCCGCGGAAGGCCTCGACAACGAGATCGAGCGGCTGCACAAATCGTGCCGTCGCTTGATCTGGCTGAACCCGCTCTTACGTTATGACCGCTATGAGCCAAAGTCTCTTGGTGCTCGCGCCCTGCTCCCTCACGTCGACGACTTCCGGTCGGTGCACAATTTGCAGAGCCTGCAACAATTGGCCGACGCCCTTAGTCGCCCGTCTACCGATGACATCAATATCCGCCGCATGCTGGAGGCCGCCGCATGAATAACACGACGCAAACAACATTCGACCATGACGACGTGCTCGAAAAGGCTGCCGAGTGGTGCAAAGAAGGCAAGGATGTCGCCATCGCCACGGTGATCAGCACCTGGGGCTCCTCGCCACGCCCGGTGGGTAGCCGCTTGGCTATCGACGGCGACGGTAACATGGTTGGCTCGGTTTCCGGCGGCTGCATCGAAGGCGCGGTGATCCATGACGCCAAGGAAATCATGGCAAACGGCAAGCCGCGCGTGCTCGAATTTGGTATCGCCGATGAAATGGCGTGGGAAGTCGGTCTGGCTTGCGGTGGCCGTATCGAAGTCTATGTAGAACGCATCGACTAAGCCGCCCCGAAGCGAACGAACATGAAACAAGCCATCCTCAATGCCATATTAGCCGCCCGCACCGCCAAGCGGCCGATGGCAACCGTCACCCATCTGGACAGCGGCGCCCAGGCGCTGGTCTACCGCGACGCGACAGAGGGCGATCTGGCGCTCGACGAGGCGATAATTACCTTGGCGCGCCGCGCTATCGCCGACGACAAGTGCGCGCGCATCGACAGCGATGCCAGCCCCCTGTTTATCCAGGTGTCGAACCCGCCCAAGAGTATGATCATCGTCGGCGCAGTGCATATCGCCCAACCGTTGGTAGAAATGGCGCAGACGGCGGGCTACGCACTGACCATCGTCGATCCACGCGGCGCCTTCGCCAGCCGCGACCGCTTTCCCGATGTGAACCTCAGCGAGGACTGGCCCGACGACGCACTAAAAGCGCTGGCCATCGACACCCGTACCGCCATCGTCACCCTGACCCACGACCCCAAGCTTGACGACCCGGCGCTGCACGTGGCGCTGCGCTCCGAAGCCTTCTATATCGGCTCGCTGGGTAGCAACAGAACCCACGCCAGTCGCGTCGAGCGCCTCACCGAAGCCGGCTACACCGAGGCCGAAATCGCCCGCATCCACGCCCCTATCGGCCTAAATATCGGCGGCAAAAGCCCCGCCGAAATCGCCATCTCGATCATGGCGCAGATCACGGAAGTGCTGCATCGGGCAGTCTGATAGGCTCAGCCCGCGCCATTTCACCGCGCGGCAATATGACGAAACTATTGAAGCCCACGTCCAGCTCAGCCACAAAATAACGCGACAGCATGATCAAAGCAGAACTACCGGCGTAGGTGGTGTAACTATCCCGCTACACGTGCCCAAACAGCCATCGTTCGATCGAGACCTGGCCGTATACCCCGGCCTTGTTGAACGGCTCATCGGCCCACAGAGCTTCGGCGGCTGCGCGATCGGCGACGTCGAGCAGACAAGCGCTGCCGATAATCGTTCCGCCGTCATCGGTCTTGAGCGGCCCGCGGGTCACCACCTGATCCGCGCGCTCATCGAGATAGTCGCGATGGGCCTGGCGCAGCGACTCGCGCAGAGCCTCGCTATCGGCCACATCGGTGCAATGAACGATGAACTGCTGGGTGCCCTCCTGGCGTAGGTAGGTTAGCTGGCGGTTCTCCAACGCTGGATGCCAGTGCTGAATGTCGACGCTGGCGAAAATGCCGGCCGTCGAATAGGGGTCGGCCTCGATATAGGCCACGGCGGCGGCGCGGTCGGGAAGATCTATAAAGCGTAGGCTACCAATCGCCAAGGTGCCGTCATCGGTAAAGATCGGCCCGGAAAACCAGGTCTCCGCGCAAAATTTGTCGAGATGGGTCTTGTGCGCCGGGATCGCCGCCGTGCGCAATTCATCGGTCCCTGGTTTCGACCGGCATTTTATCATCCAATGCATATTCACTCCCTACAAAGCCGACGGCCATGATACCCTTATTCGGTCCCGCAATCGAATCTAGTCGTTGCCATGAAATTCGGTCCCGTTCCTGTCACCAGCGCCATCGGTGCCACCCTCGTCCACAGCCAGACTCTCGGTGGTAAACACTATCGTAAAGGGCGGGTGCTACGCGCTGGAGACGTGGCCGAATTGGCTGCTGCCGGCGTCGTCGACGTCACCGTGGCCCAGTTCGAAGACGGCGATATCAACGAAAACGAGGCCGCTCGGCGACTGGGTGAAACCGCGGCGGGCGAAAATATCCGCGTCGGTATCGCTAATACCGGCCGGGTCAATTTATTCGCCGCCGTCGACGGACTGGTCGACTTCGACCCCGTCCATATTGACGCCGTCAATGCCATCGACGAAGGCATCACCGTGGCAACCCTGCGGCCTTTCGAGCGGGTCAACGCAAACCAGATCGCCGCGACGATCAAGATCATTCCATTCGCGGTCGCCGAAAACCATCTCGCTGCGGCGGAAACACGGGCTAGCGTGAACGGTGCCTTGGTACACCTGCGACCATTCCAGCCGCACCGGGTCGCCTTGCTACAAACCACGCTACCGGGCGTACAGGCAAAAATTTTGCAGAAGACCTCGTCGGTCATCGGTACGCGCGTACAAGATCTCAACAGCACCTTGAGCGATGACCGGCAAACCGTACACGACGCCGGCTCGGTCGCCACGGCGCTGCAGGAAATCGCCGCCGCGGGGGCAGAGATAGTGCTGATCGCCGGCGCCTCGGCCACCACCGACCGGCGTGATGTCATTCCCGATGGCATCGTGCAGGCTGGCGGCCGCATCGATCATTTCGGTATGCCGGTCGACCCCGGCAATCTGCTGGTCATCGCCGCGCTCGGTGACGTTCGCGTTCTGGCATTGCCGGGCTCGGCGCGCTCACCGAAAATCGGCGGTAACGATTTGGTGCTCGAACGGCTGCTGGCAAAGCTTCCCGTCGATGCCGCCCACATACGCACCATGGGCACCGGCGGCCTGTTGAAAGAAATCTCGATCCGTCCCCTGCCCCGCGCCGAAGCCGCGCCGCGTCAGGAGGCGGATACCGTCTCGGCAAGCAATCCGCGTTTCGCCGGCGTCGTGCTGGCGGGTGGCCAGTCGCGCCGCATGGGCGTCATCAACAAGCTGCTGGTCAAGGTCGACGGCAAGGCGATGGTTCGCCATGCAGTGGATACGGAGTGCGCGACCGACGCGGACCCGATTATCGTCGTCACCGGACACGAAGCCGAGCGGGTACGCGAAGTTCTCGACGGCGCCGATGTTACCTTCGTTCACAACGACGCCTACGCCGAAGGTCTCAGCACCTCGTTGCGAACCGGGATCGCCGCCGTTCCCGATACCTGCGACGGCGCCGTCGTGGCGCTGGGTGATATGCCACGCCTGCGGGCGATCCATGTGGAGCGCCTCATCGAGGCGTTCGCGCCCAACGAGGGCCGCGCCATCTGCGTGCCGACCTGGCAGGGTAAGCGGGGCAACCCGGTGCTCTGGGCGCGCCGGTTTTTCGCCGATATAGAAGAAGTCGACGGCGATGTCGGCGCCAAACACCTGATCGGCGCCTACGCGGAACTTGTGCACGAGGTGGAAATGCCCGACAGCGGCGTTCTAATCGATATCGATTCGCCCGAAGCGCTGGCCAACATGGTACGCCCGAAACAGGACGAGGAATAGGACTAGGCGCGTAACACGGATTGCACCGCTTTAGCCAACTCGCTACGGGCGAACAGCTTGTTCAACAGGAACGCATCCTCGTGCAATAACCCATTGTATTAGTAACAATTTTCACCAAATCCAAGAACGGGGGATTTCTCCCGTTTTTTTATGCCTGAAATCACGAATTTGCAGCAGGGTTTTAAGAACAGTGCAAATACCTAGTAATTGGGAACGGTACATGTTTAATTATTCCTACATGACGGTTCTCCCTGTTTATTGTGATCGGTCGAGTCTGCCCGATTTCGCCGAAGCGAGAAACCGCGTTATGGTTCGATGGACGGAACATCGAGAGGGATAGGCGATGAAGATCAAACGGGTGGAACACGTCGCTATTGCTGTGCGGGACATGGCGGAGTCAATGACCATGCTAGAACGTACGCTGGGTTTGGAAATGGAGTACGAGGAAACCATCGCCACCACCAAGCTGGCAATGTTTCCGGTGGGCGAAACCTATCTAGAGCTGTTGCAGGCCGAGGACAAGAGCTCGCCGGTGGCCGAGTGGATCGAGGAACGGGGGCAAAGCCTATTTCATCTGTGTTTCGAGGTCGAGAATATCGACGCCGCCCTGGCAGAACTGAAGGAGAAGGGCGTCAAGCTGCGCCACAACACCCCGATCGAGGGCCACGGCGGTAGCCGTATCGCCTTCATCGACCCGACCGCAACCGGCGATATCCTGATCGAGCTGGCCGAGCTATCACCTGGGCGCTAGGCTAGAGCTGTCTCGCTTCGTGGGAATAAATGACGATGATTTTGACCCCAAGGAACTGACCGACCCCAAAACATTCAGTTTCGCAAATTATACTGATGAGTTTGACACTCATATCAGTCAGTCCATCAGGGGATATGCTGACCTACGTGACGATGCTGTGGGTATCAGCAAATATTTCGTAGAGGCAAACACACAGGTTTTAGATATTGGGTTTAGGTGGTCAGCAGTTGGCATCACCTCAAACAGGCAAAAACACTCAAACTGTTAATCAGCTTCTCAAATCCAAATTCACATTTAGAACATTTGTCATAATCCCCAGCACCGAACAAATCAGACATTGGGGATCAATTGTTTTTGGTAGCGCCCGCGGTGTAGCCCGACATAAACAGCACTCTGGTGCCCTGATTTTGCTTGACAGCCTTTCCGACAAAAGTCCGATCCGCTTACGCCACCCGGCAAAACCACATCGGAAACCACAACATCGGCGCGGCCAACACGCGACAACGTGTCCTCCGCATCAGGTGCATCCGCCACCTCAAACACCCTGTATCCCAAGTTGCATAATAGGCCACGTCAAATTTCGTAAGTCCAGGTTGTCTTCGAGCACCAGAATCACTCCGCCCTGGTCGCGCGTGGCAGGTAGAGCTTGGCCGTAGCACCGGAGCCAACCTCACTGTTTATCTTCATGTGTCCGCGCAACTGTTGTGCGAACCCGCACACCATGGGCAGGACAGGCCGCTGCCCGCAGTATGGCACAGGCCTCGACGAGTTGAACGATCTGCTGAAGGCCGACCTGCCGGAGCCGCTACGCATCGGCATCGGCATTCATGTCGGCCCGGCAATCGTCGGCGATATGGGCTATGTCCGCGCCACCTCGTTCACCGCAATCAGCAATACCATCAACACCGCCAGCCGACTGGAAACCATGACCAAGGAATTTGCCGCCCAGCTGGTGATCTCGTAACGGGTGGCCGAATTGGGCGGCATCAAAAATCTGGCGCGGCCCAGCGAAGACACCGAAGTGCGCCGCCACAAAGAGCCCCCGCGGATCTATATCATCGGTGACGCGCGTGAACTGCCCGAAGGCGATAGCAGGATCACCGCCGGCGGGCTGGGATCGACACTTAGAGGCTGCGGCGGGTCAGGCCACCGTCGATGGCGGTCACCGTACCGGTGATATAACCGGCGTTCTGGCCGGCCAGGAACGCCGCCAGGGAGGCAAATTCCTCGACACGGCCGACACGGCCCATGGGAATCTCCGAGGCTACATTGGCTTTGACCTCGTCATGCAATTTACCGGTGCGCTCGGCGGTGATCTTATAAAACTGTTCCAGGCGCTCGGTACCGATGCGTCCGGGCATCAACATATTAATCGTGACGTTATCGCTAGCGATCTCGAAGCTCAGGGTTTTTGCCCAGTTGGCCAGCGACACCCGAAGCGTATTGGAAATACCCAGCTCAGGGATCGGCTCAACGATCCCGGTCGAGGTCACGATCAGGATGCGGCCCCATTGGCGCTCGCGCATGCCCGGCAGCACGTGACCGGTTAGCCGGAACACGCTCAATACCATGGTCTCGAACTGCGTACGCCAGGTCTCGATATCGACCTGGCTGATGTCGCCGAACGGCGGCCCACCGGTGTTATTCACCAGGATATCAACCCCACCGAAGGTTTCCTGGACGAACTCTGCCGCGCGATCAATCGCCTTTGGGTCGGCCAGATCGCAAGCGATACCTTGGGTTTCGACGCCGCATTTTTCTGAAATTTTTGCGGCCAGCGCAGCACATTTATCGCCGTCGCGACTGCACAGAAAGACGCGAACACCTTCAGCTGCTAACGCCTCGGCGATGCCCCGGCCAATACCGCGGCTGGCACCCATGACCAACGCCCGTTTGCCAGCAATTCCCAGGTTCATCGCTTCCCTCCGAAAGCATTGACTTTACGATCCTTTATCCTTCTTGGCCTCAAGAACATCCTCGAGTTTGGCAGTTAGATTTTCGAAGGCCGCGCTGGGTAGCCAGTAAACCCAGTTGCCGACACGCTGGTTGATTTTCTCGACGCTGGCGCGTGCCGCCTTGGCTGTGTCCGACTGGTCCGCCGAGTCGCCGGTGTAGGCGGCCTCAAACGTGCCCCAGTTCTTGCTGTCGACCTCGGCCATCCGCACGGAAACGGCGAGGCCATCGAACGTCGTTACTATCGCGGTCAGTGCATCGCCGGGCAGCGTCAAATCGCTTTTGGGTTTGATATCCTCAAGGCCGATATCGGCCAAGGCGCGGCTAATCGACGTGATTTTACGCTTGTTCAAGGCCCGTCCCTCGGGCGCATCGGCGAGCACAAAATTATCGCTATCGGGCGTTTCGCGCGACAGCACGATTGACCTGTCGCTACTTCCGAGTTCTACACGCGCTACCGTGTTGGCAGGCAACGACACGATATTGCGTTGCAGCCAGGGAACCAGACGGGTCTGCACATTGGTGATGCCGCTGACCAGCCACACATTGTTGGTGCCGGGCTCGCGGATGTAGGTGCCACTCACCGAGCCGTCGATAAAGCGCGCACTAGGCCGGCCAACGATAGCCTCGGCGAGCACTTTGCCGGCAGCATCGGAAATTTTCACATAGGCGGACTCGGCGTTGATGCCGTCAACATCGTCGACCTCGAGGCGCTCAAACCGTTCCGGCAACGATGTTTTGCGTTCGATGTAGCGCATGTCCGAAACACTCACTATCAACCGCCGAACATCGTTGGTATCGATCGTGTAACCAAAGCGGTCGGGCGTCGTCCAAACATCGTCGGCGCGAACCATGGAGAACGAGCCGAAGCGGCTGTTGATCTCGATCTTGGCCGCCGCGTCCGGGTTGGACCGTAAGGCTTCGAATACCGGCTCACGGGAGACCGGATCGAACTTTGCTGTTGGCCGGTCCAAAACGACGAATACTGCCAGTACCACCGTAACGGCGGTGACGACCATCCAGCCGAGAAAAATGCGCGGGCTCATGCCTGTCCCCCCTTAGTGTAGCGCGGCACGGTAAAACCGCGCCCGGCGCACCCGGCTAACAAATGCGAGCAGAACCGCAAAGATCGCGAAAATCACGGGTACAGCCCAGATGTTGATTATCCGCACCTTGCTTTCCAGCGATTCTACGTCGTTGCGTAACGACCGCTGAACCTCGCGCAAATCGCGGCGGTTATCGAGCATCTGCACCCGGAAATTATCGATCTCTGCCTGCTGGGCGGCCGTTAACAGAACCCCCGTCGCTTGCTCTTCCTGCTGCAAACGCTGGATGTTTTGACCGATCACTTCGATACTGGCGAGTAGCTCCTGCTCCTTGGCGCGAAACTTATCATCAGCCTCTTGACGCATATCGACGATGACCTGGAACGGGCGTACCGACAGACCACGCCCACGCAATCCCACCAGTGCCTGGCTACCACGCAGATTGTCGAGAGCGTTGATCGCAAAGTCCGCGTTGTTGGCGTTCGGTATGGTCAACCGCTGGCCACCGAGTTCCCGCACCTGGGCCCAGTTGCGGTCAGCTAAAAAGTCGGCATCGCCCACCAGGATGGCATTGAGCGGCACTTTACTTTCCGACAGGTGCGCCGCCTTTAAGGCCTCGGCATCTTTCGTCGCCGCGAGTACGTCCTCTGGCGGGCCATCGAGAAATGCCGACTTGATATTTCCCGAAACCCGTGCCGCCAACGCGTACGACTTGTCCTCTGATTTAAACTTCTCGATCAAAGCGATCGGGTTCGGCTGCTGGGCAAGATCAAAGGCGCTCATCAAGTTCGAGTTTTTGGACGTGAAAATCAGCGGTTCGAATGTCGTCGTCGCGCCTTCGATTGGCATAATCGCACCCGCCGAGGTAACGACAATGCGCCGCAACTGGGCGCTGACAGTGTCGTCCTGCTTAAACCGGTCGCCCTGAAGGTTCAGCCAGGCGACGTAGTCGACGGCAACCTGTTGACCGGACTCAGGATCGGGAAACCCAACCCGCACAGCGTCGTCGCTATTGGCGACGAAATCACCCACAGGCATCTCGACGCCCCATGCCGACATCAGCGGCTGCATCGCCCCTATGCCAACACCGGGCGGCGGAAGCTGGCCACCCTGGGGCCCGGCCAACGCCATCGCCTCGGCCAGCGGGTCGACGAAAGCGAGTACCCGGCCACCGTTCATAACGAACTGGTCGATGTCGTAAGCCATGGAATTATCGAGCAGATGAACCGCTGCGATTACCAGCACCTCGAGATCTTCCGGCAGCTTCTCATCGTCGCGGTCGATGAAGCGGACATCGAAAAACTGCTTCATCCCTTCGACAATGAGCCACGGCTGGAAGTTATCGGACCGGGTGCCCTGCAGTGGCAGGTCCGACAACACACCAACCCGCGCCTTGTCTGGGTTTGCCAGATTGTGAATCAGCCGGGTTAGATCATATTCGAGAAAAGGGCCTCGTTCGGGCGCCAGATAACTGATAGCGTCGCTGTCATCCGTGCTGTTTGTTCCGGCGACGCCGAAATAAACCAGTTCGCCAGACTGGTCGAAAGGTAAACCCTGCAGGCCATCGCTGACTGCTAAGTCCTCTTCCGGCGAAAACGGCTCCGGGTCGAACACCTCGACGCGGACCTTGCCGCCTGACAACCGCTCATATTCGCCTAACAGTTCGGACACGCGGGTGGAATGGCGAGCAATGTCGGGACCAATCTCGTTGAACCGCCGCGAATAGTACAGCCGCACGTCGACGGGTTCGTCGATGGCCGATAGAAGTTCCTTGGTGCCATCCGACAAGGTGTATAATTCGTCCTGCGTAAGGTCTAACCGGTTGGCGGTGAACGCAGTATTGATGAGCGCATTGAAGGCGAAGAAAAAAACGATCGCTAAAATAATGCTGAGCGTTGCCAGCAGGCTACGGTCGGCGTTTTTAAGTGTATCGATCATCGTTCAAGCGCTCTTCTTAATTTCAACGATCGCGGTGTTTAGGAACAACGCCACGCCAATGACCGAACCGAAGAAAAGTAAATCGCGAATGTCGATAACGCCCTGCGACAGGTCGGTGAAGTTGGTGAGAAAACTCAACTCGGCAACTGCGTTGACAAAGTTCAGCGGCGTCCAGGCCCGGAAGAAGGCTTGCACGATCTCGACACCACTCATCAGGAAGATAAACCCAGTCACCGCCGCCAGCACAAAAGCGACGACCTGGTTTTTGGTCAATGCCGATACGCTAGAGCTCAATGCTAGAAAACCGCCGGCCATCAGCCAGCTGCCGACATAAGCGGTGATGATAACGCCGTTATCGGGCAAGCCAAGAAAATTTACTGTAATCCAAATCGGGAACGTCAGCAGCAATGCGATACCGGCAAAAATCCAGGCCGCAATGAATTTTCCCAACACCGCCTGGCCGGTGGAAATCGGTAAGGTCATGAGAAATTCCATGGTGCCAGATTTGCGTTCTTCCGCCCACAAGCGCATCCCAACCGCCGGTATTAAAAATAGATAGAGGTACGGGTGATAGATGAAGAAGACTTGCAAATCGGCTTGGCCGCGTTCGAGCCAGTTGCCGAAGAAAAAAGTTAATCCGCCAGCCAACGCCAGGAAGATAACGATAAACACATAGGCGACGGGCGAGGTGAAATAAGCCGCCAGTTCGCGCCGGCCAATGATCCAGATGTTACGCATTATCCGCCCCCTCTTTGACACCGCTAATCTGCACGACGCCTTCGGTTAATTCGCGGAAAACGTCTTCCAGCCGCCCCTTCTCGACGAACATCTCGATGACCTCTAAACCACTACTGTCAATTGCCATACGAACCTCACCAATGATGCTGCTGCCATTGGCCGGAAACGCCACGATCTCGTTCAAGCCACTGGGCTGGACAAGTTGCTGAACAGAATGAACTTCGTTCATATCGTTCAATACTGACATACAGAGTTCGGCTCCGTCTGCGGCAATACGAATGCCAACGGCGTTATGAAAGTGCGAGCGTTCCTCAAGCTGGGAGGGCTTCTGATCGGCAACGATACTGCCTTGTGCAATGATAATCGCGCGGCTGCACACCGCTTCGACCTCTTCCAAGATATGGGTCGAAATGATGATCGACTTAGTGCTCGACATACGGTTAAGCAAATCGCGCACTTCGTGCTTTTGGTTCGGATCGAGACCGTCGGTAGGTTCGTCGAGAATTAAAACTTCAGGATCGTGGACGATAGCCTGGGCCAGGCCAACACGCCGCGTGTAGCCCTTTGACAGAGTTTCGATCGGCTGCCGTAACACGCGCTGCAAGTGCAGACTTTCGATTGCATACTCTAATCCCCGCTGCCGCTGTTCGCGGGATAGCTGGCGAATGTCGCAAACAAAGTTCAGCAGGCTGGTGGGGGTCATATCGCCATAAAGCGGCGCTCCCTCGGGCAAATAGCCGATACGCCGCTTTATTTCGATTGGATGGCGCCGCACGTCGTATCCGCAAACCGAGATATTGCCCGCCGTCGGAGACAAATAACCGGTGATCATTTTCATCGCCGTCGACTTACCGGCACCGTTCGGACCAAGAAAACCCAAGACCTCGCCACGGTCGACCGAAAACGAAATATCGTCGACAGCGGTAATCGGACCGAACCTTTTGGTCAGGCCTTTAATTTCTAGCAATACACTCACGATACATCCGCTCCCTGCTGCATTTCTGCATCCTAATTATTGCCCTGAGGGGGCTCACTATATTCCCTAAATTTCTCTATATACCAAAATTTTGCCCTCGATTTAGTCGCTTCGCCTGCCTCTTGCAAGCCGCCGGGCAGCCAAATTTTTATAATCAAACCGGCGTGTTGCCTGCCGCGACAAGACCATCGGCATGCCGATTTCATTACTATTCGGTGGGAAAGGCACGCGAACACAGCCTACTTTTGCACTTTCCACACGGTAATTTGAATTTCGGCGATCTCTAAGGGTAAACGCAAGTCTGCCCAGTTACTTCTGCGAAGGACCGGGAGCCGGCGACGATACTGAACCGGTACTCGAGATCGCCGACCATAAGGGCATGATGGAGCGGCAATATCCCCGCCGTCGAGGTCATTTCACCGCCGAGCCGAGTGAAAAATACGGTAACCGGCTGCGCCGGATCGTACCAGGCCTCAGGCCGGCCGCCAGCGTTCAATTCCGATTCCCCGGTCGCCGTTACGATAATCGCATTTTCGGCAAACGAGACCGTGTCGTTGGCACCCGCATATACCGGATTTTGCACCACGAAGCGCCGCGTTTCCGGCAACGGCTCACAGACGTCCCGCTCCTGCGCCAGGGAAATGACTTCGGCCAAACGCTGGCGCGATACACCCTTGGCTAACCGCTCGTGGATGAAGACCAACATTTCCGCGTACTCGGGCGCCGGCACTTCGGCTTGATAGCGGTCACGCCACTGAGCAACCAGGCCACGCTCCTGACGCAAAGCTGCCTCGAGACCGGTAATATCAGTGCGTAACTGGGCGTTTTCCGCGCCGGCCTGGGCCAGCTGCATTTCCATAACGCGGACGTCCCTACGCGCTAACTCGGTGCCGAAATCATAAGCGTAATAGCCGGCCGCAACGGCGACCGCGGCAACGAGTATCCACCGCAACAGCAACAGAAACATTCGCCCCCGGCGTCGGCGGCGATTACGGCTTTCTGATAATCCCAAAGACATTGTGCAGCCTTGGCCAAGATTTGTTCTTTAGTTACAGCATACCCAGTTGGCGCAATACAATGAATGCCATGGCGACGCCAATTATTCCGAAAAGAATGGCGATCGCCTTCTCCATCGTGCGCTGCGGTATGGTGCCTTGCAGGCGCGGACCAATCTGGCCGCCAATAATAACCGCCGGCACGGTATAGACGACGAGGTTCCATGGGATCGCATTCACCCCGCCAGCAGCCATCAGTGCAGTCACCTGCGTAAACGACGCCGAGGCGATGGTAACGATGACGGTGAAAACCGAAGTTGCCGCAGCGACTGCCACAGGCACACGGTTGCGCTTGACCAACTGCGAGACGATGACTTCGCCGATGCCGACCCCCAAAAGGCCGGTGAGAAATCCGCCGACACTCGTCGCGCCTGCACCGAAGGCGCCAAGGCGCGGCTTACGGTACTGATAGGTTTGTCCATCGCGCCCGGTAACGCTCATCATCGGCCGGCTGTCTTCCACCGCCGCGGCACCGACGGACTGCGGTTGGGTGAGCTTTTTAGGCGGCGTGTGGCGCAGAATGACCGGACACAGCACGAGCATCAGCAGCGCATAGGCGCCTTTGAGGAAGACCTCCTGCTCCTTCAATGCCGCCAGCAGGATGGCGCCGATAATGGCAATCGGCACCGACACCATTAAAAACGGTACAGCGCTGCGAAAATCGATTAGCTTTTTCCGGTAGTAGCCTACAAAACCAGAAGAAAAGCCGAATACCTCAGTTAGTAGTGCCGAGCCGATGGCCGCCGCCGTGGTCAACGGATATTCCGGCCCCAGGACCGGAAAAATAATGACGAAGATAGGGATGAACAGGGCCGCGCCGCCGATGCCGCTGAGCATCGCCGTCGTCGCGATGCCTATCGAAACCGGAAACATGAACCAATATTGTACCCAGTCCAACTCAGCCATGCTATTTCACCCGTTTGCGCCCTGCCCGGCGTATATTTATCCCCAGCGACGCCGGATCGGCCCGCGCATCGGATTTAAGCGCGGCAAGCTAACGTGTGGGACGCAGAAAATCCACGCGCAATTCGGTGATCACGCCGGTTAAGGCGAAAATTCAAAACATTTGTGTGAAAATTTCGGCTTTTGCGTAGCGGTTGACTGACCGGCGCGAACCGGGAAAGGTCCCACTCCTATCGTATAGCCGCTGTGCGCGGTCGTCTGGGGGAGATATTCATGGCCATTCGCTTCGACAACCGCGTCGCCATCGTTACCGGCGCCGGGCACGGATTGGGCCGTAGTTATGCGCTGGCGCTGGCGACGCGCGGCGCCAAGGTGGTCGTCAACGATATCGGCGGCGCTATCGACGGCAGCGGCGAGTCGCAGACGCCGGCGGAAGCCGTGGTGGCGGAAATCACGCAAGCTGGCGGCGAAGCGGTGGCCAACTACGACAGCGTCGCCAGCCGCGCCAGCGCCACTAACATCGTCAAAACCGCCGTCGACGCTTTTGGCACCGTTGATATCCTGATCAACAATGCCGGTATCGTGCGCGACAAGTCGTTCCATAAGATGGCGCTCGACGATTACGAATTCGTCGTCCAGGTGCACCTCATGGGCTCGGTCTATGCTACCCACGCCGCCTACCCGATCATGCGCGAAAAGGATTACGGGCGCATCCTCATGGTGACGTCGAGCGCCGGCATCTACGGAAATTTTGGCCAGGCCAATTATGGTGCCGCCAAGATGGGTATCGTCGGCCTGATGAACACCCTGAAGGTCGAGGCCGCGCGCAACAACATCGCGATCAACACCATGGCGCCGCTGGCGGCGACGCGCATCGCCGAGCCATCGGGTATCTTTGATGAGTACGACGCCGAGCTGGTCACCCCCGACGCGGTCACCGCCATGGTCACCTATCTGGTCAGCGAGGACTGCACCGACAGCGGTAACATCATCGCCGCCACGGCGGGCTATTATTCGAAGGTCCATGTGGTCGAGAGTGCCGGTATCCGCCTCGACCCGCGTGCACCGGTGACGCCGGAGCAGTTGGTCGGCCAGTGGCCGCAAATCACCGAACTACGCGACCCCAAGTCCTACTTTGACGCCGTCGAGCACCTGCGCGCAAATATGGCGAAGGAGTGAGCAGGGCTGCGCGATAGCAGGTGGCGTTCAAAACGTCGAGCTTTTGCGCGGCATCGCTCTCTTCCCAGACCTCCCCGAAAAAGAGTTGGCACAAATCACCGAGCGATGCCGCTGGCACGCTTCCTGCGCGACCGAGGCCGCTACACTCTGGCGCATGAAACGCTA
Organism: uncultured Rhodospirillaceae bacterium; assembly: GCA_964530225.1. Classification (GTDB taxonomy): domain Bacteria; phylum Pseudomonadota; class Alphaproteobacteria; order UBA6615; family UBA6615; genus CAZHBA01. Next base: position 4,559 of record CAZHBA010000113.1, on the reverse strand, counting down.
GCGATCTATGGCTGGTTCACCGAAGCCTTCGACACGCCTGATCTTTTAGACGCCAAGGCGCTGTTGGACGAATTGACCTGAACATGTCAGTTCCGCCGCCTAACGCAGCGGCGAGGATTGGTATTACTCCGCCGCTCGCGCTGGCTCCGCTACCCGGTCGATCAGGCCTGTTGCGGCAAGATCGGCGCGCATTTCGGTTTTGGCGTCTGCGCTCATGGCAGTGACCGGCGCGCGCACCGGACCGCCGTTCATGCCAATCAACTCCTGCCAGTATTTCATCTCTGCCAGCGGCATGCGACCGGCGTGCCAATAGCCCATGATCCATTTTGCGTGTACCTCACGGATAGACTGCAAGCTGACTACGATCTTGGTCGCTGCAGCGATGTCGCCGGCCAGCGCGCGCTCGGTATAGTCCTTGACCGGCAGGTAACCGGGCACCTGGTAGAGGTGTGGGTTGTAATTAAGCAGCCACTGCAGGCCGAGTTGCGTCATCGACTGTAGCCACGGCGCTTCGTCGGCCACCGAGATCACCAAACCATCGCCCAGCTCACGCATGAGCGCGTGGGTCGCCGCCGGCGACGTGTCGCCTTGCTTATAGGCGCAGATGTTCGGTAGCTCGGCCAGCCGCTTGGCGAGTTGGGGGCTTACGGGGTGGTAGGTGGACGGAATGTTAAACAGGATGACGCCAATATCGACGCGCTCGCAGATATATTCATAGTAGGCGAACACGGCATCGTCGTTGCGCGCCGCAATATAGGGCGTCAGCACGATGACGAAATCGTAACCGATATCCTGGGCGTGGCGCGCTAGCTTCGCCGCCTGCTTGACCGATTGGTGGTGACAGCCGGCGATCATCGGAATGCGCCCAGCCGCGGCGTCGATCATCACCTCATGGGCGCGCATGCGCTCCTCGTCGGGCATCGACCAGAACTCGGCGATGTTACCCGAACAGTAATGGCCGTCGACTTCGAGGCCACTGATGATGTGTTCGATGTTGGCGCGATTGGCGGCCTCGTCGAATTCGTCGGACGCGTCCCAGCAATAAGGCATCGCCGTCCACACGCCTTTAAGGATTTCGAGCGCTGCCTGCTTCGCTTCGTTTTTGCGGTATTTCATGCCGGTGTCCTTTCGCTGCGAGTTTCCTCATCAAACGGATCGAGAGAACTATATCATACCTAGACTCGCAAATGCGCTTTCAAAAACGCACCACCCTCGGCGATCGAGGCGCGCGAGCGCTCGTACAGGCTCTGCCACATCCACACAAAGTGGGTCATCCCCTCCTCGATCTTAAAGGTATGGGGCACGCCGGCCACCGCGAGCCGCCCGACCAGCGAGCGGTTGTCGTCGATCAGCGGGTCGAGGTCGCCTACCATCACCCAGGTGGGCGCCAGCCCCGCCAAGTCGGCATACATCGGCGACAGCCTTGGGTCTTTCAGATCGACCTCCTGGCCATAGAGATAACCGTCCCAGATCCACTGCATCTGCTTGACCGTGAGGCCGTAGGTGCCGTCGCCAATCTCGCGCCACGACGGTGTATCCACGTCAACCCAGTAGACGCCATAGACCAACGCCATAGCCTTGACCGCGCCGGTGGCTTTGAGTCCGGAGCCGGCATAAAGCGACAGGGTCGCCCCGGCGGAATCGCCGGCAAAGGCGATGCGCGACGGGTCGAGGCCGTGCGCCGCGCCTTCGTTCAATACCCAGTTCGCCGCCGCCATTGTCTCATCGACCGGCACTGGGAAGCGGTGTTCCGGCCACAAGCGGTATTGCAGGCTGGCCACCGCACAGCCGGTCTCCATCGCCAGACGGCGGCAGATCTGATCGTAGGCGACGACGTGGCCGGTCCACCAGCCGCCGCCATGGATGAACATCGTGACCGGTACGGGGCGCTCGCCGGTGGGAAAATAGAGCCGCAGCCCAATCGGGCCGTAGGGACCCGGCAACGACACGTCTTCGACCGCGTGCATGGCGATTTCGCCATCAGGCTGGTTGAGATAGGCGTAGTAGCGCTCGCGTGCCGCACGCGCTTCCTCGACGCCGACATCGGCGGGATCGGGCAACGCCACCCCCGCCGCTTTCAATTCGTCGAAGACGGCCTGCAATCCAGAATCCACGGGTGATGGCATGGCTCTATTTCTCCTTACACTCACTCATCCTGAGGAGCGATCGCAGATCGCGTTTCGAAGGATAAGGTTCCTATCCTTATTGGTCTGCCTCGCTTTCCAACCAATTGCGTAGCTCACGTTTGACGATCTTGCCGTAATTGTTCTTCGGTAGCGCCGGCGCGATACGGTAGTCTTTGGGGCGCTTAAAGCGGGCAATATTCTCGAGGCACAGCTTGTCGAGTTCGCCGGTGTCGACCTCCTGGCCTTCGACCGGGGCAACGAAGGCGATCACCTCTTCGCCCCATTCTTCGTGCGGCCGCCCGATCACGGCGCATTCGCTGACCGCCGGGTGGCGCAGCAGCACTTCCTCGATTTCGCGCGGATAGATATTCGAGCCGCCGCTAATTATCATGTCCTTCGAGCGGTCTTTCAGGGTGAGATAACCGTCCGCGTCGAACACGCCCATGTCGCCGGTGTGTAGCCAGCCGCCGCGCAGCGCCTCGGCGCTCGCCTCGGGCCGGTCCCAATAACCTTTCATGACCACATCGCCGCGCACCAGAATTTCGCCAACCTCGCCGGTAGGTACCTCATTATCGTCGCCATCGACGACGCGTACCTCGACGACACTCTGGGCGTAGCCGACCGAAGCCAGGCGTTCCTCGAAACGCGGGTGATCGGTCGCCATATGATCCTCGCGCGGCAGCACTGTGATGGTCATGGGGCTTTCGCCCTGGCCGTAGATCTGCACCAGCTTGGGGCCGAAACACTCGAGGGCACGCTTGCAATCGGCGACGTACATGGGCCCGCCGCCATAGGTAATGGTGCGCAGGTTCGACGTGTCACCACCGCCGCTGTGCTCGACCAGGCGCTTGACCATGGTCGGCGCAGCGAACATCGAGACTTCGGTGTGGGCCTCGATCAACTCAAAAATTTCCGCTGGCTCGAAGCCGCCCGATTCCGGCACCACCTGCTTGGCTCCCAGCGCCAGATGGGGCAGCCCGTAGAAGCCCGAGCCATGCGACATCGGTGCGGAATGGATGGCGCTACCGTTGGCCGGCACCCGGTCGATATCGACGAAATAATTCAGCATGCCATCCCACAGATTGCGATGGCTCAGCATGGCGCCCTTCGGCTGGCCGGTGGTGCCGCTGGTATAAAACAGCCAAGCCAGATCGTCGGGCACGCGGTGCACTAGGGGCACAGGCTCGCCCGCCAATAAACCGGCATAGTCTCCCTCGCCGACAACGATCATTTGCACGGCGGCACCGACATCTTCGATCGCTGCTGCCGCCTTTTCCGCCAAGTCAGGCGACACGAAGGCCGCACAGGCATCTGCGTCTTCTAGGATATAGGCGAGTTCTTTTTCGTGCAGCTTGTTATTGATCGGCAGGGTCGTCATGCCAGCGTGCAACACACCGTGGAACACCTCAAGATATTGCGGGCAATTGGTCATGAACAGACCGACCCGGCCGTCGACGTCGAGGTTCAACCAACTACGCATGGACCCCGCCAAAGCGGCCGCCCGCTGGGCCAGTTCGCCATAGCTACAATAGGCCGACGGCCCGTGCGCGATGGCGGTTCGGTCGGGAAACGAGCGCGCGATGCGCGTTAAAAGTATATTGAGATTCATACCGTCAGCCCTGCAAGCGCGGCAGAATTACCTCCTTGTGGAAGCGCGCCATCGTCTCAAACACCGGCATGACTTCGGGCTCCGACGCGTCGTTGCGGAACTCGCGATAGAGCGCGTGGACGTTACCGATCACGCGCTCAGCGTCGAGCCAGGTATCGTAATCAGCGAGTGAGATTTCGCACGCCGCATCCCATTCGCTCAACCCGGCGTCGAACCCCTTGCGTGCCTCCGCCTCGATATAGTCGAGATAACCCCTGAACTTACTCACAAACGTCTTGTCGGTCACCGGGCCATGACCGGGCACGACGACATCGACGTCGAGGGCGAGGATGCGGTCGCAGGCCGCTTGCCAATTGGCGATCGGCCCGTCCCAGATCACCGGGTGGCCTTCGTTGAAAATAATATCGCCGGTGAAGATCACCTTGTCGCCGGGTACATAGGCCAGCACATCGCCGCGCGTGTGAGCCGGACCCACGTTATAAAGATTGACCGTCTTGTCACCGACCTGGACGGTCAACTCATCGACGAAGGTGGTGGTCGGCGGCGTCAGCTCGATGCCAGAGAAATCGAACGGCGTGAAGCAATGCTCGACGAAGTCGCCGAGCACCCCCAGCTCCTTAGCTTGCGCCATCATGGCGATAACCGTTTCGGGGAGGAAATGATCGAATTCCTCGGCGCAACCGGCGGACGCGATGATCTCGGAATCCTTGACCAGCTGGTTGCCCCAGATGTGGTCGGCGTTGGCGTGGGTGTTCACCACCTTGCCGATGCTCTTCGCTGCCGGCGCGGCGTCCCGCATAACATCGAGCATCTCTTGGGTCAGG
>CAZHBA010000112.1:0-4746 GCA_964530225.1 uncultured Rhodospirillaceae bacterium | reverse complement strand
CGTCGCCTTCGACTGCTGGCCGCCGGTGTTGGAATAGACTTCCGTATCCATCACCAGAATGTTGACGTTGGCGCCCGAGGCCATAACGTGATCGAGCCCGGCTGATCCGATGTCGTAGGCCCAGCCGTCGCCACCGATGATCCAAACGTCTTTCTTGACCAGATAGTCGGCGAATTGCTCCATCTCGCGGGCGGCGGGCGAATCGACGTTCTTCACCATGTTACGCAGCCCCTCGACGCGCGTTCGCTGCATGAAAATCTTGACCTCGTCGGTCTGCGGGGCTTCGAGAATTTCGTCGGCAAATCCATCGTCCAACTGGTCAGCGAGTTGGGTGACCAGCCGACGCGCGGTTTCCGTATGCATGTCGAGGGCGAGCCGGAAGCCAAGACCAAATTCCGCGTTGTCCTCGAATAGCGAATTGGCCCAGGCGGGCCCGCGTCCGTCGCAGTTTTTGGTATAGGGCGTCGCCGGTAGATTACCGCCAAAAATCGACGAACAGCCGGTGGCGTTAGCAATTAGCGAGCGGTCGCCGTAGAGCTGGGTGATCAGCTTGATATACGGCGTTTCGCCACAGCCCGAACAGGCCCCGGAAAACTCGATCAGCGGTTCGCCGAACTGGGACATTTTGACGTTGGGCCGCATCTTGGTACGGTCAGATTCCGGCAGGCCGAGGAAAAAATCCCACGACACCTTCTCGGATTCGACCTGTTGGGCGTGGGGTTCCATCATCAACGAAACCCGCTTAGGATTCTGCTTGTCGATTCCCGGACAAACTTTAGCGCACAGCGTGCATCCGGTGCAGTCTTCCGGCGCAACCTGGACGGTGTAGGCCGCCTCGACGAATTCCTTGCCCTTATAATCCATAGACAGGAACTGATCGGGGGCCCCCTCCAGTTCCGCCGGATCGTAGGCCTTAACCCGAATAGCCGCATGGGGGCAAACGAGCGCACATTTGTTGCACTGGATACACAGATCCGGAATCCAGGTGGGAATTTCCGGAGCCAGATTACGCTTCTCCCACTTGGTCGTACCGACCGGCCAGGTGCCGTCCACCGGCAGCGCGCTGACCGGTAGCATGTCGCCCTTACCCACCAGCATCATGCCAGTGACCTGCTTGACGAAGTCGGGCGCGTGGTCGGGCACCGGCGGTTCGATATCGAAGTCCGACGACACATCGTCGTGAACTGTCATTTCTTCGAGATGATCGACCGCGGCATCAACGGCGGCGAAGTTCATCTCGACGATCTTGTGGCCCTTTTCGCCGTATGTACTTTCGATCGCCGCGCGAATACCTGCGACCGCCTCGCCTTTGGGAATAACATCCGAAATCGCGAAGAAGCAGGTCTGCATCACGGTGTTGATGCGCCGCCCCATGCCAGCGTCCGTGGCCACCTTTGCCGCATCGATGACGTAGACTTTTAACTCCTTGTCGATGATTTTCTGCTGCACGGTCAGGGGTAGCTCGTCCCAGGTGCCGTCACCACCGTGGGGCGAATTGAGCAAGAACGTTCCACCCTGTTTCACGCTTTCCAAGACATCAACCTTGCCGATAAAGTTCCATTGATGGCAAGCGACGAAATCCGCTTCGTCAATCAGGTAGACGGACTGGATGGGCTCAGGACTGAAGCGCAAATGCGACGTGGTGGTCGAACCGGCCTTCTTGGAATCGTAGACGAAGTAGCCTTGCGCGTATTCACCGGTCGCCTCGGAAATAATCTTAATGGAGTTCTTGTTGGCGCCCACCGTCCCATCGGATCCCAGGCCGTAGAAAATGGCGGACTTCACATCACTATTTTCCACCCGAAAGGACGGATCCTCAGCTAAAGACAGCCGCGTCACATCGTCGATGATACCGACGGTGAAGCGCGGTTTCGGTGTTTCCCTGTCCAGCTCGTCGAAGGTCGCCTTGACCATGGCCGGCGTGAATTCTTTCGACGAAAGCCCGTAGCGGCCACCGATGACTTTTGGAGTGGCAGCGCTATTGCGCAGGCCGGCGGCTTGCGCCTGGGCCAGCGCCGTCACCACATCCATATACAATGGCTCGCCCAGCGACCCATGCTCTTTGGTGCGGTCGAGAACGGCGATGGACCGCACCGTCTCCGGCAGGGCAGCGACGAAATGCTCTAGGGAGAAAGGCCGGAACAAATGAACCTTGAGGACGCCGAGCTTGGCGCCGCGCTCGTTCAAATAGTTGACCGTCTCATGGACCGTTTCTCCCGATGACCCCATAGTGATGATCACCTGGTCGGCCTCGGGATCGCCGCAATATTCGTAGAGTTTGTGCTGTCGACCCGTGAGCTTGGCGAACCCGTCCATCTCGCTTTGCAGGATATCGGGACAATCGTCGTAATGCGGATTCCGCGCTTCCTGCATCTGAAAGAAGGTGTCGGGGTTCTGCGACGATCCTCTGAGGACGGGATCGTCGGGAGTCAGGGCACGGGCGCGATGGCTGGTGACAAGTTCCGGCGGCAGCATCGCCAGCAACTCCTCATCGCTCAATTCGACGATCTTGTCGATCTGGTGCGAGGTCCGGAAGCCGTCGAAGAAATGGATGAAGGGAACGCGCGCCTTGAGCGTCGTGGACTGGGCGATGGCAGCCATGTCTTGGGCTTCCTGCACCGAACCCGAGCACAGCATCGCCATGCCGGTCTGGCGGGTGGCCATAACGTCTGAATGATCGCCAAAAATTGACAGGGCGTGAGTAGCCACCGTGCGCGCCGAGACATGCATGCAAAATGATGTGAGTTCGCCTGCAATCTTGAACAGATTGGGGATCATCAAAAGAAGACCCTGCGAGGCAGTGAAGGTTGTCGAAAGCGCGCCGCCCTGCAGCGCGCCATGTACGGTGCCTATGGCGCCAGCCTCTGACTGCATCTCGACTACGTCGGGTACGGCGCCCCAAAGGTTTTTACGTTTCTGGGCCGACCATTCTTCGGCCAGTTCACCCATAACCGCGGAGGGGGTAATTGGATAAATCGCCATGACTTCGTTGGAACGATAGGCGACGGAAGCAACTGCGTTGTTTGCGTCAACTGTAATTGTACGCCGTTCCATCATAAGCTTTACCCTCTAAACAGCATTCGATAGATAAACTTTTTCGATGCTTTTCACCTACCAGGTTTGGCGCCGGTATTTTCGGTGGCAACGATTTTACACCGATATCCACACTTTGGTGTGTCAAATTGCCATAGCCGCCCGGACACTAATGGGGGCCGATTCCCCGGTGATAAAGACAAAGTCCTGTGAATAGATATTTATTTCGTAATTTCAATGGCTTGCAAGAATTTCGATGTCGGCCTCTGCTACCGGAGGACAGAATAATAGAGGCTAACCGCGACGGCACTGTGCGATCAGCACCCCAATATCGCTCGCCGGGTCTTAAAGCGGGCCATGAGCGATAAAAAATCCGGACTTTGGCTTAACCCGGAGCGGAAATTTTTGCGCATTTTAGGCCAGTCGGGATAGTCATTATTTTGTTCACGCAGCGCCGAGAGCCGGGTTTGTTGAGCCCTAGTCTAGCGGTGGCACCCGTTGCAGGAATGGCTCGATGATCGCCGTCTCGAACAGCCCACCCTTGGTATAGGGATCGTTTTGGTGCAGAGCCTCCGCCGCAGCACGGTCTGCCACATCGACAATCAGCAGGTTACCGATAACATCGCGAATACCAGCCTCGCTATATTCGAAATTATCGACATCGGTACCGTCGGCGACCAAACCACCGCCATACACGATTACCGGCATAAACGCCTTCTGGTATTCAGCATGGGCCGCTAGTAGCCGCGCCCGCGCGTCGGCCATGCCGGGTTTGTCTCTTCGGGCGATCGCAAACAGCATGAAACTCAACCCGCGATGATCGGATTGCTAAGCGTGCCAATGCCTTCGACCTCGATTTCGACGACATCGCCCGGCTTCATAAACACCGGTGGCTTGCGGCCAACGCCGACCCCCGCCGGCGAGCCAGTAGTGACAATATCGCCCGGTCTAAACCGGTACCAAAACGAGAAGTAGCTAATGATCTGCGGCAGGTTGAACACCAGATCGTCGGTCTTAGTCGACTGCATGACCTCGCCGTTTAAGGTAGTGGTGAGTTGCAGATCGTGCGGGTCGACAATTTCGTCCTTAGTCACGATAACCGGTCCGCACGGGCAGAAGGTTGGCAATTGCTTGCCGAGAATATTGCGGTCCCAAGCGGCGATGGCCTCGAACGGCTTTTCCGCCGCAAAAATAGCGCCTACCCAATCGCGCGCCGAGACATCGTTGGCGATGGTGTAGCCGGCGACATAATCCAACGCCTCATCTTCGCTGACGTTGTGGCACTCGCGCCCAAAGACGAACGAGAATTCGCCCTCGAAGTCGATCATGTCGGGGCATTGGGGCGGCGCGATGATAGGCTTGCCAGCGCCGGTTAGAGATGCCGAATTTTTCACGAAAGCCGCGGGATTTGCCGGAACGGGTGTATTCTCCATTTCTTCCAAGTGGCGGCGATAGTTCAGTCCGACCGACAGCACCATCGCCGGGTTGGGCATCGGCGGCAGGAACGACACGTCGTCCCAAGCCTGCATTATGTTCGACTGCCGCAAGCCATCCTGCTCGCCCGGCGTCATGGCCTCGACCCTGTCGATGCACTTTCGCACGGCCGCCAACGCCGCATCGCCACCGGCGAGCAGATCGCACATTTCCGCCGGTATGCCTTTAGCCTCGGGCACGACACTGCCTAGCGTTATCAGGTCGAGCAGCTCGTTATCT
>CAZHBA010000111.1:0-29824 GCA_964530225.1 uncultured Rhodospirillaceae bacterium | reverse complement strand
TAGCCTTTGCCAAGGAAATAAAGCAGCAATTGGAGGCCGGTGGGCGGGCGAAAGCTGTGCTGACGCGCGAACGCGATTTCTTTCTGTCCCTGCGCGAGCGAGTGCAGGTGGCACGGCGCGCGAACGCCAACTTGTTCCTGTCGTTACACGTGAACAGCCATAAAAGCCGTTCGATCAGCGGATTTTCGGCCTATACGCTGTCCGAAAAAGCTTCCGACGCCGAGGCTGAGGCGTTGGCCGCCAAGGAAAACAAGGCCGACGTCATCGGCGGGCTTAATCTGGGTACCTATAGCGACGACGTTCAAAATATCTTGATAGATTTTGCCCAGGCGAAGACCAATGAACTTTCGGTGCGCTTCGCCCGCGATATTATGGTCAAGGAGGTCGCTAAGTCGGTGCGACTGGTCAAACGACCGTGGCGCTCGGCCGGGTTTGCCGTGTTGAAGGCGCCGGATGTGCCTTCGGTATTAATCGAGTTGGGCTATGCCACAAACCACACGGAAGAGCGGCTGTTGAGGGATGCCAAGTACCGTCGCGGCCTGAGTTCAGCGATATCGCGCGCCATAGTTCAGTATTTGGAAATTAACAAAAGCGCCGCTGTCCGATAAAAATCGACGAGATTCATAAGCTTGCCACAATGATGATGTGTAAAGACCGTTATGGTGTCTTACGGAGGGCGTAATAGGGTAACTTCTCGGTACGCCACCGCCAAAAAACCGAACGGAATAACATGCTGCGTTGGCTTGGATATCTTTTAGGCGTCGCATTGCTCGGCTGCTTAATCGCCGCCGGTGGGGCAATCTGGGTGTTCTGGGAATTTGGCCGGGACGTGCCGGATTACCGCCAACTGGCCAACTACAGCCCGCCGGTGACCACGCACGTGCATGCCGGAGATGGCAGTCTGCTAGCGGAGTACGCTGTCGAGCGGCGGATGTTCGTGCCGGTAACGGCCATACCGCGGCAAGTCGTTAACGCATTCTTGTCGGCCGAGGATAAGAACTTTTACCGTCATCCCGGCGTTGACGTGGTGGGCGTGGCTCGCGCGGTTGTCACTAATCTGAGCAACTACGGCAAGGGCCGCCGTCCGGTAGGGGCCTCGACGATCACTCAGCAGGTAGCGCAGAATTTTCTGCTCACCAAGGACGTATCGATCACTCGGAAGATCCGCGAAGCGATCATCTCGTTCCGTATGGAGCGCGCCTTCACCAAGGACGAGATCCTAGAGCTTTATCTGAACCAAATCTATCTCGGACTTGGCTCGTACGGCGTAGCGGCGGCGGCGAACAACTATTTTGGCAAGTCGCTTGACGAATTGTTGGTCGAAGAGGCGGCATATCTCGCGGCGCTGCCCAAGGCGCCGAATAATTACAATCCTTCGCGCCATTACGACGCGGCGGTATCGCGGCGCAATTATGTGCTCAGCCGCATGGTCGAGGATGGCTACATTCCCGAACACGAAGGCCAACGGGCGCAAATTGCGCCGCTGCAAGTCTCGCGCGCCGATCGGGGAGCCACGATCGAGGCGCCCTACTTTGCCGAGGAAGTACGCCGCGAGTTGGCCGCGCATTACGGCGATACCGCCTTGTATCAGGGCGGGTTGTCGGTTCGCACGACCATCGACCCCCATCTGCAACGGATTGCCCAGCGCGAACTACGTAAGGGATTAATTGCCTACGACCGACGCCATGGTTGGCGCGGGCCGGTCACCAACCTGGATACATTCGACGGCTGGACACGAAAACTTGCGGAAATTCCAGCCCCACCGGGTAGCGGGGATTGGCGGGTAGCCTTTGTCCTCAGCGTCGATGACAAGAAAAAAGTAGCGGTTATCGGATTTGCCGACGGTCAAAAGGGACAAATTCCCCTAGCCGAGGTTAAATGGGCACGCGAGTGGCTGGAGGGTCAAAAGCGTGGTGGTGCTGTGAAGAAGGTGTCGCAGGTTTTGACCGCTGCCGATGTCATCCTTGTCGAGGCCGTGGCGACCAATAGCGAAGGAGAACCTTATCCGGCCAGCACTTTTGGGTTGCGCCAGATTCCTAATATCAACGGCTCTATCGTCGCGCTAGACCCCCATACCGGCCGGGTGCTGGCGATGTCGGGCGGACTCGATTTCGCCCAAAGCGAATTTAATCGAGCGACCCAGGCGTGGCGCCAGTCTGGTTCGGCGTTCAAGCCGTTTGTCTATTTGGCGGCGCTGGACAGTGGCTTTACGCCCTCGACCCTGGTGCTCGACGCACCGTTCGTGATCGATCAGGGCCCTGGACTGGGTAAATGGAAGCCGGCCAACTACACCAACAAGTTCTACGGCCCGAGCCCCATGCGCCTGGGCATCGAGAAATCGCGTAACCTCATGACCGTGCGGCTGGCGCAGACCGTGGGCATCGAGAAAGTCGCCACCTACGCCGAGCGCTTGGGCGTCATGGATAACATTCCCCGGCAACTTTCCATGTCGCTCGGAGCCGGCGAGACCACGCTGCTACGGTTGGTGACGGGCTACGCGATGATCGTCAATAGCGGCAAGCAAATCACGCCAACCCTGATCGACCGTATTCAGGATCGTAACGGCAAGACCGTATTCCGCCACGACACCCGTTCTTGCGACGGCTGCCAGAACATTATCTGGGAAGGTCAAGAACCACCACAGCCGTCCGATATAAGGGCCGAACTTCTGGATCCTGGCACCGCCTACCAAATGGTAGCGATGTTGAAAGGCGTCGTCGACCGTGGCACCGGCATTCGTATTCGGGCGGTTGGCAAACCGTTGGCGGGAAAGACCGGCACCACCAACGAGTCGCGAGACACCTGGTTTATCGGTTTTTCGCCCGATCTCGCGGTCGGCGTATTTGCCGGCTTCGACAACCCCATATCGTTGGGCCCGAAAGAGACTGGATCTTCCGTTGCGGTGCCGATATTTCGCGATTTCATGGCCGCGTCTCTGGAGAACCGGCCGGCGATACCGTTCCGTGTGCCATCGGGAATTCGGCTGGTGCGGGTCAACGCGTCGACCGGGGTGGTGGCGCAACGCGGCGAGAAGCGGGTTATTCTCGAGGCCTTCAAGCCCGGTACCGAACCGACCGAACTGGGCCCCATCCTTGATGGTGGTTACGATCCTTCTGGTAGGTCGGCGAAACAAGCACGCGGCATTTACTAGTCCGCATTTACTTGTTGCCCGAGCGTGAAATTGTCGTTACGAGCGTTGCTATCTAAGACCATACCCCCCGTGGACGTGGAACATGCGTGCTGAGACTACTCAACTGGTAGAGACCATTCGTCAGTCACTTTCGCTTATGCGGAGGCATCTTTGACTGGGAGAAGTCGCTCGAACGCATGGAGGAGTTAAACCAACTCGCCGAAGACCCCAATCTTTGGCAGGATCAGGAACGCGCGCAAAAGGTTATGCGTGACCGTACCCAGTTGGAAAAGTCCATAAGCCGGGTACGCGAACTCGACGCGGAGTTAGAAGAATCGGTGGGTCTGATCGAGCTTGGCGAGGCCGAGGATGACGCCGATGTCGTCGCCGAAGCGGAATCTGCCATCGAGGCGCTGGGTCCAGTGGTGGAAAAGATGGAGCTCGAGAGCCTGCTCTCGGGCGAGGTCGACGCCAACGATTGCTATGTTGAAATCAACGCCGGTGCCGGCGGCACCGAATCTCAGGACTGGGCAGAGATGCTCGTGCGCATGTATGTGCGCTGGGCCGAAAGCCACGACAATAAGGTCGAGTGGATCGAAAAAAGCGCCGGTGAGGAAGCAGGGCTCAAGTCGGCGACATTTAAGGTCGGCGGCATCAACGCCTATGGCTGGCTGAAGACCGAATCCGGCGTGCACCGGTTGGTTCGCATCTCGCCGTTCGATAGCCAGTCGCGCCGGCATACCAGCTTCGCGTCGGTCTGGGTCTATCCGGTTATCGACGAATCCATCGAAATCGAAATCGAGGACAAGGACTTACGGGTCGACACCTACCGCGCCTCGGGGGCGGGCGGCCAGCACGTTAACAAGACCGACAGCGCTATCCGGCTTACGCACCTGCCGACCGGGATCGTTGTGCAGTGTCAAAACAACCGCTCGCAGCATCGCAACCGCGCTACGGCAATGGCGATGATGCGTGCGCGCCTGTACGAGAATGAATTACAGAAGCGCGAGGCCGAGGCGCAGGAGCAACAGGACGCCAAAACCAATATCGGCTGGGGTCATCAAATTCGTTCTTACGTTTTGCATCCCTACCAGATGGTTAAGGATCTGCGCACTGAGGTCGAGACTGGCAATACCCAGGCGGTTCTCGGCGGCGATTTGGACCGATTCCTCGGAGCGTCTTTGGCCAGCCACGTAGCCAGCCGTGGCGGTGCTGGTACAAATGATTAATTGAAGGGCGCCAGCGTCCGCGCCTGGCTTGGTTGGATTATGATGGCGGCCCGATAGGGAGCGGCTGTGGGTAAACGAACCAACATTGTGTTTATTGCGCTGTTGACCTTTCTGGTCGCGCTTCGATTCGGATTGTTGGGTGGTCGGGTAGATCGGATATGGAACTCGATGGCAGACCGCCTCGTTTCCAAGCTTCGGCAGCGGTGCCGAGAGCCGGACTTTTCCGCTGGGTTAGTGTTCGCCAGGATTTGCGCCGCGGCGTCTGTCAGGGAATTGGTTATCAGGCCGGTCAAAGGGCTTTGACGCTCACCAGCACGTCTTCGGCGTGGCCGGCCACCTTGACTTTGCGCCACACTTTGCGCACCACACCCTTGCCGTCGATCAGGAAGGTTGCCCGCTCGATACCCATATATTTCCGGCCGTAAAGTTTTTTCTGTACCCAAGTACCAAAGGCCTCGCTCACCGCGCCGTCCTCGTCGCTCGCCAGTGTGAACGGCAACTCATATTTGGCCTTAAAGTTGTCGTGGCTCTTCACGCTGTCTTTCGACACGCCGATGATGGTGGCGTCGACGCCGCTAAAGTCGGGCATTAGGTTGCGAAACGCGCACGCTTCCCTGGTGCAGCCCGGTGTCGAGTCCTTGGGGTAGAAATACAAAACGACGTTCTGCCCCTTGAGGTCTTTCAAGCTAACCGTACCGCCGCCATCGGTGGCCATAGCGAAGGCGGGTGCCTTGTCTCCTTTGGCTACGCTCATGGGGTGGGCTCCTTAATCTGATTATTCATAGGACGTTTTTTCGCTGCAACGACTTGCATTGGCAGGCTCTTCGATAAGCTGGGTGTAATAGCCAAAAATCCGGTCTGCGGTCTCCTGCACTTTCTCCTTGAGTGCGGCAAAGTCAACGACACCCGCCGTCGCTGCCAAAGTGGTGCGCAACGGCGCGGGAAATTGCTCGGGTACGAGCTCGTCTTCGATAGCGATGCGCAACAGCCCTTGTAAGCGCCGCCACAGGCGCGTCGCTTCGATAAGATCGTCGGTGATAGCGCGGTCGAGCAAACCGGCTTCTGCAATCTTGTTGAAGGCGGTAACCGTACTGGTATCGAGGACGTCCGGATTTTTGTGAGCGTAGCGTAGCTGCAGGTATTGGCAGATAAATTCGCAATCGACCAGGCCGCCGCGCAGAAATTTAACTTGCCAAGCACTTCTGACCGGGTGCTCACTGGCGTGGCGGTGACGCATGTCGGAGACCGCCAACAGCAGATCGCGGGGTACCCGTTCGGCGACTAGGACGTAACGAATCGCTGCCTCGATTCGTGCGGCGAATTTTGGCTTCGCGGCCACGATACGCGCCCGGGTGAGGGCTAAATGTTCCCACGTCCAGGCGCTCTCACGCTGGTACTGGGCGAAGGTTTCCAGACTTACAGAGAGTGGCCCGGCGTTACCCGAGGGGCGCAGGCGCATGTCGACATCGAAAAGTTGGCCTTCGCCTGTCATCGCCGTCAGCGCGTTGATTAGGCGCTGGCCGAGCCGCTGATAATAGTGCGGCAACGACAGCGGCTTGGGCCCGTCAGACGCAACAGGTTCGCTGGTTCCCTCCGGGGCATCGTAAAGGAATACCAGGTCCAGATCCGAGGTCGCCGTCAGCTCGCGGCCGCCCAGCTTGCCCAGCGCCAAAACGGCGAAGCCATCGCCGGGGCAGTGTCCGTGCTGGAGCGCAAATTCCTGGCTGACCTGGGGCAGGAGCGCTTGGATCGCGATATCAGCGATGTTGGAAAACGCCTGGCTGGCGCGGTCGACGTCGATCTGGTTGCGCAGGATTTGCACGCCGATGCGAAATCTGTCGTCGCTGGCCCAGCGGCGGGTGATATCGAGGACGTCCTGCATGTCGCCGGCGCGGTCTAGCTTTTCTTTGAGGTCCGCCCGCATCGCTGCCACTTCGGGAAGCGCTCTGAAATCGGCATCGAGAACGCCATCGAGTAGCAGCGGATTCTGGCTCAGAATTTTGGCCAGCCGCGGCGATCCGCCGACGATCTCGGCGACCAGGTCGATGACGTCGGGGTTGACGAGAAACAAAGAAAACAGCTGAATACCCGCCGGTAATTCTGCCAGCAACTCGTCGAACCGGCGAAAAGCGACATCGGGATTGGCGGTGTATCCCAAGGCGGCAAGCAATAGCGGCATCAACTCCGTGAGAATTTCCCGCGCCCGGGTGCTACGCGTGGCCCGGTAGCGGCCATGGTGCCACCCGCGGATCGTTGCCGAGATGGCCTCGGTGTCGGAGAACCCCATACCCCTTAGCGTATTCAGAGTGTCGGGGTGGTCCTCGCCGCCGGTAAACACCAGCGCGCCGGTGCCGCCGAGCGAGGCCGCTTCCTCGAACAACTCGGCGTAGTGATTTTCTACGCTCCGTAAATGGACGAGTAACTCGGCTTCGAAACTTTCGCGGTCGGGATAGCCCAGGAACGCGGCGATGTTTCGCAAGCCGGCGTCGTTCTCGGGCAGCGTATGAGTTTGCTGATCGTCGATCATCTGCAGCCGGTGTTCGAGGCGCCGCAGGAAATTGTAGGCGCCGATCATGTTGCTGCCGGCTTGCTCGGTGACGCGCTCGGCGGTAACGAGTGCCCGAATAGCGTCGACTGTGCCAGGCGCGCGCAACGACGGGTTACGGCCGCCCCAGATTAGCTGTTGGGTTTGAGCGAAGAATTCAACTTCGCGAATACCACCACGGCCCAGCTTGATGTTGTGTCCACCGACGGCGACAGTGCTGCCACCCTTATGCGCATGGATTTGGCGCTTGATTGAGTGAATGTCCTCGATCGCCGCGAAGTCCAGGTGGCGGCGCCATACATAGGGCCGTAATCCGTGCAGAAAATGGGTACCGGCAGCGTGATCGCCTGCCACGATGCGTGCTTTTATCATCGCCGCGCGCTCCCAATTTTGGCCCAGACTTTCGTAGTAGGTCTCGGCTGCCATGGTCGATATGGCGACCGGCGTTGCGCCGGGATCCGGGCGCAGTCGAAGATCAGTGCGGAAGACGTAGCCATCGTCCGTGCGCTCGTCCATCAGCTGCACCATGTTGCGGGTCAGCCGCACGAAAGTGGACTGCAATTTGTCGGGCACCGCGGTTTCGACAGTCTCCTCGTCGTAGAGAACGATAAGGTCGATATCGCTGGAATAATTGAGCTCGTGTGCGCCGAGCTTACCCATGCCGATCACGAACAAGCCGCAATTCTGGTCGGTGTGGCTAAGGTTGGGTAACGCGATAGCGCCGGCGTCATGGGCGCCGCGCAATAAATTTTTTAGCGCGGCCCCCAGCGCTCGGTCGCAGAAAAGGCTTAGATGGGCGGTGACTGTTTCTAAAGGCCATTGGCCGGCGATATCGGCGAGCGCGGTCAGCAGCGCGACTTGGCGCTTGGCCTTGCGCAAGGTTACGCCAACGGTAGCGGTATCGGATAACGTTTCGGCGACCGCCAATTCGGCCAGTGTCGTATCGAAAGCTTGATCGGGCCCGCCCTTAAATAGCGCCGCGACAAATCTAATATCTTGCACGATGCATCGGGTAAGAAAAGGGCTGCTCCCCATCGCCGCTTCAAGTACGGTGGCGGTTGTGCTGTCGTCGAATACGTCGCGGGCGAACCGGCGCACTGCCGTATCGTCGGTTTGATCGGCAGCTTTGTGAAACCGTTCGATTCCCCGCTCAAGGCGTTCGGAATCGGCCGGTAGAGGATGTCTTGCGAGGTCTGCCGCGAGGGTGAAGCGCATGGCCCAGTTTGATTTTCCGGCAGACTGCGGTATGGCGTGGTTTGGGTCAAGGCCGCGCTATAATAGTAGACTGTTCGCGGCACAGGGTGGTGTTGAGTGATTGTCCGTAGTTCAAAATTTCTGCTGACCTTTCTGGCGGCCACATTGCTGGGAATGGCGGTGCTCGCAGTTGTCGCGGTATGGCAACTCAGCCGGGGACCGGTCAGCCTAGGCTTTCTGACGCCCTACATCGAAGATTCCCTAAGCAACGGGGCGGATGGTATGCAGGTTCGCCTGCATGACACAGTCCTCGCCTGGGCTGGTCTGGAACGCACGCTCGAAGTGCGTGCCGTTGGCCTGGAAATCGTCGATAGCGATGGCAAAGTTGGTACATCTGTGCCGGAATTGTTGGTGCAGTTCAGTCTACGCGCGTTGATGCGCGGGCTCATCGCACCGATTGGGCTCGAACTTTTTAGCCCCCGTCTGCGGGTGGTTCGCATGCGGGACGGCGAGGTTGTTGTCGGTATTGGTGCGGTGACCGCAGGAGGCCAAACGGCCGACGACGGGGTGGGAATTGTCGGCGGACTATTGCGCGAACCCAACCCCGACACACCCACCAGTTATTTACGCCGGGTGTCGATTGTCAGTGGGCTGATCGAATTCGAAGATCGCCTGACGGGGCGCAACTGGACGACCCAGCGCGCCGATATTGCTTTGGAGCGCGACGATGACGGTATCCGCGCGAATGGCACCATCGTACTCGACGCGGGGGAAAACTTAGCCCGTTTCGAAATATCGGGGCTGCTCAACAGGATTAGTGAGACCATCGAGCTCGACATATCGTTCGATAAACTATCGCCGGTGGCTGTGGCGGCGTTGGACCCGCGATTGAGCCAGCTCGACCGGTTTAAATTGCCGGTGTCGGGAACGTTGGCGTTGTCGCTTGCCGCGTCGTTGGCGGTCGAAGACGTAAACTTCGATTTGACTAGCGGTACCGGCGAAATCGTGATGCCTGAGGTCTACCCCCATCCACTACCGGTGACCCAGTTTGCCATTAGGGGCCACGCTACCGAAGCGTTCAATAATGTTGTGATCGACGCGGCGGTGGTCGACGTTGGCGGACCGGTTGTCACGCTGAGTGGCGAGCTGGAGCGACGGGAAAAGTTCGTCGAGTTTCAGATCGAAACGAACGCCAAAGCGCTGCCGATTGACGAGCTGGACAGGTTGTGGCCACCAGAGGTTGCGGTCAATGCGCGCAAATGGATTACCACAAACATCAAGGACGGTGTGGTCAACTCGGCAGCTTTATCGATGTCGGCGACGGCGAACCTTGACGATATCGAGGCCGTTGATGTGCGCAAGGCTACGGGCGAAATCAACCTTCGCGGCGCTACGGTTCACTATTTGCGATCCATGCCGCCGGTGCGGAATGTGACAGGTGTGGGCCGCTTTGACGGTGTTAATTTTGTTTTCGACATAAGCGGGGGTAATGTCGGCAAACTAAACATCGAAGCCGTACGGGCTACCATAAACGGTCTTACCGGTCCAGCGCCGGTGGGGACCGTCCGCGTCGAAGCGACCCTCGCGGGACCGGTGCGCGATGCCTTGGCCTTACTGGATCAGAAACCGTTCAACTCTATTTTGCCTCTTGGAATCGATCCGGCAACAACCAGAGGATCCCATATCACTAACACCGTTGTCGAGTTTCCGCTGCTCGACACGCTTGATGTCGAGGATGTTGAGGTAGAGGCTTCTGTGCGCCTCGAAGATTATAGCGCATTAGCGGTTATGTTTGGCTCGGACATTACCCAAGGCAACTTCGACATATCCGTAGATAAGAAAAAGCTGGTGGCGAAGGGCGATGGCACGGTGGCGGGCGTTCCGCTAAAACTCACATGGACGGAGAATTTTACTGACGAGACAGCGCTACGTACCCGTTATCAAGTGCAGGCTATACTGGACGACGGCGACCGCAAAAAGCTCGGATTGGCGGCAAATCCCTATTTAACGGGCCCCATTGGTGTCGGGCTTATCTATGAAATAGCGGTCGATGGCGCTGCGCAGGGAGCCGCGAACCTAAACCTCGCCAACGCAACCATGTCGTTAAGCGAGTTCGGCTGGCAGAAACCATCAGGCCGGATCGCCGCGGCGCGGGTGGAGTTTGCGGGTCGGGACGGTGTGTTAAGTGAAATTTCCAAGTTTGCCATAAACGCGCCTGAGCTTGCGGTGAACGGTAGCGCCACGCTCATCGGCGGCGACGATGAACTGACGGTATCGGTCCTCAATCTGGAGCGGATCGTGCTCGGGGAGACCGATGTGTCGTTGCGGGCAGTATTTCGCGACGATGGGGTGCCGGACATCGTGATCGGCGGAAACAAGTTGGACTTAAGGCTGTTGGTAAAAGACGTCTTCGCGAACAGTAATGACGAACTACCGGCAATGAGGGTGCGTTTCGACGCCGCTAATCCGGTGCGTTCCATCCAGCTTGGTGACGAGACGGTTTTGCTACATCCCACCGGTTGGCTCGCCCATGACGGTGAGGATTGGGCCGCAATCGATTTGCTGGGAAAGTTGTCGAACGGTGGCAAGGTTGATTTGCAACTGCAAGCAGTGAACGGCCAACGGGAAGTCTTGTTTGTATCCGACGATGGTGGTGGCGTATTGCGCGCGCTGGATTGGATCAATACCGTCGAAGATGGGACGCTTCAGCTGAAGGGCACTTTCACAAACAGTGGTGGAAATGAAGCTATTTCTGGGCAGTTGTCGATGGAGGGTTTTAAACTCAACGAAAACTCAGTGACGGTGCGTGTCCTATCGCTTGCGTCGCTCAGTGGTATCTCCGACGCGGTGGCGGGCACCGGTATAACGATGCGCCGGGCCGAGGTGCCGTTCGAGGTAACCGATGGTGAAATTCGGATCGGCGATGCCAAGGCACGCGGCGCTGGCGCGGGCATTATAGCTACCGGCCGCATCGACCGGACGTCCAACGAAATAGATATCAGGGGCGAAATTGCGCCCGCCTATCTGATAAACTCATTGCTCAGTAACATACCGTTAGTGGGTGAGATTATCGGCGATGGGATAATTGCCGTGACGTATGTGGTAAAGGGGCCGTTGGACGATCCCAGCGTATCAGTGAACCCCTTGACAGTTTTTGTACCGGGAATATTTCGCAAGGCATTCACCGGTTTCGGGTACGGTGAGGGAGTCGCCGAAGGCTCGACGGAACAATCGGCGTCGGCCCCGGGCGAATAGGTGCTAGACGGGCCGTACGAGGACGTGGCGTTTTTTACCGGCAGACAATTTCATAACGTTGTTGCCATTGAGGGCGTCGAGGCTGATTTTGGCCTTTTCATCGGTCACCGCGATATCGTTGATCCGGCAGCCACCGCCTTTGATCAAGCGCCGGGATTCGCTGTTGGATGTTGTCAGGCCGGCTTGGGCCAACAGCGTGAACACGGCTATGCCCGCCGCCAGATCGTCGCGCGAAATTTCGATTGTCGGCAGGGATTCGGCAACGGCACCGTCCTCGAACGTCTGCCGCGCGGTTTCCGCAGCCCTATCGGCTGCCTCGGAACCGTGTAGTAACCGGGTTGCCTCGGTAGCGAGAATTTTTTTGGCCTCGTTGATTTCGGTACCCTCTTGGACCTCCAGCCGGGCGATTTCGGCGAGCGGCATGGTGGTGAACAGCCGCAGGAACCGCCCGACATCGTCGTCCTCGGTATTGCGCCAGAACTGCCAATAGTCGTAGGGGCTGAAGCGCTCGGCGCTAAGCCAAACAGCGCCTTTGGCGGTCTTGCCCATTTTGGCGCCGGACGAGGTGGTGATCAGCGGCGTGGTTAGCCCGTGCAACGATTTGTTGGCGACGCGCCGGCCGAGCTCTACGCCGTTTATAATATTGCCCCATTGATCCGACCCACCCATCTGCAGAACGCAGTCGTGGCGCCGCGCAAGCTCAAGAAAATCATAGGCCTGCAAAATCATGTAGTTGAATTCGAGGAAGGTTAGCGGCTGTTCGCGGTCGAGCCGCAGTTTGACGGAATCGAAGGTCAGCATGCGGTTGATGGTGAAGTGCTGTCCTACATCGCGCAAAAACGGAATGTACTGAAGTTCATCGAGCCAATCGGCGTTGTTGACCATAAACGCGCCGTTACCATTGTCGCCAAAGGTGAGGAATTGGTCGAAGGTTCTCCGGATACCAGAAATATTTGCGTCGATCTGCGCGTTGGCCAGCAAACGCCGAGTTTCGTCGCGCCCCGATGGATCGCCCACTCTGGTGGTGCCGCCACCCATGAGAACGATCGGCCGATGGCCGGTTTGCTGCAGCCAATGTAACATCATAATCGACACCAGATTTCCGATATGCAGGCTATCGGCAGTCGCGTCGTAGCCGACATAGGTGGTTATCATGCCGTTCGCGGCGAGCTGATCGAGCGCGTCAAGATCGGTGCACTGGTGCAGGTAACCCCGCTCTCTAATGACCTTTAGGAAATCTGATTTAAGTGCGGGCATAGTCGGAAGTCGGTTTCGTAATTCTAATTAAGAGGTGGCATTCTGCATGGCAGGCTCATATCACACCTGCACCCAGTGGGTGTACATCTTCTGTAGGATGTACCCAGCGCCGGTCAAGCTTTGAAAGGTGGTGTATGGCCCCAGCAACATCAATTACCGTTATCGGCCTGATGAGCGGGACATCGATGGATGGTATCGACGCTGCGGTCATACGAACCAACGGGATGGCAGTTGTCGAGCCGATATCCGGCCTGACGATTACTTATTCGCCTGAATTTCGACGGGAACTTCAAAGCGTTTTGGGCGGCGATAGGCGGATCGAGCAGGTGAGTAGAACTTTGACCCACAAGCACGCTGATGCCGTGGCTACCGTGCTGAAAGAGTCCGACCTGTCGCCGGACGATATCGCATTGATCGGCTTTCACGGCCACACTATTCTACACGAGCCCGAAAACCGCCGGACCTGGCAAATCGGTGATGGGGCCTTGCTGGCATCGTTGACCGCTATCGATGTGGTCGCCGATTTTCGTAGCGACGACGTTGCTGCAGGTGGCGAGGGTGCGCCCTTTGCGCCGATTTATCATGCTGCCGTCGTACCGGAAGACCGGCCGCTCTGCGTGCTCAATATTGGTGGTGTCGCCAATGTCACATGGATCGGTGATAGCGCCTCGGTAGGAAGCGACACCGTGTTCGACCATCTGTTGGCGTTCGATACGGGACCTGGCAATGCCCTGATCGACGATTGGGTCGCCGCTCATTTTGGCGAGCCTTTCGACCGAGACGGCGCGATCGCAGCTGGTGGCACCATCGATGCTGCGAGTTTAGGAACGCTGATGGCGCACCCCTATTTCGATCGGGCACCGCCGAAATCTCTCGATCGCGATGCGTTTTCTCTAGAAGTGCTAAATGACTTGGCGTCTGCTGACGGCGCGGCGACGCTGACCGCCTACACCGTGGCCACCATCGAACGCGCGCGGGCGCATTTGCCGGCGCCACCAACCCGCTGGATCGTGACTGGCGGCGGTCGCCATAACGGATTTCTCATGGGCTTGCTGGGAGAGCGCCTCGGTGCCCCCGTGATTAGCGCCGAACAGGCCGGGCTGGACGGCGATGCCATCGAAGCGCAGGCATTTGCCTATATGGCTGTGCGCAGCCTTCGCGGGCTGCCCTTGAGCGGCCCGTCGACGACCGGCGTGCCCCAACCGCAAACTGGCGGCCAGCTGTATAAAGCGCCCTAACCCTCTTCCTCTTTCGCCAGCTCTGCATCGATTTCTTTCATTCGGCGGTCGAGGTAGGCGACGGTGGCCTGATCCAGTTCTACCAACTGGGTGCCATAAAAATGATCGGCGCCCTCAATAAGCTGACGTTCAATAATAACGTCGCGTTGCTTGGCGACCTTGGCAACCATTTCCTCGATCGATTCCGGCGGCACGACCTCGTCCTTGTCGCCGTGGATGATCAGGCCCGATGCGGGGCAAGGCGCGAGAAAGGAAAAATCATACATATTTGCGGGCGGCGAGATAGAAATAAATCCGCTAATCTCCGGCCGTCGCATCAACAACTGCATGCCAATCCAAGCGCCGAACGAAAACCCAGCGATCCAGCACTGCGGCGCGTCGATGTGCACGCTTTGCAGCCAATCGAGCGCGGAAGCGGCATCCGACAATTCACCTTCGCCGCGGTCGTATTCGCCCTGGCTACGCCCAACGCCGCGGAAATTGAACCGTAATGTGGCAAAGCCGCGATTTACAAAGGTTTGGTAGAGCTGATAAACGACCTTATTATTCATCGAGCCGCCATGCTGGGGATGGGGGTGCAGCAATATGGCGACTGGAGAATTCGGTTCTTTGGCTGGATAGAAACGCCCCTCGAGGCGACCTTCCGGCCCGTTCATAATAACTTCAGGCATTCATGACCTCGTGGCCGGCATTCCATTGCCGGCGAAATATTTATGATTACTTAACTATCTTCTAAAGCAAACGTTAAGGTTTACGACAAATACTTGACCAAATAGCTCGGGTAACATATATGCCGGTTACCGGCGCTATGGCCTTGGTTGCCTTGCAAATCAGAAGTTAACTGTGGGCTGTATATCACAAAGATGGCCATGATCTACAAGGACTTGATTGAAGAAATAGATGCGTATATGGAACGCGACCCCGCGGCCCATTCACGCCTCATGGTGTTTGTCAGCTACCCAGGTCTGCACGCTACCATCTGGCACCGATTGGCACATTGGTTGTGGGGTAACCGGCTGTTAATTCTGGCCCGCCTCGTCGGTTATTTCGGGCGCTGGTTAACCGGGATCGAGATCCATCCGGCAGCGATCATTGGCCGACGGTTCGTCATCGATCATGGTATGGGCGTTGTTATCGGCGAAACAGCTGAAATTGGTGATGATGTCACTTTGTATCACGGTGTCACATTGGGTGGCATTGCGCCGTCCGTCGACAGCGTGATGCAAAAACAGGTGAAACGTCACCCCACCTTGTTTGAAGGCGCGATTATCGGTTCGGGCGCCCAGGTACTGGGACCGATCACCGTTGGCCGCAATGCCCGGGTCGGCGCCAATGCCGTGGTCGTCAAAAATGTGCCAGATGGCGTCACGGTGGTCGGTATCCCGGCGAAACCAACAGACGCGGCCAGCGCCTCACCAGAAGGGTTTACCGCCTACGGCACGCCCACCATGGATACTCCGGCCCGCGAAGAGCGGGCGATTGCAGGTCTGCTCGATGAAGTGAGCGCGCTACGGCGGCGGGTCGAGGAATTGGAAAAAGAGCAGGCACAGCGGGTTGGTCCGGGGCCAACGGAGGTGAGTGACGACGCTGATGTGGAGACTGATGCGCCGCGTTCTTGATCTTGCGACGCCGGCGTTTTTAGGAAGAAAGGGAGAATTGCCGTGAAATTAGGAACCAAAGGGCGATACGCCGTCATGGCTATGGTCGATCTGGCGAAGCACACCGATAAAAAGCCGATCACCCTGAGTGAGATCGCCACCCGGCAGGAAATATCACTGTCGTACCTTGAACAATTGTTCTCCAAACTGCGCCGCGCGGGGCTGGTCAAAAGCGTTCGCGGACCTGGTGGCGGTTACAATCTCGCCTTCGGTACGGAAAGCATTCGCATTTCGGATGTTATTAGCGCTGTCGACGAGCAGGTTAAGGTCACCCGATGTGATTCAGAGGGGCGGGGGGGCTGTCTGAGCCAACACAGCCGCTGTCTTACCCACGATTTGTGGGAAGAATTGGGGTACCAAATAGACCTGTTTCTGAGTTCGGTAACCCTGAAGGATGTTTGCGAAGGGCGTGTCCTGGCTACCGACCGAGTATTCGCTGCGGAGAGCGCTACGGAAATGGCAGCGCAGTAGGCAGATCTATGGACGTCTATCTAGATTATAACGCCACGGCGCCGCTTCGGCCTGAAGTTGCGTCGGCGATGGCGTCGGCGCTCGAACTTTGCGGCAATGCCTCATCGATCCATTGCTTCGGACGATTGGCCCGGCGAGCGTTAGAGGACGCTCGCGAGGCAATAGCCAGGGCGGTTGGTGCAAGTGCGGCTGAAATCGTTTTCACCAGTAGCGGAACGGAAGCAAATAACATGGCGTTGCGGGGAACCGAACGGTCGGTATTCATCTCAGCGGTCGAGCATGATTCGGTGCGCGCGGCGCGTAACAATGCCAGTATAATCCGCGTCGACCAGGATGGTTTGGTGGACCTATGCCAATTGGAAGAATTGCTGGCAGCCGCAGACGCACCGGCGCTGCTATCGGTTATGTTGGCCAACAACGAAACCGGGGTGGTGCAACCGGTTGCTGATGTGGTGGCGCTGGCGCGACGCTTCGGCGCTCTCGTTCACTGCGACACAGTTCAGGCGTTGGGAAAAATTCCGTTTTCGTTCGCTGCGCTTGACGTCGACATGATGACCCTTTCGGCCCACAAACTGGGCGGACCTCAGGGCGTTGGTGCTTTGATTGTACGCGACGGCGTTGACGTAGCGTGCCTGTTGCGCGGTGGCGGACAGGAACGCGGCCGACGTGCCGGTACGGAAAACGTCGCTGGCATTGCTGGTTTTGGCGCCGCTGTCTCTTTGCTCGATACAGTTATTGCCGGTGCGCCGGCCTTAAAAGAACTACGCGACGGCATCGAGAACCGGATGCGGGCCGCGGTGCCAGATGCCGTTTTCTATGGAGTGGAAGCGCCACGCTTGCCTAACACAAGCTGTACCGGTCTACCCGGGGTGAGTAATGAAGTGCAAGTGATGGCGCTCGATCTGGCCGGTGTCGCCGTTAGCGCGGGCGCCGCCTGTTCTAGCGGTAAGCTGACGTCGAGCCATGTATTGCAGGCGATGGGCGTCAGCGACGAGGCTGCTGCTAGCGCCATTCGCGTATCGCTCGGTTGGCAAACCAACGTCGCCGACTGCGAACGGTTTGTCGAGGTGTGGACAGCGTTGGCCAACCGCCGTATGCGGTCCGATTTGGGTGAGCGGTCGGTGGCTTAGAGAGCGAGGCGATGGTGCTGAAATCCAAAGCTAGCGAAACGCCAACAGCGGTCTACCTGGATTATCAGGCGACGACGCCAGTCGACCCGCGGGTTGTCGATGCCATGCTGCCGTGGTTCAGCGAGCGCTTCGGCAACGCCCATTCGACCCAGCACGCATTTGGCGCTCAGGCTGCCGAAGCGGTCGAAGCCGCGCGCGCCAAGATTGCGGCGCTACTGGGAGCTGAGCCGCGCGAGATCATTTTTACCTCCGGCGCGACCGAGTCCAATAACATGTCGATAAAGGGTGCGGCCCGGTTCGCCCGTCGGCACGGTCGTGGCGATCACCTCATTACCTTCGAGACCGAACATAAATGCGTCCTCGAATCCTGTGCCGCGCTCGCCGACGAAGGTATTCGCACGACGTTGCTAAAAGTCGGTGCCGATGGCTTGGTCGATCTCGACGCGCTGGCGGCGACCATCGAGAACGGTACGGTTCTGGTGTCGGCGATGGCGGTTAACAACGAAATCGGCATCATCCAGCCCCTGGCCGAGATCGGCAAGTTGTGCCGCGAGCGTGGCGTGCTATTCCATACCGACGCGGCGCAAGCAGCTGGCAAGATACCCCTCGACGTCGATGCGATGTCGATCGATCTGATGAGCGTATCCGGCCACAAATTATATGCGCCGAAAGGGGTTGGCATAATCTACGTGCGGCGGCGTCCCCGTGCCCGTTTGCTAGCTGAAATTAGCGGTGGCGGGCATGAGCGCGGTATTCGCTCGGGTACCCTGGCGGTGCCGCTGATCGTCGCCATGGGCGTGGCCTGCGAAATCGCCGACCAGGAAATGGCTCAGGAGGTCGGACGATTAGCTGAATTCCAGCGCTCGATGTTGTCGCAACTGCAGGCAGCCGTGCCCGACCTGGTGGCCAATGGCAGTATGGAGCAGCGGTTCGCAGGTAATCTGAATGTCGGTTTTCCAGATATTGATGCTTTGGCGCTGATGGCGTCGCTAAATGATGTTGCGGTGTCAACCGGATCGGCCTGTACTTCGGGGTCGGTTGAACCATCTTATGTGTTACAGGCCCTGGGCTTACAGCATTCGATATTGACAGGCTCGATCCGGATCGGCTTTGGCCGTTTCACCACACAATCGGAAATCGACTATGCCGCGCGGCGTATTGCCGAAGAAGTCGCGGCGCAACGCGGCGGGCAAGAGGCGGCAGCAGAATGATGTTACGGGAGATGGGTAGTGGCCGCGAACGTTGACGCTATTGAACAGGTTCAATCAGTTGGCGAGCAGTACAAGTACGGGTTCGTCACCGATATCGATGTCGATCTGGCGCCCAAGGGGCTGAACGAGGATATCGTCCGACTGATCTCTCATAAGAAGGGGGAGCCCGAATGGATGCTTGAATGGCGGCTTAAGGCCTACCGCCATTGGCTAACCTTGGAAGCGCCCAAATGGCAGAAAGTCGCCTTCGATCAGATCGATTACCAGGATTCGTACTACTATGCGGCGCCCAAGAGCGACGGTAAACCGAAGTCCCTTGACGAGGTCGATCCCAAATTGCTCGAAACCTACGAGAAGCTGGGCATACCGCTAAAAGAACAAGAGGTACTGGCGGGCGTCGAGGGTGCGCCGCGTGTCGCCGTCGACGCGGTTTTTGACAGCGTCTCGGTGGCCACCACCTACAAAGCCAAGCTAGAAGAGAGCGGCATTATTTTCTGCTCGATCTCGGAAGCGATCCAGGACCACCCCGAGCTAGTGCGCAAGTATCTCGGCTCGGTGGTACCGTACGCCGATAATTTTTACGCCACGCTGAACTCGGCGGTGTTTACCGACGGGTCGTTTGTCTACATCCCCAAGGGCGTGCGCTGCCCGATGGAGCTGTCGACCTATTTCCGCATCAACCAGGAAAATACCGGCCAGTTTGAGCGCACTCTGATCATCGCCGACAAGGACGCCTACGTTAGCTACCTGGAAGGCTGCACGGCGCCGCAGCGTGATGAACACCAGCTGCACGCCGCCGTGGTTGAGCTAATCGCGCTCGACTATGCCGAGATCAAATATTCGACGGTGCAGAACTGGTATCCCGGCGATGAGGAAGGGCGCGGCGGCATCTATAATTTTGTTACCAAGCGTGGCATCTGCCGTGGCGCTAACTCGAAGATTGCCTGGACCCAGGTGGAAACCGGCTCGGCAATCACCTGGAAATATCCTAGTTGCATCCTGCAGGGCGACAATTCGGTTGGCGAGTTCTATTCGGTCGCCATCACCAACAATGCCCAGCAAGCCGATACCGGCACCAAAATGATCCATATCGGCAAGAACACTAGTTCGCGGATCATCTCGAAGGGCATTTCCGCTGGTCGCGCCGACCAGACCTATCGCGGCTTGGTGCGCATGCAGCGCGGCGCCCACGGCGCGCGCAACTACACCCAGTGCGACAGTCTGCTGATCGGCGATCAGTGCGGCGCCCATACGGTGCCTTATATCGAGTGCAAGAACTCGACGGCGCAAGTCGAGCACGAAGCGACGACCAGCCGTATCAGCGACGACCAAATGTTCTACTGCTGCCAGCGCGGGCTGACCGACGAGGAGGCGGTGTCGCTTATCGTCAATGGCTTCTGCCGTGAAGTGTTACAAACCCTACCGATGGAGTTCGCCGTCGAAGCGCAAAAACTGGTCGGCATTAGCCTCGAAGGCAGCGTCGGCTGAGATTCAGGACTGAGTAATATGGCTTTATTGGAAATCCGCAATCTGCACGCGACGGTCGACGGCAAACCGATTATCAATGGCGTCGATCTGGTCATCGATGTCGGCGAGGTGCACGCGATTATGGGTCCCAACGGCTCCGGCAAGAGCACCTTGTCCTACGTACTGTCCGGGCGCGACGGTTACGTCGTCACCGATGGCAAAGTGCTTTATGACGGGCAGGATTTGCTGGCGATGGACACCGACGAGCGGGCGCGTGCAGGTGTATTTCTGGCGTTCCAATATCCGGTGGAAATTCCCGGTGTGGCCGGGCTGACGTTTCTTAAAATGGCGGCTAATGTGCTGCGTAACCATCGCGGTGAGAGCGAGTTGGACGCCATGGATTTTCTTAAATTCGTTCGTGGAAAAGCGGAGGCGCTCGATATTGACGACAGCATGCTGAAGCGCGCGATCAATGAGGGTTTTTCCGGTGGCGAGAAAAAGCGTATGGAAATTCTGCAAATGGCGATTCTCGAACCGCGTTTCGCGATCCTCGACGAGACCGATTCAGGACTCGACATTGACGCGTTGAAAGTGGTCTCCGATGGCGTGAACGCGCTACGGACACCCGAGCGCGGCATACTCTTGATCACCCATTATCAGCGCCTGCTCGACTATATCGTACCCGACTGGGTGCATGTGCTGGCGCACGGCCGCATCGTAAAGAGCGGCGATAAGAGCCTGGCCCTTGAACTCGAAGCCAAGGGCTATAGCGAATTTCTCGATGCGGCAGCTTAGGCGGAGTTAATACGTTGCCCGACGGTAGTGGTCATATGCAGCCCTTTCTCGACCAGGCGTTTGCCGGTACCGATAGTGCGTTGGGCGCGAAGGTCGGGTGGCTAACCGATTTGCGCGGGCGCGGCGCGGCGATTTATGGCGACCTCGGTTTACCTAGCCGCCGCGATGAGTATTGGCGCTACACCAGCCTCAACGAGCTGAGCAAAAACAATTTTCAACTCGCCAATGGCGCACCAGCGTTGGGTGTGCCGCCGCTACCACACCGCGCTGTCGCCGAGTTGGCGAGTTACCGTATCGTCTTCGTCAATGGCCATTTACGGCCCGATCTGTGCGTCCTCAATGATATGCCTGACGGTGTTCTGGTCGCTGGGCTCGAAGATATGATCGCCGCGGCGCCGAACCGCCTGCAGCCGGTTTTGGGCCAAAACGTAGATTTGAGCCGCTTGCCGCTAGCTGCCCTCAATACTGCGTTCATGCGCGACGGCATGGTGCTGTTCGTCGATGCTGGTGTGGTCGTCGACAAGCCGGTTCATTTAGTTTCGATTGCATCGCCCAGCGATACGCCGATGATGCTGCAGCCACGCAATCTGGTGGCGCTTGGCGATGGCGCCAAGGTGAATTTAATCGAAAGCTATATTGGTGGATCGGGCGGCGCCTACTTCAATAATCTAGTCAGCGAGCTATCCTTGGGCGAGCGCGCCGAGCTCAACCACTACACTTTCCAGGAAGAGGGACCAGCGGCGGTTCACATCTCGGCGACGGCGTTGAACTTGGCAGCGGAAGCAAACTATGGCGGGTTTATACTACAAAGCGGTGGGCTAGTCGGCCGCAGCGAAACCCACGCCGTTCTTACTGGTCCGAGTGCCGACTGCCGACTCGACGGCATCTATCTGGGCACCGGTAGCCAGGTGCTGGACAACACCACCTATGTCGAGCATGTGGCTACCAGTTGCCGTTCGCGCCAGGTCTACAAGGGCGTTCTCGACGGACGGGCGCGTGGTGTCTTTCAAGGCAAGATCCATGTGCGGCCCGGTGCACAACAGGCCGACGGATACCAAATGAGCCGCGCCTTGCTGTTGTCGCCGCGGGCCGAGATTGACACCAAGCCAGAGTTGGAAATTTACGCCGATGACGTCAAGTGCAGCCATGGCGCCACGGCGGGTGAGCTCGATGCCGACGCCATGTTCTACCTAATGAGCCGAGGCATCACGGAGGAAGCTGCGCGGCGGATCTTGATCGAGGCCTTCGTCGGCGAAGCGTTATCGAAAATTCGCCTCAGCCAGGTGGCGGAGGATTTTTCGGCGCACGTGCGCAACTGGTTGAGCGCGAATATTCATCCTGCGGCGGCTGAATAGAGGTTGACGGTCATGATCCCAGCCTACGATCCAGCCCACGATATAGTGGCCAACATCGAACCCTTCGATGTTGACAAAATTCGCAGCGATTTTCCGATTCTTTCGCGGACCATGCGTGGTAAACCGTTGGTATTTCTTGATAGTGCCGCTTCGGCGCAGAAGCCGCGGCAGGTCATCGATACAGTCAGTGACGTCTATGAACGCAAGTACGCCAACGTCCATCGCGGCCTGTATGAGATAAGCGAGGCGGTGACGGCGCGCTACGAGGGCGTGCGCGAGACCATCCGCCGTTATATCAACGCAGCCCACACCCACGAGATTATCTTCACCCGCAACGCCACGGAATCGATCAATCTTATCGCCGCCAGTTACGGCCGTGCTTTCTTGAATGAAGGCGACGAGATTATTATTAGCGAGCTGGAGCACCACTCGAATATCGTGCCGTGGCAGATATTGCGCGACGAAAAGAGGATTGTGTTGCGTGTCGCGCCAATCAGCGGCGATGGCGAGCTGTTGATGACCGAGTTTGAGAAACTGCTCGGCCCGCGCACCAAACTGGTCGCGCTGGCGCATATGTCGAACGTTCTGGGTACAGTATTGCCGGTCGCCGAAATTACGCGCTTAGCCCATGCCACCGGCGCCAAGGTTTTGTTCGACGGCTGCCAGTCGGTAACCCATCTGCCCGTCGATGTACAGGAACTGGGCTGTGACTTCTACGTCTTCTCTGGCCACAAATTGTACGGTCCGACCGGCATTGGCGTGTTGTACGCGCGCGAGGAACTGCTCGACGTCATGCCACCCTTTATGGGTGGTGGCGACATGATAGCCTCGGTGACTTTCGAGAAAACTACCTGGGCGAAATTACCCCACAAGTTTGAAGCCGGAACGCCGGCGATCGCCCAGGCAATAGGTCTCGGTGCAGCCATCGATTATGTCAATTCCGTGGGCCTCGAACGGATCGGCGCCCACGAGGCCGACGTTCTGAATTACGGTACCCAGCAATTGTCGAGCATCGAGGGGTTGCATCTGGTGGGAACGGCGCCAGCCAAGGCAAGCGTGTTGTCGTTTACACTCGACTGCGCCCATCCCCACGATATCGCGACGGTTATCGACCAGGCCGGGGTAGCCGTGCGCGCTGGCCACCATTGCGCGCAGCCGCTGATGGCGCGTCTGGATATACCAGCGACGGTGCGCGCTTCGATAGGCATGTACAACACCCGCGCCGACATTGACGCGTTGGTGGGCGCGTTGGGTAATGTGTTGGAGATTTTTAGCTAATGAACGATCTGCGCGAGCTCTATCAGGAGGTCATCCTCGACCACGGCAAGAATCCGCGAAATTTCCGCACGTCAGGTGAAGCGACGGCCGTGGCGCACGGTAATAATCCGCTGTGTGGCGATCAGTTAACGGTCTATCTTAAACTCGACACTGACGGATTGGTTGAAGACGCTGCTTTCGTCGGCAGGGGGTGTGCGATCTCGGTCGCCTCGGCGTCGATGATGACCGAACTGGTCAAAGGTAGGACGGAGGCCAAAGCCCGGGAGTTGTTCGAGGCTTTCCATGAAATGTGCACCGGCGAAGGCGATGGCACCGCCGTTGACGATGAGCTCGATAAGCTAAAGGTGTTATCGGGCGTACGCGATTATCCGACCCGGGTTAAATGCGCTACCCTGCCGTGGCATACCTTGGTTGCCGCGCTCGCCGGCGATGGCGAAGTGTCGACCGAATAGGTACCTAATGATGAACGAAAACGGACCCGGCCTCACCGATTTTATGCCCGACGCCGTAAAACCCGGTGAGGTGGTTGTTGCGCGCGCCGGCGAGCCGCTGCCGGCCAATGCCGAAATAGCCGATAAAGAAGCCGTGATTGCTGCACTGCGCATGGTTTTCGACCCGGAGATACCGGTAAACATCTATGATTTAGGACTTGTTTACGATCTGGAGATAAAATCCGATGGTTCGGTGCGGGTCGAGATGACGTTGACCACTCCGGCCTGCCCTGTGGCTGGCGATTTGCCAGTGTGGGTGGCTGATACGGTGGCTGGGGCCGAGGGTGTCGGTGAAGCGGAAGTCCATCTGGTGTGGGAGCCGCAATGGACTCCGGACCGCTTGAGCGACGAGGCCAAACTGGCGCTCGACCTGTTTTGAATTGTATTTGGTAGGTAAGTGAAAGGACCGAAACGAACATGGCAGCCTCGATCATCACCATGACCGATGCCGCGGTCGAGCGCGCCAAAGGCTTAATGGCGCGTGCCGAGGAAGGTGTGGTAGGCCTATGCGTTGGCATCAGCACACGCGGCTGCTCGGGTCTGTCCTATGTCGTCGAGTACGCCACCGAACAGCGCCGATTCGAAGAAGTCATCGAACAAGATGGTGTACGCATCTTCATCGATCCGGCGGCGACCATGTTTCTGATCGGCTCGGAGATGGACTACCAGGAAGGCAAGTTCCAAACTGGATTTACCTTTAATAACCCGAACTCAAAGGGCACCTGTGGTTGCGGGGAATCGTTTCACGTCTAACCATTACGCCGGCAGAATAAGGTTATTTCGCAATGCCGCGTATGATTTTCGTTGAACCCGACGGTACGCGACGTGAGGTCGATGCGCCTATGGGTCATTCGTTGCTGCAAATTGCCTTGGACAATAAAATCGACATCGAAGGTGCGTGCGAGGGCGCGATGGCGTGCTCGACCTGCCATGTTGTCATCGATCCGGAATGGTTCGGCCGTTTGGATGAACCCAGAGAGGACGAAGAAGATATGCTCGACCTGGCTTTCGGTCTGATCCGTACGTCGCGCCTGTGTTGCCAGATCATCATTACTGAAGCGTTGGATGGCCTGACTGTCAAGCTGCCGCCGCCGACTCGTAATTTGCTATTGGAATAGACCGTGGCTCCCGCTGTTCTCAGCCATTATCTGCCCAATTATCAGCTATACCCGCAGTTGCGCGATGCGATGGCCGAGGCGTGGCAGACCTATGTGGCTCATCCTTTTGTCGTCCAGTTGGCGGCGGGAACGTTGCCGGAGGCCTGCTTTCGCCGCTATTTGGGCCAGGATTATCTGTTCCTCATCCACTTTGCCCGTGCCTATGCGCTGGCCGCTTACAAGGCTGTTACCTTGGCCGAAATCCGCGCCGCGGCGGCGGGCATGTCGGCGATTATCGATACCGAGATTAAGCTGCATGTGGATTACTGCGCCGGTTGGGGGCTCGACCAGGACGACATGGAAACGTTGCCAGAGGCTTCGGCGACGATGGCATACACCCGCTACGTTTTGGAGAGGGGGCTGCAGGGCGACCTGCTCGATCTTTACGTGGCTCTGGCGCCCTGCGTCATCGGTTATGGCGAAATCGGCGCCCGTCTCGCTGGCGATGCCGGCACCAAGCTCGAGGGTAATCCCTATGCCTCCTGGATTGCCATGTATGCTGGCGACAAATATCAAGACGTTGCCCGTGATCACGCCGAGACGCTCGACCGCTTGTGGCAGGAACGCGCTGGCGGTGACCGGGTGCACCAGCTCGCTGCGACGTTCGCGCAAGCGACCCAGCTAGAAGTGGGCTTTTGGCAGATGGGTTTGGATGCGGTCGAAGCGGACGAAGATATTACTAACTAACCCTTACCTAAATCTTCTCCCGCAAGGGGGACTTGGCACCGAGCGTCAATCGCCGTTTTAACTCCCCCTCCTGTATGGGGGAGATGGGGTGTGATTGCTGTGAGTACCTCGTCCTCGACAAGTTTAGGATGAAGTGCTTTGGATGAGAGGTCGCCTTACCGAGTTGGCGGCGCGCCGTGCGCAGTAACCTCGATAATAATGTGTTCGTTAACGCTGCGTACGCGGCCATCGTCCTATAGCACCGGCGTGGTGTCGGCGCCTTGCGTAACCGAGTAGTGGTCCTTGGCTAGCCTGGAGCGCACCATGCTGGTCTGCGCCTGCGTCAGCAGCTCGGCCCCGGTACAGAGATCGCCGCTGATCGAAAACCGGAAGGTAAAGAGTCCGCTCATCGGGCCAGGATCGAAGCAAAATTCCTTTTTTAGCGCCTCTGCTGTATCCGGGGTCAGGGCCGAGGTATCGGATGTCGAGACCGCCAGCTCATCGAAACAGGCCAGGTGGGCATTATTGTCGGCGATTGCCGCGCGGGTGGCGACTTTAGCGTGCAGACCGGCGTGCGCCGGCGTTCCGATCGCAAAGAGGGCCCCAACTACAGCGGTTATGGTGGCCAAAATACACATGAACGCTCCTTGTGGGACCATTTCCTGCCCTCACCAAAAAGACCTTTGGGCCCGTTGCTCAAGGGTTAGGGCTCCTGGTTGAGGATAATGTGTCGCTAATCGCCGCTATTTGCCGAGGGTGGCTGTGCGCCTATATTGTCGGTCATGACCAAGCCGCTAAATAGCCTGGGTATAGCCAAATTACCCAAGGACACCCGCGTCGTTGTCGCCATGTCGGGTGGTGTAGACAGTTCAGTGACAGCTGCCCTGTTACGCGACCAGGGCTATGATGTGATAGGCATCTCGCTGCAGCTCTACGACAACGGGCAGGCGACCGGTAAGGCAAAAGCCTGTTGCGCCGGCCAGGACATCTACGACGCCGGCCGGGTCGCCGATCGGCTGAATATTCCCCATTACGTGCTCGACTATGAGGGCCGGTTTAGCGCCGATGTCATCGAGACTTTTGTTGATGCCTATGTGCGCGGCGAAACGCCGATCCCATGTGTCGCTTGCAACCAGACGGTGAAATTCCGTGACCTGCTGGCGGCGGCGCACGATATCGAGGCTGACGTGCTGGCGACCGGCCACTACATTCGCCGCTTCGATGGCCCCGATGGCCCGCAATTGCACCGGGCCACTGACACCAGCCGAGATCAGAGTTACTTCCTGTTCGCGACGACACCGGAACAGATCGGCTTCTTACGCTTTCCCTTGGGCGATCTGCCGAAGGATGCGGTGCGCGCGCTGGCGCGCCGCTACCAGCTGGTTACTGCGGACAAGCCCGACAGCCAGGACATCTGCTTTGCTCCGGGTGGTAATTACGCCAGTATCGTCGAACGCCTACGCCCGGAGGCGGGTGAACCCGGTGATATCGTCCATGTTGATGGGACCGTCGTGGGCCATCATAAGGGCATTATTTATTACACGGTTGGTCAGCGCCGCGGCCTCGGCATTGGCGGCCGCGAGGCGGCGCTTTACGTAGTGCGTATCGATACGGTCTCGAACCGGGTCGTGGTCGGTCCGCGCTTGGCGCTGGCGGTGACGCAGGTGCCGGTTAGCGGTATCAACTGGCTGGGCGCGGGCGTGCAAGCGCTGGCGGATGGCATCGATATTACGGTCAAGTTGCGTTCGACCCAGGATCCCCTGCCGGCGCGGTTCTCTGGTCGGCCCGATGGCGCGGGCCTAGTCGAACTGGCGGTGCCCGAATACGGTATTGCACCGGGCCAGGCGGCGGTATTCTACGACGGTACGCAGCTGCTCGGCGGAGGCTGGATCGTACGCGAAGAACTGACACAGGCGGCGGAATGAGCACCTTTGTTCTAGTCCACGGTGCCTATCACGGCGCCTGGTGCTACGCCAAGGTAACGCCGTTACTCGAGGCAGCGGGCCATACGGTAGTGGCGGTCGACCTGCCGGGCCACGGCAATAATCCGGTGTTGCGCGAGGAGATTACGCTGGCCAGCTATGTCGACCATGTGTGCAGCGTTATCGACACCCAGAGCGAGCCGGTGATCCTGGTTGGCCACAGCCTGGGCGGCATGACCATCAGTCAGGCTGCCGAGGACCGCGCCGACAAGATCAAGAGCCTTGTGTTCCTGGCCGCGATGTTGCCGAGGGATGGCGAATCGCGCGCCGACGTGTCGGCGCGGGTCGATGACAACCCAGCGGTCATGCAGGCGCGGGTGCCGACCGACGACGATCTGGCGGCGACGGTGCGCGACGATATGATCGTGCCGCTGTTCTATGGCGATTGCAGTGACGGCGACATCGCCACGGCGAAGGCGAACCTGGTGCCCCAGGCGTCGGAAATAGTTACCGCCAAGGTGCACCTCAGCGCCGCTAACTACGGCAGCGTGCCGCGGGTGTTCATCGAATGCCTGAAGGACGGCGCCATTCCCATCGAAATGCAGCGCCAGATGGTGGCTGCGGTGCTGTGCCAGCGGGTTATCACTATGGATACCTCGCACTCGCCGTTCTTTTCCGCGCCCAAGGAACTGACAGAACACCTGCTGTCTCTGTAGTGTGGATTTCCCTGCCCACGGGGCGAGAAATTTCGTAAACTGTTCCAAGTGCCGGTGTTTGCCTGCACTGGCGACAAAAACCTATAGCTAGGAGAAAACATCATGCTGACCACCCGCAATCCGTCGACCATCGCGCCGCCCGCTGGGATGTACAGCCATTCCGTTGAAGTGCCCGCCAATGCGCGCTGGCTGGTCACCGCCGGCCAGGTTGGTACGGCGCCTGACGGCAGCGTGCCCGAAGGCTTTGAAGCGCAACACGACCAGATTTGGCAGAGCACTATTGCTATCCTCAACGATGCCGGCTTCGGCGTTGAAGATATTGTGCGTATCAACGTCTATTCGACCGATCCCAGCGGCCTGCCCCACGTTATGGCGCACCGTAAAAAATACTTGAGCCCAGACCACACACCGCCCTCGACCTGGCTGGTCATCAGCCAGCTCGCTAACCCGCAATGGGTGGTCGAGATGGAGACCATCGCCGCCAAGGCAGACTAACTCCACCGTCAGATAACAGCCTGTTCCTGAATGAGCGATGCGCCCCAGAGCCGGTACGCCACCGGCCTGTGGCCGTATGCGTTGCTGCTGGCGTCGGCGTTTATTCTGGCTTCAAACCACGTCGTCGGCCGGTCCGTCCAGGGCGATCTGCCGCCGATGGGGCTGGGCTTTTGGCGCATCGTCGTCGCCGTTTCGGTGCTGATGCCCCTGTACGGGCGGCAGTTCATGGTGGCCTGGCCGCTAATCCGCCGAAACTGGAAAGTGTTCCTGGTGATGGGAGCGGCGATGGCGCCGCTGGGCAACGCTTCGGTCTATCTGGCCTACAACTTCACCACCGCCATGAATGGCGGCATCGTCGCTACCGCGCAGCCGGTGGCGACAGCGATCCTTTCCTACCTGCTGCTGTCGGACCTGATCAGCCGGGCACAGGCGCTTGGTATTGTTATCGCCATGTTGGGAGTGCTGGTGATCCTGTCGGCCGGCGACGTCGGCGTGTTACTCGGTTTCCGCCCCAATACCGGCGATCTGATTATGCTGTCGGCAATGTTCGGCTTCGCGCTGCACAACGTGCTGCTACGGCGCTTGCCGAAGGGGCTACCCGGTCCGGTGATCCTTATTGGCACACAGTTGTTCGGCGGTATGGTCATCCTGCCGATCTATGTGGTCGAGATGATTATCTACAAGCCGGTGCCGCTGACCGGGCAGGCGTTCGCCACCATCGCCTGGATTGGCGTCGTTGTTGGCGTGTTCGCCATCGGCTTTCTCAATACCGCTGTACTCACGCTGGGCGCCAACAAGGCCAGCATGTCGAACTATATCCGCGCCGTGTTTACCACAGTGCTGGCGATCGTCGTTCTCGGTGAACAGTTTGAGGCTTTTCACGCCATCGCCTTTGTGCTGATTGCCGTCGGTATCGTTCTGATGGGCCGCAGCCGCCGCCCGGCGCAACTACCCGAAAAGGCCTAAATGGCAGTGGGCAAGGTCTAACCCCCGGTTTGGTGCCATGCCGCTTGACACCCTATATGGGGGCTGACTATATCGCGGTCTCTCGTGACATTGGGCGGAGTAGCTCAGCTGGTTAGAGCAGGGGAATCATAATCCTCGTGTCGGGGGTTCAAGTCCCTCCTCCGCTACCATTTTTCGCACCGTTATCTAGGGTAGTCA
>CAZHBA010000110.1:0-71168 GCA_964530225.1 uncultured Rhodospirillaceae bacterium | reverse complement strand
GTTGCCCATGTAATAGCCGAACTCTGGGTGCCCGAGCGCCTCGGCCATATAGTCGGCGACGCTGATTGGCCCGTTGGCCTCGATGCGTTGAGCTAATGAGCCGGTTAGGTCGTTCTGGGGTGTGGTCACGGGCCGGAAATATTTCCACGTTCATTCACCGGCGGACGTTAGCGACGGCTGGCGGTCCAGCGGTGCGTGCGAACTGGCATGGTAAATGAAATAGATGCCAGCCACCAGCACCGGAGCCGAGAGCCATTGGCCCAGGGTCGTGCCGCTGACCAGAAAGCCGATCTGGACATCTGGTTCGCGGAAAAATTCGACGAAAATACGCGCCAGGCCGTAGCCAGTAAGGAAAATGCCTATCAGCAGTCCAGGCCGCGTACGCGCCTTGGTGAACCGTATCAGGACGAACATCACGATGAATAGGATCACGCCCTCCAGCGCCGCTTCGTAAAGCTGACTGGGGTGGCGGGGCAGATCGCCACCGCCGGGAAACACCACTCCCCACGATACGTCGGTGGCGCGACCGTACAGCTCGCCGTTAATGAAGTTTGCCAGCCGCACCAGAAACAAGCTGATCGGTGCAGCGCAGGCGACCAGGTCGGCCAGCGTGAACATGGGAATGTTACGCCGCCGGGTAAACCAGATGATGGCGATAGCAACGCCGATCAGTCCGCCGTGGAACGACATGCCGCCTTGCCAGATAAAAAATATCTCTATCGGATTATCGAAGTAATAGGACGTCTGATAGAACGACGTGTAACCCAGCCGCCCGCCGACGATGACGCCGATAATTGCCCAGGTAAAAAAATCGCTGAGCTGGGGACGTGTCATAATGTATGGCGGCTGGCGCAAGAACTGGCCGATGTACCACCAGCCGGCAAGCAAGCCAAATATGAACGCAAGCGCATACCAGCGGATGGCCAAGGGGCCGATCGCGATGGCGACGGGGTCTATGTCAGGAAACGGCAAGGTTCCTCATGGCGTAGCATCAGGCTACATATTTGTGGCGCGGTGATGTTTGTTTCAACGGTAAGGATCGCTGGTTTCCAAATAATCTTGAACATAGGATCGAACACCGTCTTCGAGCGTTGTGAACGGCTGATCGTAACCGGCTTGACGTAGACGCTCTATTCGCGCTTGCGTGAAGTACTGGTATTGATCGCGCACATTGTCAGGCATATCGAAATAT
Organism: uncultured Rhodospirillaceae bacterium; assembly: GCA_964530225.1. Classification (GTDB taxonomy): domain Bacteria; phylum Pseudomonadota; class Alphaproteobacteria; order UBA6615; family UBA6615; genus CAZHBA01. The sequence goes on along the minus strand of CAZHBA010000110.1, from coordinate 69,976 downwards.
TTGATATACGGTTCAACCCCCATGGCACTGGATATGGCATTTGCCATGTCCTCGAAGGACCGTGGCTGGCCGGTACCGACATTAAATAGGCCGGATATGCCATAATTGTCATAGAGCCACAGCATGATGGCTACGCAATCGTCGACGTGAACGAAGTCGCGTACCTGTGCACCGTCCGCGTAGTTGGGGTGTTCCGATTTAAACAGCCGGGCTTGACCGGTTTCCTTGATCTGCTGCCAGAATTGTGGAACCACGCTGCGCTGGCCACCCTTGTGGTACTCATTAGGGCCATAGACGTTAAAAAAACGCAGGCCGGCCCACTGGCCCGGTAGACGCGTCTTGTGGTCGGCATAGCGCGCCACCTTGCGGTCGAACATAAGTTTCGACCAACCGTAGGGATTGAGCGGCCGCAGTGGGATCATGGCGCTCAGGGAGCATTCGTCGTCGAACCCTTCGTCGCCGTCGCCGTAGACGGCCGCTGACGACGCGTAGATTAGCCGCACGTCCCGGCGCACGCAGATTTTCCACAGCTCCTGGCTGAGGCGAAAATTATTGGCGACCATAAGATCAACATCACGCTCGACGGTCGACGACACCGCACCGAGATGAAAGATTATGTGCACCGAGGCGATATTCGAGGCCAGCCAGCTCAGCAACTCGTCGGGCGCGATCAGCTCGGTAATCTCGCGCTTGGCGATATTGCGCCACTTGTCTTCGTTGCCCAGGGCATCGCAGACAATAATTTCCTCGCCGCCGCGCTCTTCCAGCGCAGCGACCAAATTGGACCCGATAAAGCCGACGCCACCAGTTACGACGATCATGGCTAATCCCATCTTGAACTTGCGCCCTTATACGCAGATGGCGCGATGCGCTGCAATGTATCGAGATGTAACCTTGCGGCGGCACCGGCTACCGCCATATGGTGAGGTAGGCAAGGAGAATAGCCATGCAAACGCGTAGTCGCTTACTCGACGATCTGGCACGGGTGGCCAACAGTGCGGCTGGGGTCGCCACCGGTATGCGTGAAGAGATCGAAGCCGTCGTGCAGCAACGCGTCGAACGCATCCTCGCGCGTATGAACCTGGTAACGCGCGACGAATTCGAGGTGGTTAAGGCAATGGTAGCCAAGGCACGCAGCGAACAGGAAGCGCTGGAGAAACGTACCAGCGACCTGGAATCACGACCGCGCGAAAATAACGAGTAAATCAGTTACGGGTCTGTCCATCCGCGACACTTTGTCGTTATTGATCCAAATTGATCCAGCGCAAATTATGATCGCGGAATTGATACTAACTTCTACGACTAGTAATGTTGCCGGCGGCGCGAATCCCTCTTAATTGGTTTCCGCCGTCAGTGGTGGGGTCTGCCGAAGCGTCGGAGGGCTTTTACTCGGTCATGAGGCCATGTGTCTCTGCGGCGAATAATAACAATGGTGCCTCTAACATATTGTTAAATATAACGAAACAGGGGACGCACGATGAGAAAACCTTTTATTAGAACATCAATAATTGTATTGGCTAGCATGATCGGGCTGAGCCTAGCGGGGACGACTTCCGTTTTTGCTCAGACGGACCCGGTCGCGCAGCGAGCGATCGACGGTGCCAAGGCATACGTCAAAGCGAAGGGCCTAAAGAACCCAGAGCTCGACATGTTGCTAAACTCGCTCTACCGCAATTCATTGCCTGATTTTGCGGCGGAGTGGAAGGAGTTGACTGGCGTCGAAATTGTCAGCGAGCCGCTTGGCTATACCGATATACCCAGCAAGGTGATGGGTGAGGCGGTAGCCAAGACTGGCGCCTTCGATATCTTCAACGACTTTCCGTATACTCAGCCCGATGCGGCTGGCGCTGGCGTTATTCATCCCCTCGATGAATATGCGGCGAAATATAAGCCCGACTTTTCGGGCATCCCCGCGGCGTTCGTCGCGCAACAGTATTACAACGGCAAGCAGTACAGCTTTGTTCTTGATGGCGATCACATTATGCTTGTGTTGCGTAAAGATATTGTCGAAAACTCGAAGGCGCGTGCTGAATTTAAGGCAGCTACCGGCAAGGAGCTCGGCTGTCCGGCGACTATGGCTGACTGGGAAGAGCAGGCCAAGTTCTTCCATACCAAGGCTGGCGAAACCCGCTGGGGCGTCAAGTTCGAACAGCCGCTGTACGGCGCCATGGCATATCGCTCGGTCAACTTCTCGCACCGGCACTTCCCGGCTTATTTTGGCGGGCTGTTGTTCGATAAGGATATGAATCCGCGCATTAATACGCCGCAGGGCATCAAGGCGATCAACAAGCTCGCCTCGATTGTCCAGTACATGCCGGAAGATATCCAGGGCTGGGGCACGCCGCAGATCTATCCGTTCTGGGGCAGCGGTCAAGCCTATTCGGTGATGTCGTTCCCTTCGATCTTCGGTTACGGCAACTCCAATCCGAAGAGCACCGTCAAGGGCAAGCAGAAACCTTGCGTAGTCCCCGCGACGGACGCCGGTGGTAAGCTCGTGCGCCGCGCCGCGGAAGCGGCGGGGACCAGCTATATGGTCAACGCCTATAGCGACCACCCAGAGCTTGCCTATCTGTTCATCCAGTGGCTGACTAGCCCGTCGGTCGGCAACCGGGCGATCGCGCATCCGAAGGGCTTCTGGGATCCGTTCCGCAAAGCCAATCTGGGCAATGCGGGCATCATCAAAAAGTTCTCCAACGAGTTCCTCGAGGAGACGATGAAGAACGCCCAGTACACAACGTCGCTGCTGTACATCGAGGGCCACTACGAGTACATGAAGATCCTCGATAACAACCTCGCCGGCGTCATGAATGGCAACATTTCCGCCGAAAAGGCGGCAGCCAATGTTGAAAAAGGCTGGAACGGCGTTACCGAGGATATTGGCCGCAAGGAACAGATTGAAGTCTGGCGCAAGGGTGTCGATGCCGGACTGTACGTCGACAAGTTCTAGGTGTGTCGGTGTAATTTACGGGGGCCGGTGCGCAACCGCCATGCGGCGGGCGCGCCGGTTTCCCGCTGTTTTCGTATCAGTTCGGATTAAGATTAAACGATGGCCGATGCGACAATGAGCGACCCGGCAGCGGGCCGCCGCAATGGGGTTTTCTCCAGGTTAGGTGCCTGGCTGGCCCAGGAGCGGGTGTTCCGCTGGATACCGTTCATATTGGTCGAGGGTACGTTCATCCTCGTCATCATCATCCCGTTCATTCTGACGGTCTACATCAGTTTTTTGCGCTGGCGCGCCAACCGACCGTTCGAGCAGGCTTATCTGTCGGGTTTGCGCAACTACGAGCAGGTGTTGACCGATGCAGGGTTTTGGGCCTCGCTTGGGCGAACGTTTTACTTTGCTGGTACCGCCGTCGTCTTCGAGCTGTTGGTCGGCTTCATCTTGGCCATGCTGGTGCACCGCGTAGTGTGTGGTCGGCGTATTTATATCACGCTGTTTCTCATCCCAATGATGATCGTGCCGGTTGTCGCCGGATACAATTTTTCGATGATCTATCTCGACAGCGGGCCGCTTAACCAGCTGCTATCGCCGATCACGACGTTATTAGGTTTCAATCCGCGCATTCGTTGGCTGTCCGACCCGACGGCAGCGCAGCTGGCCATCATTTTCGCCGATATATGGCAGTGGACGTCACTGACGTTCCTGATCTTCCTGTCCGGCTTTTCGGCCTTGCCGCCGCAACTTATCGCGGCTGCCCGCGTCATGGGTGCCAGCAAGCGGCAGATATTTTTCTGGGTCGAGCTCCCGCTACTCAGGCCCGCCATAGTTATCGCGGTGGTCATCCGCTCGATGGAGGCGTTGAAGATGTTCGATCCCGTTGTACTGCTGACCTTCGGCGGACCGGGCACGTCGACGCAGACCATTGCCTACTATCTGTGGGAGCAGGTCTGGCAGTTTAACAAATATAGCTTCGGCGCCGCCGCGTCGATCCTGCTGCTCATCCTGTTCTCGGTTCTGATCTTTACAGGAATCTGGCTGATGATCCGCCAGAAGGCCCAGCTCGAACAGGAGCGAGTGACATGAGCGACGCAACGCTGAAGAGGGCTGCCGGCGGAACACGTGCGCAGCGTGATTATATGCCGGTCCTGCGCCATGTGATCCTGATTACCTGGGCGCTGATCATCATGTTCCCGATTTACTGGATGCTGCAGACGTCGTTCAAGGATTCGGGCGAGTGGGTGTCGTGGCCGCCGCACTGGGTACCGCACGATCCGACGCTGAAGAACTACGAGCAGATCTTTACCTTCGATGTGCAGCAGGCCGGCGTCGCACGCGAGGCGACCGAGCAGCCCTTCTCCATCTGGGGCTCGCTCGTGGACTCGCTGTTGATCTGTACGATTTCGTCGCTGATCGCGCTGTTCATGGGCACGTTCCTCGCTTACGCGATTTCGCGCTTCAATGTGGGCGGTAGCAAGTTCCGCCATATGGTGCTGCTGGTGCGCATGATCCCGCCTATCGTCATCGCTATTCCGCTTCTGATGTACTACGCGGTGTTGATCCCCTACGCGACGGAATCGGTGTTCAGCGTGCGCATCAGCCTGTTCGATACCCGTATCGGCGTGAGCATGCTCTATCTCACCGTAACGCTGCCGTTCGTCATATGGATGATGCTAAGTTTCATCGACGAGGTACCCTATACGCTCGAGCACGCGGCACGCATCATGGGAGCAGGGCGCATGTACACGCTACGCAAGGTTGTGCTGCCGTTGGTGGCGTCGGGTATGGTGGTGACGTTTCTGTTCGTCTTTATTCTCAATTGGGCGGAATTTCTATTGGCGCTGACGCTAACCCATCCCGACGTCTCTACTCTGCCGGTGCTGCTCAACAAGTTTCAGAGCGCGTCCGAAGGACGGCTCTACGGCCCGCAGGCAGCGATCGGCACGGTAATCACTATCCCAGTCGTAATTTTGGGTATGGTGATCCAGAAACATCTGGTGAAGGGATTCAGTTTCGGAATGATGCGCCGATAGGCGGCGCGCCTGTAAGACAAAACAGAGGAATGGTTAGGTGGCACGTATCGTCCTTGAAGATCTGGTAAAGACCTTTGGCAGATTCAACGCTGTCAAAGGCATTAATCTGGAAATTTATGACGGCGAATTCCTGATTATGGTCGGGCCGTCCGGTTGCGGCAAAACGACGACGTTGAACATGATTTCCGGCTTGATAATGCCGACCAGCGGGGAGGTCATCATCGGCGACCGGGTGGTGACCCACACCGAACCCGGCGAGCGCGGACTCGGCATGGTGTTCCAGGATCTGGCGTTGTTTCCCCATATGTCGGTGTTCGACAACATCGCCTTTGGAATGCGCGTCAAATCGACGCCCGATCAGGAAATTAAAGAGCGCGTCCACAGGGCCGCTGATGCGATGCATATCCTGCCGTTGCTCGCCAAAAGGCCGGGCCAGTGTTCTGGCGGTGAGGCGCAGCGCGTTGCTCTCGCACGCACTATCGTCAATAACCCGTCTGTCTATCTGATGGACGAGCCGCTCTCGAGCCTAGACGCCAAGCTGCGCATCGATATGCGAACCGAACTCAAGGGTCTGCACGAGCGCCTCAACGGCACTTTTGTCTATGTTACGCACGACCAGGCCGAGGCGATGACCATGGCTGACCGCATTGTGGTTATGAACGGCGGCGCCATCGAGCAGCTCGGCGGGCCGCTCGACATCTACCGCAAGCCAGCCTCGCGCTTTGTTGCTGGTTTCTTCGGCATGCCGACGATGAATTTTCTCGATGGCGAAGTCGCAGCTGAGAACGGTGGGCCGGTGTTCCACGCCGAAGCTATCAGTTCGCCGCTACCGGCCGATTTGCCGTCCAGCCTAACGGGACGCAAAGTTACAATGGGTGTACGCTCCGAGCACGTTCTAGCCGACGACGGGACGATGAGTGGAAAAGTCAGCCTGATCGAGCCGCTGGGCGAAGTAACGCTGGTGTTCTTTGATTATGGTGGTCCCAAGCGGCTGGTGGCGAAGGTCGATCCCGACCGTGCGTTCAGGCCAGGCGACAAACTGTCGTTCACCTTCGACGCCAATAACTGCCACCTGTTCGACGCGGACAGTGGCGCTCGCCTCTACTAGAGCTTTCGCCTAGAACAGCGAGCGCACCATACCGCCGTCGGCGCGTGGTGCCGCGCCGTTGATTGCCGACGCCAGGGGCGAACACAGGAAGGCGATCATGTGGGCAATCTCCGCCGGTCCCGCCCAACGTTGCAATAGCGACGTGCGGCCTTCACCCTCGGTGAAGTAGGTCTTGCTCATCTCCTCTGGCGTCGAACCTTCGATCTTCGCCATCTGGTGCATGTAGGCGTTGACGCCGTCGGTCCAGGTCGGCGCCACCTGTACCGTGTTCACGGTGACTTTACTGTTGCGGGTGAGCTCGGCCAAGTTGCGTGCGATCGACACCAGCGCAGTCTTGGTCATGGCGTAATGGGCCATCGACGGGTTCGGCTTCGAACTCTGGTCCGAGCCGATGAAGACGATGCGGCCCCAACCACGTTCCAGCATGTCGGGCATTAGCGCGCGCGCCAAGCGCACGCCGCTCATCACGTTGAGCTCAAACATATGCTGCCAGTCGGTGTCTTCGATATCGAAGAACTCCTTGACTGTGAAGGTGCCGGCATTGTTGACCAGGATGTCGATGGGGTTCTGGTCCTGGACAAAGGCGATCAGCGCCGCTGTGCCATCGGCGGTCGACAGGTTGGCGGCCAGACCGCTGACTTCACCGTTTGCGGACATATCGGCGACCGCTTGATCGATTCGGTCCTGGTTGCGGCTGTTGACGATGACGCTAGCACCTTCGGCCAGTAGAGCTTCGGCGATCGCCCGCCCGATGCCCAGGGTTGAGCCGGTGACCAGCGCGCGCTTTCCTGACAGGTTGAGATTCATGAGTCGCTCCTTCGATAGGGCGGTATCCACAGGGGGAGGTTATTGCGAGCGGTAAAAAGGCCGATTGCTTTTATACAGTTGCAAACGGCTTTCGAAATCTTCGATGACTGTTGCTGGCATTCTATTGACCAGCCGTAGTATCTCAATGCCTGTCTTTTGCGCACGTACGGCGTTGGCGAAGCGTCCGGCTTCGGCATAGGCGGTTGCCGTGCTATCGAAAAATCCCGATTCGCGATCGTTCAACGCGAGAGCGCGTGCGGCAAATTGCACTGCACGCTTTCCGTCGCGCCGGTCCGCCACCGGCATGATCGCAAGATGCCGGGCCAGGCTATTGAGCGCCACCGCGATCTCGGGATTTAGCTTGAGCGCCTGCTCGTAGTTGGCGATCACCCAGTTTAAATCGCCCTTGTCGGAATATGTAATGCCGCGGTTGCTGTGGGCAATCGCCAGATTATTCCGTGTTTCCGCTTGCGGTTGAATCAGAGTCGCGCAGCCCTTGATGCTGAGGACGGGGTCCCCGCCTTCACACTACGTCTAATTTTGGTTGCGGCTTTGCGCTCCAGCCAGGCCGGCGAGGAAGGCAAAGAGGATTACGGCAGTATATAGGTATCTCATGACGGGAATTTAACGTTTTTCCAGACCAATAGCGACGTCGTTCTAGGGCGCGAGCCGTCTCTTTTATGTTCTTTTTCATCATCGGCAGTTGCCCACAGGCTTGCCGGTTGCGGCGCAATAAGACACTGTGACAGTCTACATTCGATAGTAGGTCTTGGCGTCGGCTGTACAATATTTTGTGCCTTCGCTGGGATATTCGGATTTTCGTGCTAACCGCACGAAAATCGGCACGTGGCGCGTTGGAAGCTCAAATATGGCTGTCGTTTCGACCGATTACATCCGCCAAAACGTCCATCCCCTCGATCTTGTCGAAGAAACTATGGCGCTGCGCGATTGGGCGCTGGAACGTACCACGCGTGACGAGTTGTTGGCCGAGGCGATGGGGCGTTGGTGCGATTACCACATCGTGTTCCATTGGACCGACGATATGGGGGCGCTGCAAATGACATGTGCCTTCGATATGCGCACGCCGCAAGACCGCCGGGCGCCGGTGCACGAACTGCTGGCGCTACTCAATGATCGGTTGGGGATCGGCCATTTCGACATCGGTACCGTCGATGGCCTGCCGGCCTACCGCCATGCCCTATTGTTGCGCGGCGGCGCTTTGTCGGCCGAGCAGATCGAAGATTTGCTCGATATTGCGTTGCACGAGATGGACCGGTTTTATCCGGCGTTCCAGTATGTCGTCTGGGGCGGCCGCTCGCCAGTCGATGCCATGGCCTCCGTGGTCTTTGAAACGGTCGGCGAGGCCTGATACGGTCCGGCCTGGGCTTAAGTCCAGGGTAGAAAAAATGACCGATCACCAAAGAATTTTGCTTGTCGGATGCGGTAAGATGGGCAGCGCCTTACTCAACGGCTGGCTGAACCGGGGGACCCCTGCCGGCCATGTGTCCGTTATCGAACCGATGCAGCCGCAACTGCCCGATGGCATTTCCCGCTATGCCGAGGCCGCGGCGTTGGATTCCGGTTATCGGCCGTCGGTCGTCGTTTTTGCCGTCAAACCGCAATCGATGGATGAGGTTGCACCGGCCTATGTCACATATGCCGGTCCCGAGACGGTGTTTCTGTCAATCGCTGCGGGTAAACCGATTCGATACTTCGAGGCGACGCTCACCGACGGCGCAATCGTGCGGGCGATGCCGAATACCCCGGCGGCGGTGGGCCGCGGTATTACGGTACTGTGCGCCAATTCGCGCGTGTCGTCCGAGCAGAAAGCCGTGTGCACCGGCTTGATGGAATCGGTTGGCGAGGTGGCCTGGATCGATGACGAGGCGCTGTTGGACGCGGTGACCGGTCTGTCGGGCAGCGGCCCCGCCTATGTTTTTCACCTTGTGGAGGCGATGGCGGTGGCGGGCGAAGCCGCCGGTCTGCCGAAGGATCTAGCGATGCAATTGGCCCGTGCGACCGTGGCGGGTAGTGGCGAATTGCTGGCCCTATCCAGCGATCCGGCGGGTACCCTGCGCGAGAACGTCACCAGCCCTGGTGGTACGACCGCGGCGGCGCTGGAAACCCTCATGGGACCGGACGGTCTGACCAAACTCATGACCGAGGCCATCGTCCGCGCCACCGAACGGTCGCGCGAATTGGCGTAAAAGTCCGATCCCTGCCATAGCTTTGCCGAATTATCCCGGTACACTTTCATCAAACAACCGGTAGAATCCCATGGCGACAAAACAGCAAAAAGACAAGCAGGAGCGCATTGTCGACGCCGCATTAAAATTGTCGGTCGAGCGCGGCTGGTCGGCAATAACCCTCGACGATATCGTGGTGGCAGCCAAACTTGATGCCGATGAAGTCTACCGGCTGACACCGACGAAATCGGCGGTGCTCAACGCCTTTGTCCGATGTACCGACCTCGCGGTGCTCGAAAGCCAAGACGAGGCAGAAGGCGAAGTGGAAGTCAGCATGCATGATCGTCTGTTCGATGTACTGATGCGGCGCTTCGAAGTTCTATTGCCAGTCCGCACGGCGTTGGTCGCTCTTTGCCACGATCTGCCCCGCGATCCGGTTACTCTAGTTACGTTGATTCCCCAGGCGCATTGCTCGTTTGGCCGAATGCTTGAGGCGGTTGGCGTGTCGACCAAGGGGCTGCGCGGGCTGGCACGCATCCATGCTATTGAAGGCGTTTGGCTGGCGACCCAGCGCACATGGTTTTCCGATGAAGACCCCGACATGGCGCGGACGATGGCGGTGCTAGACCGCAATTTGCGCCGTATGGAGGAAACCGCCGGGCTGGTTCTTGGGCTTCGCTCTACTGGCGAAACCAACGAAACCTAGTTTCCATCGAGCCGATGACCATCTCGTTTGACGATTTCCTCAAAATTGATGTTCGCGTCGGCACGATTGTCGACGTGCAGGAGTTTCCTGAAGCCCGCAAATCGGCCTACAAGCTGTGGGTGGATTTTGGTGCCGATATGGGCACCCGCAAGACGTCGGCACAGATTACCAAATACTACAAAGCGGGAGACTTAATCGGCCGCCAGGTTGCCGCCGTGGTGAATTTTCCGCCCAAGCAGGTGGGGAAGTTCATGTCGGAGATACTCGTGCTTGGCTTTCCTGACTCCGGTGGTGAAGTCGTCCTCATCGGCATCGACCATGAGGTCCCCAATGGCGGGCGCCTATTTTAGGAAAATTTTCTAAATCGGTACGCGAACCGTGGCGCGTAGGCCGCCAGCGGGCGAATCAGTAAGCGTAATTTCGCCGCCGTGGCTGCGCACGATGTCGCGGGCGATCGACAATCCTAGCCCGGTGCCGCCAGTCGCTACGTTGCGCGACTGGTCGAGTCGGAAAAACGGCCGGAACACCTCTTCGCGCATGTCTTCGGGAATGCCCGGTCCATCGTCGTCGATGATAAATTCCAAAATACTGCCGTTGCGCTGACCGACGATAGAAACATTGTCGCCGTTTTGTGCGGCGTTTTCGATGAGATTTGTGAGACAGCGCTTAAACGCATTCTGGGCGAGAGTCAGTTCAACCGATTCCATCATGTCGGACGAAATCTGAACGCTGTTACGCCGGGCATCGTGGACGACTTCGTTGAGTAACTGTTGCGCGTTGACCGGGGTTGGCGTTTCGCTGCCTTCGCCACGGGCGAAGTTCAGATAGCCTTCGATCATTCCTTCCATGGCCGCGACATCGGAATTCAGCTCTTTGATTTCGGTGTTATCTTGCAACATGGCGAGCTGTAGCTTCATGCGCGTGAGCGGGGTGCGTAAATCGTGACTGACGCCGGCGAGCATCTCGGTGCGCTGTTGGATTTGACGTTGGATTCGGTCGCGCATCGACATAAATGCCGCCGCGGCCTGGCGAACCTCGGTCGCGCCCGACGGGCTGAAGTTGGGTGTATCCCGGCCCTTTCCAAGGTTCTCGGCGGCCGATGCTAGGCGGCGCAGTGGGCTAACCTGGTTGCGCATGAAGATCGTGGCGACACCAAATAAAATCAGCGATGTGCCGATCATCCACATGATGAAAATCTTTGTTGTCGAACTGATCAGCCGTTCCGCATTGGCGGAAACATGAAGAATACCTACGGGAAGTTGGACGGAAATTAGTACCCGCCGTTTCTCGCTTTCTGTGTCTATGACAAAGGGGCGGTGAACAATTTGCTCGAGCGAGCGGCTCAATGTCGTTTCCAAGTTACCCCTGGGCTCGAAGGTCTCATTCGTCAGAATTTCGTCGCGCTCGAAACGCATCACCAGATCGAGGTTGCGATGGGCCATGCCGAATATCTCATTTTTCGTGTCCCCGGGCTCGGTGTCGCGCAGAAGTTCGACAAACACGGCGACATCTCCCGCCAGCGCGTTGGCCCGGTGGCGGCTGACATTCGCCCAGTGGCGGTCGTAGAACACGACACCACTGACGACCTGCAAGACGACCAGGGGGACGATGATGATCAGCAGCGCACGACCTAACAGCCCGCGAGGTAGGGTCCGCTTGATTGCCAGCCGGAACGAATTGGCCGGACGATAGATGTCGTCTAGTCGGGCCATAGCACGTAGCCTTGTCCACGGATTGTTTGCAGGTATCGCGGTACCTTAGGATCTGGCTCAATCTTACGGCGCAATCGAGTGACTTGCACGTCCACCGCACGGACGGAGCCGCCAAGCTTGCTCTGCGTCTGCAATGTTTCGCGGCTAATGGGATTACCCGGATTGGCCGCAAGTACTTGGAGAAGGCGCGCTTCGGCGCCGGTCAAACGAACTGGTCCTCCGGGCCCGAGCAGTTGCTGGCGAACTGGGTCATATTGGTGGTTGCCCAGCACAATTTCGGCTCTGCCACTGAGCCGCGGTGTTGCGCGGCGCAAGATCGAGCGAACGCGGGCCAGCAACTCGCGTGGCTCGAAAGGTTTCGACAAATAATCGTCAGCGCCGCGTTCGAGACCGTCGATTCGGTCTTCGGGTTCACCCATCGCGGTCAAAAGCAGGATCGGTACTTCGCTGAACTCGCGCAACCCGCTGGTGAGTTCAAAGCCGGACTCGCCTGGCATCATGACATCCAACACCATGAGGTCGAATTCCAGCGAGGTTAACATTTGGCGCGCTTCCGCTGCGTCGGCTGAAGTGGTCACGCGAAACCCGTTCTCCGAAAGAAATTTTCGCAATAGTTCGCGCAGGCGAGTGTCATCATCAACGACTAGGATATGGGGCGTGTCATCCATTGCGCGCAAGTATACTTCGCTATGGACCCACCGCCAAAGCGATCGGTGGATATTGTGGTAAAGCATTGCAGAGGTGATATGCTTACGGCGAAGTATCCGTTCTATAAAAATAAGCGAATTGGGGAGGTCATAAGTGGACGAAGACGCAAAAAAAATTGCTCTACGGATGATACCGTATGGAATCTACGTAATAACTGCCGAGACGTCCGACGGAACGACAGCGGCGGCAACGGTCAATTGGGTGACGCAGGCATCTTTCAGTCCTCCACTCGTCGCGGTGGGAATAAAAGCCGATTCCTCGGCAAATGCCGTTGTCGGCGAGACCGGAATATTTGCGCTTAATTTTCTCAGCAAAGACCAGTCGGGGGTTGCCTTCGCCTTCTTCAAGCCGGTCGAGCGTTCGGGCGGTAAGATTGGCGACGAGCCCGTTGAAGATGGAGAAACGGGCGTACCTCTACTCTCCAATGCCAGCGCTTCGGTGGAATGCCGGGTTGTCGAAACGGTTTCGCAGGGTGACCACCATATCGTTGTTGGCGAAGTCGTTGCCGCACGCGTCAATAAAGATCCATCGGGGCGCCCTGACGATGCTTCGCTAGAGATGAGAAATTTAGGCGAGAAGGTGTTCTACGGTGGTTAGTTTTTTTTCTGTTTGACCGGTTCCGGCCCACTCTCTCTACCAGCGCCGGGCCGATGTCGGGGGCGGACACGGGCGCGGTCTTCGGGATTGATGATACCGCTCAGGACCCGGCAAAACCCTTCGACTGCGTCTGCGCCGGTTTCGCGATAGGCACGGGCGAAACGGGCCATTTGCGTCGTCGTCAGTTCGCGCTCCAGTTTCAGGCCCTTTTCGCCGAGCGTTAGCAATTTACGCCGCCGGTCGGACGGATCGGCGCGTTGATCGATGAAATCATCTTCGACCAGCGTGCTCAGCACGCGCGATAGGCTCTGCTTGGTAATTTTTAGAATTTCCAACAGTTCGGTGACCGTAATATTGGGATTGCGACCGACAAAGTAAATCACCCGGTGGTGCGCCCGTCCAAACCCCCATTTCGCCAGGATTGCATCGGGTTCGGCGGTAAAGTCGCGGTAGGCGTAAAACAGCAGTTCAATCCCCTGGCGCAGGTTCTCGTCGCGCAGGAACCGGGGCTCGATATTAGATTTAAGGTCAGCCATATTGACTTAATTACCTAAAAATGTTACTCAGTGCAAGTCCGAAGAATAATTATATGTCTTAAGGACGTAGATAAATGAACGAATATGTCAAAAGGGCTCAGGCCATGCATGAAGTGCCATATGATGATCGGGACGGTGTAATCTGGATGAACGGTGAGTTCGTACCCTGGCGCGAGGCCAAATTGCACGTGTTGAATCATGCGCTGCACTACGCATCGTGCGTATTCGAAGGCATGCGCGCCTATAACGGCGAAATTTTCGAATTAACCGCGCATAACGAGCGCCTGCAAGTGTCTGGTGAGGCGCTGGGCTTTCGGGTGCCCTACTCGATTGCCGAACTCGGTGCGGCGTGTCGCGAGACGTTTGAGAAGGTCGGCGTGTCGGACGCCTATATTCGCCCCGTCGCTTGGCGTGGTCCCGAGCAAATGGGCGTATCGGCGCAGAATTGCGAGATCTATGTTGCTATCGCTGCGTGGCAGTGGCCGGCCTACTTCACGCCGGAGGCGCGCATGAAGGGCATCAAGCTGGATTGGGCGATCTATCGCCGGCCCGATCCATTGACGGCACCAGTGCACGCCAAGGCCGCCGGTCTTTATATGATCTGCACCCTGTCGAAGCATGCCGCCGAGGCTAATGGCTGTTCCGATGCGCTGATGCTCGATTGGCGCGGTCAGCTTGCGGAGACAACGGGCGCGAATATATTCCTGGTTATCGACGGCAAGATACACACGCCGACGCCCGACTGTTTCCTCGACGGCATTACCCGCCGTTCAGTCATCAAGCTAGCCGAGCAACGCGGCTACGAGGTCATCGAGCGGGCGATCATGCCGAAAGAACTCGGTGATGCCAGCGAGATGTTCGTAACCGGCACGGCGGCGGAAGTGACGCCGATTTCCAACATCGGTAGCGATTATTCGTTCGAAGTTGGCACTATCACCAAGACGCTAATGATCGACTATGACGACCTAGTAAATGGCCGTCCGGTTGCGGTTGCTGCTGAGTAAACGATACTCAAATTTAATGAAAACGGTGCTTCTTGGAGCGCCGTTTTGTTATTCGCAGGACTGCAAACCGTCTTGTTGGACCGAGGGGTAGAGTACATCGCCGTATGAGAAGAAAACGCGGCAATCGCCCGGTCGGGGCTGCAAAACTTCGCCACATGAGCGACAATCGTAGAAAACCTGTCAGGTGTTAGTGGGCGTAATCTCAGGCTGTTCATACCCGCAATGGGGACAGGCGATCGTTGATTTTAGAATGACGTTCATTCGACGGCTCGGTCCGGTTTGACCTGCCAGCGCGCCGCTGCTGCATCGTCGCCAGCTCGGCTTTCGACCCACTCTTTGCCGGTGTCGGTTTCCTCCAGTTTCCAGAGTGGTGCTTCGGTCTTGAGCCAGTCTATTAAGAAACTGCAGGCATCGATTGCTGCCTGGCGATGGGCTGAGGCGCAGGCAACCAGAACGATTTGTTCGCCGGGCTGGAGGTGGCCGTAGCGGTGGATGATCAGGCTGGCTTCGAGCGGCCAGCGCGCTTGCGCCTCGGCCTCGATTTCGGCCAGTTTTTTCTCGGTCATGCCCGAATAATGTTCCAGGGTCATCGCCTTCAAAGCGGAGTCACGGCCGTCCGCCTTTGTTAGGTCGCGCACCAATCCGACGAAACTAACGACTCCACCGATCTGGTGGTTACCGGCAGTTAAGCTCGCGAGCTCAGCGCTAACGTCGAAATTTTCCTGTTGAACCTTAATCATATTGCCAGATTACCACGCTACCCGCCGGTCATGGGCGGGAAGAACGCTACCTCGTCGGTGTTCGTAAGCTTGTGGTCGAACAGTACATACTCGAAATTGACGGCGGCGCGGATTACCTGCGGCTCGGCGAACCCCTTGGCATAGCCGGGACCCTTCGCAGCTAGCCAACTGACCAGATCGTCGATGTTGTGGACATTGCCAGGTAGGTCGAACTCTTCCGAGGCGACCCCGGTCCGCTGCCTTAGCCAAGCAAAATAAAGCACTTTCATCGGCTCACTTCCGTAAATGGCAGAAAATCCACCATCGTTCCTTCAGTCAATTGGGTCGTGTTCTCGGGCAATTCAACAAGGCCGTCGGCTTCGACCAGCGAAGTCAGGATACCGGCGCCTTCACGCGGGAACTTAAGGGCCACCAAATTACCGTCCTTGCCGGTCGATAGTCGAACCCGAACATATTCACGCCGCGCCGGCTTTTTGGTGTGATCGAATCCCGCCTGGACTTTATAGAGGTGGGGACGGAGATCGATGGCGCCGGCAAGCCGCAGCAACGCCGGCCGCGCCAGCACCAGGAACGTCACCATCATCGCCGCCGGGTTTCCGGGCAGACCGATGAACGAAGCGCTGCCGATCTGGCCGAGGGCAACCGGTCGTCCCGGCTTGATGGCGAGCTGCCAGAAATGCATCTGGCCCAAATCCAAAACTGTCTCCGATAAATGGTCTTCGTCGCCGACCGACATCCCGGCCGAGCTGATCAGGGCATCGTGGCTTTCAGCAGCCTTGCTCAGCACCTTGCCGAGCATCGCTCGGTCGTCCGGCAGAATGCCGAGATCGGTTACCTCGCAGCCAAGATCGTCGAGCAGCGCGAACAGGCTATAACGGTTGGCGTCATAGATACTGCCAGTGGGCAAGTCGGTCCCTGGTTCGGACACTTCATCGCCAGTCGACATGATGGCGACACGTAGCGGCCGATAAACGTTCAACGATGTTAGGCCAATCGATGCGGCGAGCCCAATTTCCTGTGGCCGCAGCCGTTGGCCCGCGGTCAATATGGTCGCACCGGCCTGAACATCTTCGCCGCGGAAACGCCGGTTGGCGCTTTTTTTGATACCCTGAGGAATGATCACTAGTTCCCCTTCGGCGCTGCCCTCGATGGCGCAATCTTCCTGCATCAGCACCGTATCGGGCCCACCCGCTGCGCCCTCGGGCATCGGCGCACCGGTAAAAATCCGCACGGCCTCACCGCGTTTTTGCGGCTGCATCAACGGATGGCCCGCCGCGGCTCGGCCGGTAATCGGTAGGCGAGTATCGGTGTTTACCGCCAGATCGCCGAAGTAAACTGCGTACCCATCGACCGCCGAATTGTCGTGGGGCGGTACGTCACGTTCCGAGATTACATCCGCAGCCGAGATACGGCTCGTCGCTGCTCGTAGCGGGACAGTTTCGCTGTCGACGACCAGGTGCAGCCGGTCGAACAATGTATCGAGCGCGGTATCCGCCGGCATCAATGTACCGTCATTGACAAAGCAGTCGTCGCGCAGTTGGATCATAGCGTTAGCTGGCCTTTCCTACTGGCACCGTCAGGTGAGAATCCAGTTCGCAGGCCGACAATATAAATTGGGTGATCGCCGCGGTATCGTTGAGATCGAGAATGGCGGCAGCTAGACCATCTGTATTATCTGGCGGATTATCGCAGGCTATAGCGATAACCGAGGGATCTGTTGGCGCGACCAGCGGCTGCCCCAGCGAGGGGCGATGAACCTCTATTTTGTCGTGGGCGTGGTGCTTGTAGCCTTCGACAAGGACGAGATCGACCGGCGTCATGTGGGAAAGTAGTCCGTCGAGGTCGGGCTCGAGCTCGTCCGCCAATTCGCGCATCAACACCCACCGCTTAGTCGAGGCAACCAGAACTTCAGAGGCACCGGCGGTGCGATGGCGATACGAATCCTTGCCTGGCTGGTCGACGTCGAAGACATGGTGGGCATGCTTGATGGTGGAGACGGTGTAACCGAGCCCGGTAATTTGGGAGACCAACTCAACTAGCAGTGTCGTCTTGCCGTTACCGCTCCACCCCGTCAGACCCATAACGCGCATCGGGTTACTCTCCCGCCTTGTTGGCGTGGGCGGTAAAGTGTTCGCTCGAACGCATCCAATAGCCATAACCGCTCGACACCGTCAGTGCGGCTGCCAGCCATAGCGCGATAAGGGCGACTTGCGCGAATAGCGGATCGAATAGCGGACTGATGATCAGTAGCGCTGCTGATGCCAATTGCACAGCCGTCTTGTATTTGGCGTGCTTGCTCGACGGCATCGCGATGCCGCGCTCGGCAAGATAGGCGCGCAGGGCGGAGACCAGCAGTTCGCGGCCGAGGATAAGAATTACCGCCAGCACGTTCCAGCCGGCGATGATGTCGGCATCGACCAGGACAAGATACACGGCGGCGATCAGAAATTTATCGGCGATGGGGTCGAACAGGCGGCCGATATCGCTTTCCTGATTGAGCTTGCGTGCCAGCCAACCATCGAAAAAGTCGGTCATCGCCGACGCGACGAACAGATAGAAGGCCCACCATTGGGTGGCATCGGATTCGCCGGCGATAAGCAACACCACGACAATTGGGATTATTGCGACGCGAAGAAGGGTAAGAATGTTCGGTATCGTCATACTTCTAGTTTTAGTTTGCCACCCGGAAAACATGGGTCAATCGGGCGAAGATTAACCATCGCTGTGAAAATAATCATAAACCATCCCTGCTACTGAGCTGCTAATACCTTTGACTTCTTTGAGATCCTTGAGTCCGGCACGAGCTACCGCCCGACCCGACCCGAAATGGGTTAGCAGCGCGCGTTTTCTTTTGGCACCCACACCCGGGATCTCGTCGAGTGGGCTGCTAGTGATTGCCTTCGAGCGCTTAGCCCGGTGGGTGCCAATGGCAAATCGGTGGGCTTCGTCCCGTAATCGCTGCAGATAGTATAGCAGGGGATCTTGCGGCGGCAGCGAAAAGGGTTTCTGGCCGGGGGTAAAAAACCGCTCGCGGCCGGCATCGCGGTCGGGTCCCTTGGCGATTGCGGCGATCGCGACGTCGTCGACCCCCAGTTCTTCCAGCGCGCCCTCCGCGGCACTCAACTGGCCCTGACCGCCATCGATTAGGATCAGATTGGGCCATTGCCCGGCGGAGCGTTCGGGGTTTTCCTTGGTCGCGCGGGCGAAACGGCGGCTCAGCATTTCGCGCATCATGGCGTAATCGTCACCGGGCGCGTAATCGTCGCCCTTCATGTTGAATTTGCGGTAGGCACCTTTGATGAAACCGTCGGGACCGGCGACGATCATGGCGCCAATCGCATGCTGGCCGCCGACATGGGAGTTATCGTAGACCTCGATGCGGGCCGGGGATAAGTCGAGACCGAACAGTTCTGCCGCCTTTTCCAAAAGCTCTTGGTTGGTGGCTTTTTCCGCCATTCGGCGCTGCATCGCGTCGCGAGCATTGTCGAGGGCATGCTGCACTAACTTGCGCCGCGTTCCGCGAACTGGGTGGGTAACAACCACCTTCCGGTCGGCGCGGACCGTCAACGCCGCCGATAATAATTCGTGTTCGGGCACCTGGTGACTGAGAAGTATGACGCGCGGCGGTTGCTTGTTCTCGTAAAACTGGCCGATGAATGCGGCGAGAACCTCGTCTACATCGACCGATTTGTCGTGGCGCGGATAATAGGCGCGATTGCCGTAATTACGTCCGCCACGAAAAAAGAACACCTGGATGCAGGTTTGCCCGGCGATTTGCCAGGCGGCGATTACATCGGCTTCCGGCAGCTTGAGATTTTCGACGTTGATGTCCTGATGGGCCTGTATCTGCGTGAGAGCGCGGATGCGGTCGCGAATTCTGCTGGCGCCCTCGAATTCGAGGTTATCGCTGGCTGCCTGCATATCCTCCGCCAGGCTGTCTTGGACCTCGCGCGATTGGCCGCCGAGAAAATTGCGCGCCTGTTTAACCAGCTCGCCATATTCCTCGGTCGAGATGTAGCCGACGCAAGGGGCGCTGCAGCGTTTGAGCTGATATTTCAGGCAGGCGCGCGAGCGTCCCAAAAACACCGCGTCGGTGCAACTGCGCAACAGGAACGCTCGCTCGAGGGCATTGAGCGTGCGGTTGACTGACCCAGCCGACGCGAAGGGCCCAAAATACTCACCCTCGGCGGTGCGGGCGCCGCGGTACTTGGTAACGCCGACCCAATCTGCTGGAGTAGGTCCAATACTTTTGGAACCCGGCGTAGCGCTATCCTGCTGCTGGCGCCGTTGTTTCTGCGGGCTGGCGCCGGTTTTGAGGATCTTACGGCTAAGCTGGCTGGTGAGCAGAATATAGGGAAAACTCTTATCGTCGCGTAGTAGCACATTGTAGCGCGGTGCCAGGCGCTTAATAAGGTTCGACTCTAGCAGCAGCGCTTCGGCTTCGGTATGGGTCGTGACGACTTCCAGTGCTACGGTTTGCGAAACCATGCGTTGCAGGCGGATGGGTAGCCGAGTCAATTGCGTATAGCTGGTAACCCGCCGTTTTAGGCTACGGGCCTTGCCGACGTAAAGAACGTCGCCGCCACTGTTGAGCATACGGTACACGCCGGGTCCCGCGGGTAACGTGGGAAGCGCCTGGCGCAGAGCTTCCAGGCCAACATGGCTGGCGCCCGTCCCGTTTTTAAGCTCGGCTTGGTCTGCCGTTATCATGGCTCTTCAACGTCCCTCGATCTGTTGCCAATTCCCACACACGATCCGGCCAACGGTCAATTTTCAAGGTGCAGATACTACTAAATTTGTCACGTTGGCGCAGGGGCTTTGCGTGCCTCCTCACGCCTGGGCAAAAAGCTGGCGTACGGGTTCCAGTTGGGCGGCCAGGTAGACGATATAAAGCCCGACCAGGAGCCGGCCATCCATGCGGCTGATTTTGTTTTCCGTGATCATCAAGGGCAGCAATAAGATGGTGACACCGAGCAATGCCCAAATATCAAAATTCATAACCTCGTTCGGCATATCGAGCGGCGTGATCATGGCAACCCCACCTGTTATGCCCAGCAAGTTAAATATGTTACTGCCGAGCACGTTGCCCAGGGCGATGTCGCTATGCCCGCGCAAGCTGGCGACAATCACGATGGCGAGCTCGGGCAGGCTGGTGCCGACCGCAATCCATGTGAGTCCAACAACTGTACGCGATACGTTAAATGCCTCGGCGATACCCAGGCCACCGTCGACCAGTAGTTTTGCGCCGACAATGATGCCGGCCAATCCGCCGACCAGAAAAACGAAAGCGACCCATGTGTGCCCCGGCACGCCGCCGATGTATTCGGCTTCGCGCGCGTGCAACGCCTCCTCGTTATTCTCTACCTTCTCTGCTTTGTAGGTCAGATACAAATAACCGAGCAGGCAAAACACGAGCAGAGCGCCCCGCCATAGGTTGAATCCACAGGTGACGCCGATGGCGACAAACAGCGCCGTTGCGCCGACAACCATCGTGGTGTCGCGGGCTATGGTTTTCACGCTAACGGCGATCGGGCGGATTATTGCAGCGATGCCCAGAATAAGCAGCATGTTGACGATGTTGCTACCGACGACGTTTCCGATCGCCATATCGGTAGCGCCGGATAGTGAGGCGGCTAGAGCGGTGACGAACTCGGGCACCGAGGTGCCAATGGCGACAATGGTCAGCCCGATGATGAGGGGTGAAACGCCGCTAAGCCGCGCCAGCGCAACCGCGCCGCGAACCAGGTAGTCGGCTGCAAACAGCAAAAGTGCTAATCCCACGCCGGCCTTGATGAAAACCAGGTAGTCGATAACTATCTCCAGGCTGATCCGCGCGACGGTGCCGGTGATATGGGCCGGCGAGACATGAAAAAGGTCATTAGGAGTTTAAATCGTCCGCCCGGGCGGTGGTTTCAAGGAGAATTCTTGAAGCTAGCCTAGGCAGGCAAAGATTGGGGGTGATAGTAAGGTTCAGCGCTGTTATACGATATTATATACGAAGCAAGCGGGCCGGATTGCAGGAGGAAATAAATTCAAGTAGTGACGAGCTTGATCGATATCACGATCGAATTTGGCGTTGTCTATGGGCTGCAATGTCAGTGGCGGTAAGAGCTATCTCGAAGTAGCCTATGGCAAAGATAATCTCCTAGGCCGTTGGATGAACTGCGCCGTGACGGGAGATGGAGGCAACAAGGAGCTCCGTAAGCGGAATCCCGAAAACTTTAAATTCTTAATCCTTGCGGGTTGTTTCCCCGATGCAAATCCTAATGAAGTACAGTAACTAGAAAGCACCTGGAAGAAGCGACTGCACACCAGGGACCACGGGATAAACGAAAACTAATTCACTAAAAGTCCTTCAAATTTCTTTCTGGAGTGCCGAAGTTAGCCGTCCTTCGCATCCACGAACTTTATCCGAAAGTTTTACCACAAGCGTATTTGGCGTGCAGGGGAGTGCCACTTGCATTAGCTCTCGCACAACCTCTTCCTCACGTCCTGAAGCCAGCCAGTCGGGAAATATAGCCAATGCAATGGCTGGAGACCGGCTCACTCCGGCTTGGCAATGAATTAGCAGTGACGGCCGTTCACATTGCCGTGCGAAGGCCAGCGCAGAACGGACGTGATGGTCCTCGGGCACTGCTCAGTTATCAACGGGTGCCTTTGTATCATCGAACGTTAGGACGCGCTGAGGAGGGTAGCCACTTTCTACTCTGAAGGGTGGTGCTATGACACCGACCCGCATTGTCTGGAATAAATGAATCTGGCTATCTTTCAATCTTTTAGTATTTTGAGACCCTCTCCCTATACCAGTATTTTTTATAAATTTTCGTATTTATCGTATCATTTGTGTAAATGTATTTATATTACGAATAATTTATGTTTTGTGGTCCGTAGAAAGTCGTGACCATTGCCAAATAGGTGGCAATCTCCAACTATAAAACCGGTAGAATCTCCGCGGGAGGGTAGATTATGGCAAAGGCAACGTTTGGCGCCGGGTGCTTCTGGCACCCGCAGCATGTGTTCGACGAGGTTGACGGTGTAACTGCCACCTGGGTCGGATATATGGGTGGCAGCAAACCGAAGCCGACCTACCTGGAGGTTTGTAACGGCACCACCGGCCATGCCGAGGTTGTCCATGTCGAATACGACCCAGGGAAGACTTCCTACGATCAGCTACTTGAGGTGCTGTGGAAAATTCACGATCCGACGCAGCAGAACCGTCAAGGGCCCGACATCGGCACCCAATACCGCTCGGTGATTTTTTTCCACAATGATGCGCAGGAGGCGGTGGCTCGAGCTTCAAAAGAGGCGTTAGCGCTATCGGGCAAGCACAATCGCAAAATTGTCACCGCGATCGAGCCGGCGGGCACCTTTTGGGAAGGTGAGGACTATCACCAGAAATATTTCGAGCGCATGAACCGGCCGGACGTCCTGTCAGCCTGTTTAGCTAGAAATAACCCGTCTTAATTCTTCAGGCGGTACCCCATCGCGATCATCTGAACGCAGATGGCGGTGAATACAACTGCCAGAACAAAGGTCACGACGATCATCAGAACCGGTGCGGCTTCGTTGCGCCCGGTGACGGCGTAGCCAAAACCGCTGATGAGGTAGAACACTGGATTGAAAAGGCTGACTAGCCGCACCGGTTCGGCCAGCAAGACTTCATAACTTTCCGCCACGGTCAGGCGGCGCGACGATGAGCACACTGGCGCCCGCCACGTGTTCCATGTGCGTGGCGAAAATGCCGGCCACCAGGCCGAGCATGGCGAAGATCAGTGCTGAGGCGGTCGGCAAAAACCGGGAGCTACCTAGCCATGGATTTTTGTCGGGCTTCAGCATCTACCGCGTGATCGCCAACCGCTGGGCCGTGACGCGAACGCCTAAAGGATAGAAGATCAAGAGCCGTAATTTGCGGTCGCTCGACGATTCGATGCCGGTTCGGAAAATCCTTGCGCACGCCTTGGAGAGCTATCGCCTGGCAAGCAGAAGGTGCGAACTAATTTATTCCGCGGGCCGGGCGCGCCATCCCACCCAACTAGCGATGGCGGCGGCGGCCTGCATGGCGAAGATCACCCAGGCCAGCGGTAAGTGCGTGTTGCTGGCGAGAAGACCGACCACCAAAGTGGTGATAGCGGAGATGCCATATTGCGACAGCCCGTTGATCGCCGCACCGGTGCCGGCGAGTTCCGGTCGCACACTGACTGCGGCGGCCATGGCGTTAGGGAAGGTGACCGCTAAGCCAAAATTAAACAGGGACATAGGCGCAATCGCCGCTAGCGGGGTCAAGACGCCAAACAGAGGCAGGGCGAGATAGAGGCTTGCACCGCCCAGACCAATCGCCGACCCAATCACGATCATGCGGTTGACGCCCAGCCGGCCGGTCAGCCAGATGGTACTGGCGTAACCGAAGAACGCGCCCAAAGTGCCGGTCAGCATCAAATAACCGAAATCATTGGGAGAGACACCGTAACTGTCGATCAGCACAATCGGTATACCGGCGAACCAGGCGAACAAGGCGCCGCTGATGAAGCCGATGTTCAGGCTATAAGCGACGAAGACCCGCTGGCCGGCGAGAACCTGATAACCGAGCGCCATTGCCTTGAGGTTGCTGAGCAGATTGCTGCCGTGCGCCTGATGCGTCTCCGCCATACGCACCGTGCAGTAGGCGAACAGAACGGTGCTAAGCACGGCAAGAAACACAAACGAAGCCTGCCAGCCGAATTGTGCGTGAAGATAGCCGCCGAGGGCGGGTGCGGTCGCCGGCGCGAACACCATGGCCGTCGAAATGACAGCGAGCGCGCGCGCCGATTGCTGACGGTCGTAGAGATCGCGCACGATTGAGCGCACCATCACCATCGATCCGGCTGCGCCGACGCCTTGCAGGGCGCGCGCAGCGATCAGCATCGTCATCGACGTTGACAGCGCGCAGGCCAAGCTTGCGAGGACGTATATGGCCAGTCCCCACAGCAGAACCGGACGCCGACCATAGCGGTCGGCGACGCCGCCGTAAAACAGATGCCCCGCCGCATAGGCTATCAAAAACGCGATTAGCGAGCTTTGCACCGACAGTACGCTCACGCCGAATTCCCGCGCGATATCGGGCATTGACGGCAAAAACATGTTGTAGGCGATCGCGCTGCCAGAAATCAGAACGGTCAGCAACAGGATCCTGGGCGGCTTACGGATAATGGCGTAGCTCTCGTTAAGAGATAACTAGTGAGGCAGCCAAGCTTACCACGAACGGCGGGTCACGGCGTTAGGGTGAACTATAGGTCTTGGGCCGTACCCTATTTCTGCTTAAGTAGCGGGTCGATAATTTTGGCAAAATCGTCGATAGAGCGGCCGCCCAGGTAAACCTTGCCACCGATGACGAAAGCGGGGGTGCTGTGCACGCCGGCAGTAGCGGCTTTTTGGCGTATGCCAATAATGCCATTGATTAGTTCTTCGGACGTCATGCAGGCATCGAAAGTAGCCTGATCGATCCCGGCAAGTCGGCCAATTTTTGCCAGCTCAGCCACGGGGTTTTTGGCGCGGGCCCAATTATTTTGGGATTTGTATAGCACTTGCAACAGGCCGAAATAACGTTGGTTGATGGTGCAGCGGGCCATCATCCCGGCGCGCAGCGCGACCCCGTCGAGGGGAAAGTCCCGGTAGATCAGCCGCACTTTTCCGGTGTCGATATACCGTTTTTTGAATGTCTTATAGGTGTCGTTGTGGAAGCTGGCGCAGTGCGAGCAGGTCAAGGACGCATATTCGATCACGGTCACCGGCGCTGCTGGGTCGCCAATGGCCCGTTCTTTTAGCGCTGCTTCGGTGTCGATGGCGGCAGCTGGGGTGGTCGCCAAAACAGCTAGTAAAACGGCGAATGCGATACGCCGGACGTGTCGATATAGGCTCAAAGTTTTCTCTCCAAAATACGTATCCAGTATTTCCTTGATTTTGTCCTTTTTATGGCCGCCTGGCGGAACGCGCCAGCCATATGCAGGCGCCGGATAACGCGAGCGACGTTAAAAAGTTGTAGCCAGACATCGATATGCCGAGCAACGACCAGGCGGCCTCATCGCAGCGCACGATTGGCGCGCTTAAGAGGTGTTTGCGCAGCTCGTCGATCATCATCGCATTGAGGTCGGGCCCCGAGCAAGAAGCGGTGCCGGACCACCAGCCCTGCTCGACGCCGACATGATAGGCGGCGATGCTCGCGCCGGCGAAGAACAACACGGCGCAAACGGTTAGCGCGCCGCGAGTTAGTGTTGGCCATGACTGGCCGCCAAACGCCAACAGGGCCAATACCGATCCGCTTAGGAAGATGGTCAGCGCGTAGGGTACGCGCTGAAAGAGGCAGAGGACGCATGGCTGTAGTCCGCCGACATATTGCGACAACAGCGCCGCTCCGAGCACGATAACGCTCGCCGCGAGCACCAGGCCCATGGCACGTGCCGACGTTAGCCACTGTTGCGTTAATTCAAGCCAGGACGCCATGGGCCTAATCTATATGGTTTCCCAGAGTTGTTCTTGGTTGTTTGAGCTCGTCGAACGCGTAACTGAGGAAGTCGCGCAGCGACAGGGCGTCAACCAGTTTACCATCTGCTTCTGTGGTTGTCGCTCCCCGGCGACTGGCCGCTACCCGAGGTTTATAAGCAGCGCTACGACTCGGTCGACATCGACGATCGCGGCGGTATTATTACGTCCCACACCAAGCTGACCCTGCCGATTGAAATTGAGCAGGCAAGTAATCCTTAGCCTGAACTGATTAGATTCTCTACCGGCTCCGGCGTTTGCCGTGTCGCCCGGTGTCGCGCTGCTTGGAGCTAGTTAGTGAGGTCTTGGTGCGCTCGGCGCGTCGTACGGCCGGTTGGCCGTTGCCGTCATCCTTGGCCAGCGAGGCCTCGCTTTCGCCGAGCAGTTCCAGCTCCTGAGCTTCCAGGCGGCGGATTTCGTCGCGCAGCCGCGCCGCTTCCTCGAACTCCAAGTTGGCCGCGGCCTCGCGCATGCGGGTTTCCAGGCTCATCAGGTGGGTCTGCAGGTTGTTGCCGACCAGGTGTAGCGTCTCCGCATCGCCGGTATCCACGGTGACCCGGTCGCGCTCGAACATACTGTCGAGGATATCGGCGATATTGGTACGGATCGATTCCGGGGTGATGCCGTTGGCGGCGTTATATTCCTGCTGCTTCTCGCGCCGCCGGTTGGTTTCCTCCAATGCTGCGGTCAGGCTCTTGGTCATGGTATCGGCGTAGAGAATTACGCGGCCGTCGATGTTGCGCGCGGCCCGCCCGATGGTCTGAATAAGCGACGTCTTGGAGCGCAGATAGCCTTCCTTATCGGCGTCGAGAATGGCGACCAACGCGCATTCAGGAATGTCGAGACCCTCGCGCAGCAGGTTGATGCCGACCAGCACGTCGAACACGCCGAGCCGCAGGTCGCGCAGAATTTCGATGCGCTCCAGCGTGTCCACGTCGGAATGCATGTAGCGCACGCGGATGTTCTGCTCGTGCATGTATTCGGTGAGGTCTTCGGCCATGCGCTTGGTTAGCGTGGTGACCAGCACCCGCATGCCTTTGGCGGCGACGTCGCGGCACTCGGCGATGAGGTCATCGACCTGGGTTTTCACTGGTCGAATAATGCACACCGGGTCGATGAGGCCGGTCGGGCGCACCACCTGCTCGGCGAACACGCCGCCGGTCTTTTCGAGCTCCCAGTCGCCCGGCGTCGCCGACATATAGATCGTGTCGGGCCGCATCTCGAGCCATTCCTCGAACTTGAGCGGCCGGTTGTCGACGCACGAGGGCAGGCGGAAGCCGAACTCGGCCAGGGTCGACTTACGGGCGAAGTCGCCGCGGAACATGCCGCCGATCTGCGGCACCGTAATGTGGGATTCGTCGACGAACAGGATGGCATCGCTGGGCAGATACTCGAACAGGGTCGGTGGCGGCTCACCGTGCTTGCGGCCGGTGAGGTGGCGCGAATAGTTTTCGATGCCGCCGCAGGAGCCGGTTGCTGTGATCATTTCCAGATCGAACGTGGTGCGCTGCTCGAGCCGCTGCGCCTCGAGTAGCTTACCTTTGCTATGCAGCTCTTCGAGTCGGACGACGAGCTCGGCCTGAATAGTTTTGACCGCCTGGTGCAAGGTTGGTTTCGGCGTGATGTAGTGGGAATTGGCGAACACCTTGACCTTTTCGAGGGTGGCGGTCTTTTCGCCGGTCAGCGGGTCGAACTCCCAGATCGCCTCAATCTCGTCTCCGAACAGCGACAGCCGCCACGCCCGGTCTTCCAAGTGCGCGGGGAAGATTTCCAGCGTGTCACCGCGCGAGCGCAGGGTGCCACGGTGGAAATCGGTGTCGTTGCGGCGGTACTGTAATTCGGTTAGGTCACGCAGAATTTGCGTGCGGTCGGCCTTGTCACCGACCCGGTAGGCCTTGGCCATCTTCAAATAGGACTCAGCGTCGCCGATGCCGTAGATGCACGACACCGAGGCGACGATAATGACGTCGGTGCGCTCAAACAGGGACCGCGTCGCGGCGTGGCGCATGCGGTCGATCTGCTCGTTGATCGACGATTCCTTCTCGATGTAGGTGTCCGAGCGCGGCACGTAGGCTTCGGGCTGGTAATAGTCGTAATAGGAGACGAAATATTCGACTGCGTTGTTGGGGAAGAAACTCTTCATCTCGGCGTACAGTTGGGCCGCCAGGGTCTTGTTAGGCGCCAGGATTAGCGTCGGCCGGGCTGTCTGGGCGATGGTCTGGGCCATGGTGAAGGTCTTGCCCGAGCCGGTGACGCCGAGCAACACCTGATCGTGCCCGCCGCCCTGTAGTCCACCGACCAGTTCGGTGATCGCTTGGGGCTGATCGCCGGCGGGCTGGTAATCCGACATCAGCTCGAACGACGCCGGTCCGCAGCCGGCGGGATGGTCGCCCTCGAACCGGCGCGCCGGCAGCTCGGCTGCTGCGGGAAAATATTTCGCTTGGACTTCGGTGAGGTCGGCCATGGCATCTATATAGGGTGACGGCAGTCAGAAAAGCCAGTCCGTCTAGAGGTCAGACATCGATGCGGCCAAAAAGAACTTTGAAAAATTGACTCATATCAATGTTTTCTGTCGGCATCGGGCTAACTTCTCCCCGATGCTTGACTAGGAAAATAGCCATGCCGGCTGAAAATCTCATCCTGCTTTTCATCGTGACCGGCGCAATGGCAATTTTCATGCTCGTAACCGTGTGGTTGTCGCTAGATAGAAATAAGCTCCCCCGCGACATCCACAATCGGGGAGAGTAGGCCGTTTGGCCAAGAGAATGCGCGCAACGACGTGTGAACCTGGTCGGGTTGAATAGTCGGGTAGGCTCCGGTGGCTCCACGTGGGTGACCGGCCCCTACGCCACAAAGCGGTGTACCGCCAGCATACCCCTTTTCCCCTTGCTGGCGGTGCATTCGCTGTTTTGCATACCGTACACCCAACAATCCTGACTGAACTTATATCGCGCCTTGTGCAGTGCAGCGAAGGGTACTAGTTTCGCGCCGTCTACAGCCGACGTAACCCGCGTAAAACGGAACTGAACAATGGCTTTTCTCGCCGATCGCCTGAGCAGCATCAAGCCGTCTCCAACGATCTCTATCAACACCCTATCGCAGGAATTAAAGGCCCAGGGCCGCGATATTATAGGTCTCGCTGCTGGCGAGCCCGATTTTGATACCCCGCAGAACATCAAGGATGCGGCGGCCCGGGCGATGGCGGAAGGTGAAACCAAATACGCCCCACCAGCTGGGATTTTGCCACTGCGCGAGGCGATTTGCGAGAAGCTCAAAACCGACAACGGGCTGGAATACACCCCGGCGCAGATCAGCGTCGGCTGTGGCGGCAAGCAAACCATCTATAACGCATTGACCGCGACGGTGAACCCGGGCGACGAGGTTGTCGTTCCGGCGCCCTATTGGGTGTCGTACACCGATATCACCCTGTTGTCCGAGGGCGTTCCCGTTGTCGTCGAGTGTCCCTCCGAGGCCGGCTTCAAGATTACGCCGGAGCAGCTCGAGGCGGCGATCACGCCCAGCACCAAGTGGTTCATGATGAACTCGCCGTGCAATCCCAGCGGCGCGGCCTATACCGCCGACGAATTAAAGGCGTTGGGCGAGGTGCTTAAGCAACATCCGCATGTGTGGATCATGCCCGACGATATGTACGAGAAAATCGTCTATGACGGCTTCGAATTTTTCACCATCGCCCAGGTGGTGCCGGAATTATACGAGCGCACGTTGACGCTGAATGGCGTGTCCAAGGCTTATTGCATGACCGGCTGGCGAGTTGGCTACGCGGCCGGACCGGTCGAGCTAATCAAGGCGATGAACATGATCCAGTCGCAATCGACCACGTCGACCTCGACGATTTCCCAATGGGCGGCGGTCGAAGCGTTGGTTGGGTCGCAGGACTTCATTGAAGAGCACAACAAGATATTCAAGGAGCGCCGTGATCTGGTGGTGTCGATGCTCAACCAGGCGCTGGGGATCGAGTGCCCGATGCCGGCCGGGGCATTCTACGTCTATCCGTCGGTAGCCGGGATGATTGGCAAAAAAACACCGGACGGTAAGACGCTGGCCAGCGACGCGGATGTGGTCACCTATTTGCTCGCATCCGAAGGCGTGGCCGCGGTGCACGGCGAAGCGTTCGGCCTGTCGCCCTATTTCCGAATTTCCTATGCGACCGCGACCGAGCTTCTGGAAGAGGCGTGCATTCGCATCCAGCGGGCCTGCACTGCGCTTACATAAGCGCCTGCCAGACCGGCGCTGGGTAGGGATTCTGAAAATGTCTAAGCGCGCCAGAAATTAACTGAACTTCGGGGCCGGGCGGGCGCCGTAAGACAGTTAGCTGCAGCAGCCGGAATTGCAGAAATCCTAGCCTATTAACTAAGCTGTGGACCTTTCCGCTGGACTCTACTGCCCCATAAATGAAACGATAAAAAAAACAAAACGCACCGGCGGGTGCAGGGTGCGTGACTTCTCGCTTGTGGAGGATGATATGGCGGACACTGTAGGCTCGGGTCCGCGCTGCGTAGCGCTTGTGGGCCCGTATCTTAGCGGTAAAACCACCTTGCTCGAGGCCATGTTGACGGCGACTGGTGCAATCAGACGCAAGGGTTCGGTAAAAGAAGGTAATATGGTCGGCGACGCTTCAGCGGTCGCCCGAAAACGGCAGATGAGCGTAGAACTCAATATCGCCCATTGTGAGTTTATGGACGAAGATTGGACCATCCTCGACTGTCCTGGTTCGATCGAGTTCTCGCTAGATGGCCGCAGCGCGCTGATGGCGGCGGACATCGCGGTTGTCGTCGTCGAGCCGGATGCCACCAAGGCGAAAGCAGTAGCGCCGATTTTAAAATTCTTAAACGATCGCTCGGTTCCCCATGTCCTATTCATCAACAAAATGGACAATCCCCAATCGAGCCTAGAAGAAACCCTCACCGCGTTGCAGGAGGTTTCCGAATTACCACTGGTCTTGCGCCACCTGCCGATCCGCGACGGCGATAAAACCACCGGATATGTCGACCTAATTAGCCAGCGCGCCTACCAGTACAAAGCGGGCGAACCCTCGACCGTAGTCGAAGTGCCGGCCGAACTCGCCGACGAGCAAACCATGGCACGCCAGGAGCTTCTCGAATCACTCGCCGATTTTAACGACGATATGCTGGAACAACTGCTCGAAGACTTGGTTCCTGACGAAAAAGACATCTACCGGCAGCTCATCGAAAATGTCGCCGTCGACAACATCGTTCCGGTGATGATCGGTGCCGGCGAAATTCAAAGCGGTGTATTCCGTCTGTGGAAATCGTTGCGCCACGACGCGCCTAGCCCCGTAACCACGGCGGCGCGGCGCGGCTTCGATACCAGCGGCGATCCGGTGGCCCAGGTTTTCAAGACCACCCAGGCACGCTCGGGGAAACTCAGCCACATCCGCGTGTGGTCGGGTGAAATACGCGACAGCATGCAACTTGGCGGGGAACGGATTGGTGGCTTGTTCCAGATGTTTGGCCACGACCAGGAGAAGGTCAACAAAGCGGGCCTCGGCGATGTCGTTGCCCTGGGCCGTCTCGAAGAGGTAAAGACAGGTGATGTGCTAACCGAGGCGGGTCGTGGTGAGGGTGGCGATCCATGGGATGGCCCGCTGTCACCCGTCTACGCTGTCGCGATCGAGGTCGAGAAGCGCGATGACGAAGTGAAGCTGTCGTCGGCGCTGGCCAAATTGGTTGAGGAAGATCCGTCGTACCTCTTCGACCACAATGCTGACACCCACGAGTTGGTGTTGCACGGACAGGGCGAAATCCATCTAACGGTCGCCGCCGAGCAATTGGCCGAGAAGTATAATGTCGGCGTTTTGACCCGCCGGCCCAGCGTTCCCTATAAGGAAACTATCCGCAAGAAGATCGAACAGCACGCCCGTCACAAAAAGCAAAGCGGCGGGCATGGCCAGTTTGGCGACGTTCATATCGAAATCGGCCCGCGTCCGCGCGGCGATGGATTCGAGTTTACGAGCCGTGTCGTCGGCGGTTCGGTGCCGCGCCAGTACATCCCATCGGTGGCAACCGGTGTGCGCCGCTATCTCGAAGAGGGTCCGCTGGGCTTCCCGGTGGTCGACGTCGAGGTCTGTTTGTTCGACGGTCAACACCATGCGGTGGATTCTTCCGACATGGCTTTTCAGACCGCAGCCCAGACGGCCATGCGCGAGGGCATGCCCAAGTGCGGGCCGATCCTGCTCGAGCCGATCTTCAAGGTCGAGATCGACGTACCATCGGAACATACTAGCAAAGTTAATCAGATCGTCAGCGGTCGGCGCAGCCAGATATTGGGCTTCGACGCCAAGGACGGCTGGGTCGGTTGGGACACGGTGAACGCCAATATGCCACAGTCGGAAATGGCTGATCTGATCATCGAGCTACGATCATTAACCCAGGGTACTGGCACCTTCCGCTACGAGTTCGATCACCTGCAGGAGCTGTCGGGCCGCGAAGCCGATACGGTGGTTGCACAGCGTCAGGAAGCCAAGGCCGCCTGATCGAAGGTTTCTGCACACGCACTTGTCATTGGGCGGGTGCGGCGTCGGTCGGCTACCTATTGTCCGGTAGTTGTGTGTAAAATAGTGTCGGGTTTTCTGCCGTGTTGTTCAGCTGAGGCCGCGTCCTCGCCGTCATAGCGTTTTGCCAGGTCGCGGTTATGACCCTGTGGTTCTCCGCGTCGGCGATTGTCCGGTGGTCAATACATTGTTTCTGGCCTATGCGGTGCCGGTAGCTTTTGCCTTTTTCTTGGTGAACAAGTTTCAGCACCAAACTCCGGCATGGCCGGCACTGGTCTCGGTAATTTTGGACTTCGTCTTGGTATTCGCTCATCCCTCTTTCGAGGTGGGGCGGGCGTATCAAGGGCCCGTGTTTTCCGGTTTTTTGTAAACCGATACGGAGTTTTACACCTATTCCCTGGTCTGGCTGGTCAAGGAAACGGTCGATGGCGCGGTCTGAGGCCGACCGATTTTCAGTGGGTTGGCCTTCCGCCTCAAGAAGTCCATATTAATTGGTAGTCGGTTTTATGATGCCGTCGTGAAGCTACAGCCGATTTTACGGGAAACCAACCATGATCGAAATTGATGTCAACACTCGCACGGAGCTTGAATCCGCGGCGTTCCGTACCCTGGTACAGCATCTGCGCGACAACCCCGACGTGCAGAATATCGACCTGATGAATTTGGCCGATTTCTGCCGCAACTGCCTGTCTAGATGGTACCGGGAGGCGGCGGAAGAAAAGGGTCTTGGTCTGGATGATAAGGCGGCACGCGAGATTATCTATGGCATGCCCTATGCCGAGTGGAAGGCAAAATATCAGACTGAGGCGACGCCCGAGCAACAGGCCACCTACGACGTTAAACACCCCAAGTAGGTCAAACGAATAAATTTAGTCGCCGGGCGCAAAGTCTAGCATTGCTGTTTCAGCGGTGAATATCAGGAATTTGGGGAGAGAAGGCCAATGGCCGATACGAGTGGCATCGCTGTGGACCGATTGCGCAGCTTCATAGAGCGCATCGAGCGGTTGGAAGAAGATCGCACCGGATTGAATTCCGATATAAGAGAGGTCTTGTCCGAGGCCAAGTCCGCCGGCTTCGATACCAAGACCATTCGCCAGATTGTGCGCCTGCGCAAGCTCGAGCCCAGCGAACGCCAGGAGCAGGAACATTTGCTCGAGGTCTACCGTAGCGCCGTGGGGGTTTGACCAGCGGTTTTCTAAACGGCGGCTGAGTGGCGTGCCTCGTTCTGCTGCAGATAGCTGTCGAAGACAGCGCAGATCACCCGTAGCCACGGCCGGCCGGCCTCGGTCACCGTAACGGTAGCGCCGTCGAGGCATACCAGCTCATCATCCGCGAAGGGCTGCAGCGCTGTTAATTCGTTGGCGAAATTGGCGCTAATATCGTCGAGATTAACCGTCATGCTGCACATTAGGCGCTCGATGATGGCGCGGCGCTGGCGATCGTCATCGCTCAACTCGACGCCGCGCACGGTGGCCAGGCGGCCATCGCCTATCGCCCGGCCGTAATCGCCGAAATCGGCGCTGTTCTGGACATAACCCTGGGGCAGCGAACCGATCGCCGAAGCGCCGAAGCCGATCAGGGTGTCCGCCTGGTCGGTGGTGTACCCCTGAAAATTGCGTCGGAGGTTGCCGGTCTGCAAGGCGACGCTGAGTGCGTCGTCGGTGCGGGCAAAGTGATCGAGGCCGATGCGTTGGTAACCGTTCGCCACCAGCGCCTGCGCCATGGCTTCCGATTGTTGCAGGCGCTCGTCGGCACCGGGTAGTGCCGTGTCGTCGATCATTTTCTGGTGGCTTTTCATCCACGGCACATGGGCATAGCCAAATACCGCTAGTCGGTCGGGCGCCAGCGGCAGCACGGCGTCGATTGTGCGGCGAATGTCGTCAACCGTCTGGAGGGGCAGGCCGTACATCAGATCGATATTAATACGCTGGATTCCCGCCGCGCGCAGGGCGGCGACTGCCGCTACCGTTTGCTCGAATGGCTGCAGCCGGTTGATCGCCGCCTGCACGTGGGCGTTACAGTCTTGTACGCCTAGGCTCGCCCGGTTGATGCCGGCATCTGCCAGGGCAACTGTTTTTTTATACGTTAGGGTGCGCGGGTCGGCTTCGATGGCTATTTCTACATCGCTGGCAAACTCGAAGCGGTCCCACAGTCCAGCCAAAACAGCGTCCAGGTCGTTGTTCGACAGGATGGTCGGCGTGCCGCCGCCCCAGTGAATGTGGCTCACGGTTTGCCGGCGACCGATGGTGTTGGCGATGCAAGTGATTTCCGCCTCGAGTATCCGGGCATAGTCGCGCACCGGTGCATAGCGGCGTGTTGCCTTGGTGTGGCAGCCGCAGTACCAGCACATTTCGTGGCAATAGGGGATGTGTAGGTAGAGCGATAGTGGCGCGCCGTTAGGCAAGTTTTGTAGCCAATCCACATAGGTTTTTGCCGTGATACCGCCGTGAAACTGCGGCGCGGTCGGGTAACTCGTATAGCGTGGCACCCGCAGGTTGTGCTGTTTGAGAAGTTTGCTAACCATGGAGTAGAGCCTACCGGGCCGGGCGGCTGAGCTATTTGATTTGGGTCATTTGCCGTTTTTGTGCCTAAATGATCCAAATCAACGCCATGAAACGGGATTTATGTCACAATTATTACCGATTTCCGAATAACGATGAGGCAGATATGACTGCGCTAAAGGCTCCCGCCCGGGCACCGAAGATCCAGTTTAGCCATTTTGGCATCAATGTCCGTGACATGGACTTGATGGAGGACTTCTACACTAAGGTTGTCGGCTTTACCGTTACCGACCGGGGATCGGTCGAGTCGCTAGGAGTTTCGTTGGTCTTCATGAGCATGGACCCCATGGAGCACCACCAGTTCGTGATATGCGACGCCGATATCGGCGATCTTGGTAGCAACAGTAAGGGTGCCTTCTTCGCTGGCCCGATCAACCAGCTGTCGTTCCGGCTCGAATCGCTCGACGATCTGCGCATCATGCACAACCGGTTAGCCGAACGAACCGGTCCTGAGAAACTGCTTGTCGGTACCCATGGTATCGCCTGGTCGGTTTACGCTCACGACCCCGAGGACAACACGCTTGAGTTTTTCGTCGATACGCCGTGGTTTATCGACCAACCTGTTCTGGTGCCATTCGACCTGTCAAAGTCCGACGACGAGATTGTCGCCGAGACCGAAGCAATGTGCCGGGAGGAGCCGGGCTTCCAGCCCTATGGAGAATGGCGCGAAGAACTAGCCAAGGAACTCAAACGTCCGCTAGTAGCCAAACCGTTCTGAGCTACTCGGCCGCCTTGGCCGTCGGCGCGTTAGGGCTGCGGAAGGCTCGCAGCAGCGCTTCTTCTTCGGCTTTGGCTTTTTCCAGATGCTCGTCCTTGATGTGGCCGAATCCGCGGATGTGCTCGGGGATCGTTGCAATAGCCACAGCCAGTTCGTGGTTGTTGTGGTTGAGCTTACCGAGCAATTCGTCGATGGTTGTCTCGTAGTTGGCGATGAGTTGGCGTTCGAGCTTGCGTTCCCGGGAATAGCCGAAGACGTCCACCGCACTGCCGCGCAGGAAACGCAGCCGCGCCAATAGCCCTAAGGCCAACATCATCCATGGCCCGAATTCTTTCTTGAGCTGTTGGCCAGTCTCTAGGTCGTACTTGGCAAACAGTGGCGGCACCATATGGAATTTTAGTTTGAAATTGCCCTCGAACTGGTCGTTTAGCCGTTGGGTGAAAGCGCCGCTAGTATAGAGGCGCGCCACCTCGTACTCGTCCTTATAGGCGAGCAGCTTGAAGTAATAGCGCGCCACCGCGTCGGCGAGGCCGCTAAGGCCTTTGGCGCGCTCGGCTTCTGCCTTTTGAACTTTGACGACGAAGTCCTTGTAGCTCCGTGCACAGGTCTCGTTTTGATAGGCGGTCAGTGCGCGAATGCGGAACGCGACGATGTCTTCCAGCGTCGTTGCGATATCAGGCTCCTGCAGACGTAGTGGTGTCACCGGAGCTGCCGCTTTTTCGACCTTCGCCCGGTCGGCAACGGTGCGGCGACCCCACAGGAAGGCGTGCTTGTTGAAATCGACCGCAACGCCGTTGAGCTCGATGGCCTGCGCCAAAGCCTCGGCGGAGATGGGCACCAGTCCCTTCTGCCAGGCGACGCCGAGCATGAACAGATTGGTGGCGATGGAATCGCCGAGCAGGGCGGTCGCTAGGCGCGATCCTTCGACGAAATCAGCGGCGCCATCGCCGGTCGCGATATCGATGATCTTAACCATCTCCGCACCCATCAGGTTCATGTCTGGTTTGCGGGTGAAGTCGCCGGTGATGGTCTCGTGGCTATTGATCACAGCTCGGGTAACGCCCGGTTGCATCTTCGCCAGAACGTCGGGGCTGGCGGCGACCATGAGATCGCAGCCGATAACCGTGTTGGCGCTGCCGGCGGCGATGCGCACCGCGTGCAGGTCATCGGGACTGGTGCCGATGCGAATATGGCTGACCACAGCGCCGCCTTTCTGGGCGAGACCAGCCATGTCAAGCACCGAAGCACCCTTGCCCTCGATGTGCGCTGCCATGCCGAGCAGAGCACCGATGGTGACGACGCCGGTGCCCCCGATACCGGTGACGATAATGCCGTAGGGCGTATCGAGCGGCGGCAAGTTGGGGGTCGGTAGCGCGGCATCGTTGAACGCTCCCTCGGCACCGCCAGCGGAGACCGTCTTAGGTTGCTTCAACTGGCCGCCATGAACGGTGACAAAACTGGGGCAGAAGCCGTTGACACAGGAATAGTCCTTGTTGCAGCTCGACTGGTCGATGGCACGCTTGCGGCCGAACTCGGTATCGATCGGCACCACCGACAGGCAGTTCGATTTCTCCGAACAATCGCCGCAGCCCTCGCACACCGCTTCGTTAATCATTACCCGCTTAGGCGGGTTGGGGAACAGGTTACGTTTGCGCCGGCGGCGTTTCTCGGCGGCGCAGGTCTGGTCGTAGATCAGCACCGTCGTACCCGGCCAGTCGCGCAGGCTGCGCTGAACGGAATCCAACTCGTCACGGTGATGCACGGTGGTGCCATGGGGGAATTCGGTACCGAGGGGATATTTGTCGGGTTCGTCGGAAACGACGACGACCTTTGCCACGCCTTCGGCGGCGACCTGGCGGGCGATGAGGTCCACCGACAGGGGGCCATCGAACGACTGTCCGCCGGTCATGGCGACGGCGTCGTTGAAGAGGATTTTGTAGGTCACGTTGACGTTGGCGGCGACCGCCTGGCGGATCGCCAGATGGCCAGAATGATAGTAGGTGCCGTCGCCGAGATTGACGAACACGTGTTTGTCGCTAGTGAACGGTGCTTGGCCGACCCAGCTAGCACCTTCGCCCCCCATTTGGGTAAAAGTGGCGGTGCTACGGTCCATCCACAGCGCCATGAAATGGCAGCCGATACCGGCCAGGGCACGGCTACCTTCGGGCACCTGAGTCGACGTGTTATGAGGGCAGCCCGGGCAGAAGTAGGGGGTGCGTTTGAGTGACTCCGGCTGTTGCGCCAACGACGCTTCCTTGCGGGCAAGAAACGCCAGGCGTTCGTCGATCGCCGGCGAAGTGTGGAAACGGCCGAGGCGGTCGGCGATCACCTGGGCAATGCGCGCTGGGGTCAGCTCGCCCGACGATGGCAGAATCCACTCGCCGCTTTCGTCGAACTTGCCGAGAACGTGCGGCCGCACATCGGGACGCCAGTTGTAGAGCTGTTCCTTGATCTGGTTTTCGATCAGTGCACGCTTTTCCTCGACCACGAGAATTTCCTCGAGGCCTTCGGCGAATTCGCGCATACCTTCGCGCTCGAGCGGCCACGACATGCCGACCTTGTACAGGCTGATACCGATGCCCTTGGCCTGTACCTCGTCGATACCCAGGTCGTCGAGCGCCTGGCGCACGTCGAGGTAGGATTTACCAGTGGTGACGATTCCAAGGCGCCGCTTCGGGCCGTCGATGATTGCCTTGTCGAGATTGTTGGCCCGCGCAAAAGCCAGGGCAGCGTACAGTTTGTGGCGATGGTGGCGTTCCTCCTGGGCGAGGAACTCGTCGGGCCAGCGAATGTTGAGCCTGCCTTCGGGCATCGGGAAATCGGTCGGCGTGACAATATCGACACGGTACGGGTCTATATGCACCGAAGCCGAACTGTCGACAGTCTCGGCGATGGTTTTGAACCCCACCCAGCAGCCGGAATAGCGGCTCATCGCCCAGCCATAGAGGCCGAGATCAAGGAAATCCTGCACCCCGGCGGGGTTGAGCACCGGGATCATAGCGTCGATAAAGCCGAATTCTGATTGATGCGCGGTGGTCGAGGATTTACAGGTATGGTCGTCGCCAGAGAGGAGCAACACGCCACCGTTCGGCGACGCGCCGGCCAGATTACCGTGCTTGAAAACATCACCCGAGCGGTCGACGCCAGGACCCTTACCGTACCACATGCCGAATACGCCGTCGTAATTGGCGTTGGGAAACAGGTTGAGCTGCTGGCTACCCCAGATGGCAGTGGCGGCGAGATCTTCATTGACGCCGGGTCGGAACACAATGTGGTGGTTTTCGAGAAATTGCTGGGCGCGTTGCATCTGCTGGTCGACGCCGCCCAGCGGCGAGCCGCGATACCCAGTGACATAACAGCCGGTATTGAGGCCGGCTTTCACGTCCCGTTGACGTTGCATCATCGGCAGGCGGACCAGCGCCTGGGTGCCGGTTAAATAAACCCTGCCCGACTCCAGCGTATATTTGTCGTCGAGACTGACAGCTGTTAACGCCATCTTTTCCTCCGTAAGGGCCGGTGGGGCCAAATGCCGAATCATTGGCGTGAAAAGTAAGGTCGGTTGACCGATCTGTCCATGTGCTCGATCAGGCCCGTGTGACAACGCAATAAACGGCACGTAACCTAATCGGCTACGACGAAAAATTATCACCGAGGCCTAAAATAATTACCAATTGTAAATCCCGATTCGGTGTCGAACCGGGGCACTTGAGACAAATGGTGAAATCGTGCGGGCGCTTCGTTATACCTTGAGCCGAACAATGTCCCACGAGTTACTGTCGAAGAGGTATCGGTCGCGTGGCCATTTTGTTAACCGGCGCTGCCGGATTTATTGGCATGCACGTTGCAGAAGCGCTGCTGACGCGCGGCGAGAGCGTGATCGGCGTCGACAACGTCAACGACTATTACGACGTCGCCTTGAAGGAAGCGCGGTTGGCACGCCTGCTGGGGCATGAGGACTTCCGCCTCAAGCGGCTGGATATCGCCGACGAGGGCGCGCTCATGCCGCTCGTCGCTGGCGTTGACCGGGTCATCCATCTGGCGGCGCAGGCTGGCGTCCGTTATAGCCTGACTAATCCCGGCGCCTATGAGCGCGCCAACCTAGCGGGCCACCTCAACGTGCTCGAATTCGCCCGGTCCCTTGGCAACGGATTGACCCAGCTGGTTTATGCCAGTTCGTCTTCCGTCTATGGTGGCAACACCAAGCTGCCGTTTTCGGTCGATGACCAAGTCGACAACCCGGTGTCGCTCTATGCCGCTACCAAGAAGGCGGATGAGTTGATGAGCCATGCCTACAGCCATACCTACGGCTTGCCGCAGACCGGCTTACGCTTTTTCACCGTCTACGGGCCGTGGGGACGGCCAGATATGTCGGCTTATATTTTCACCTCGAAGATCCTCGCCGGCGAGCCGATCCTGGTGTTCAACCATGGCGATATGCAGCGCGACTTCACCTACATCGACGATATCGTTGCCGGCGTCATGGCAGCGCTCGACCTGCCGCCTGCTGCTGATGGCCCGCTCCACCGGGTGTATAATCTAGGTAATCATCGCTCCGAGCCGCTGATGCGGTTCATTGGCCTTATCGAACAAGCACTGGGGCAAAAGGCCGAAATCGACTTCCAGCCGATGCAGCCCGGCGACGTGCAGGCGACTTACGCCGACATCGATGCCACCCAGCGCGATCTCGGCTTTCAGCCCTCGACCACGATCGACGAGGGTATTCCGAAGTTTGTTGCCTGGTACCGTGAGTATCATGGGGTTTAAAGAGTACGGCTTTGCTGCGATCGCACTACGCCGTCTAGGCGCGGTCGTATAGAGCCTCGAGGCGTTCGCCGTAAATCTCGGTGATCAGGTGGCGCCGGGCTTTTAAGGTTGGTGTCATCAAGCCGTTGTCGACAGTGAAACCTCCGCCGGCAATTATGAAGCGTCGCACCTGCTCTATGGGTGACAACCGCGCGTTGGCCCGGTCCACCGCCGTTCGTAGCGCATCGTGGAACGGCTCCGATGCTGACAATGCTTCGAGATCTCTGGCATGGCCTTTTGCGGCTGCCCATTGGACGATGAATTCTTCGTCGGGCACCAGCAGAGCGACCAGGTGAGGCCGCTTGTCGCCATAGACCATGGCCTGGGATATTTCGGGTTCGAAGGACAGCGTATTTTCAACCCGTTGCGGCGACACGTTGTCGCCACCCGAATTGACGATGATATCCTTCTTGCGGTCGGTGATCTTGATGTAGCCGTCGGCGTCGAACTCGCCGATGTCGCCGGTATGGACCCAGCCGTCTTTTAGCGCCTCGGCGGACAGGTCGGGTGCATTCCAATAACCCTGCATGTTGAGCTCGCCGCGCACCAGCAATTCACCATCTTCGGCGCATTTTACTTCTACGCCGTGCAACGCCGGACCCACGGTGTCAATTTTGATGCGGTCGAGCGGGTTGGCGCTGACCACCGGCGCCGTTTCGGTTTGCCCATATCCTTGTAGCAGGCGTACGCCTAGCGCCAGAAAAAACAAGCCAATATCGTAGTTCAAAGGTGCACCACCGGAGACGAACGCCTTTAGGCGGCCACCGAACCTTTGGGCTACCTTGGCGCGGACTAGCCTATCGAGCATTGCGTTTTGCAATTTTTCCCAGAGATTGAGGCTGCTTGGACCTTGCTTGTAGCGCTTGATTCCCAGTTCGATGGTCTTGTGGAACAACTTGGCCGACAGCCCGCCCTTGCGGTCGACGCTGGCGACGATGCGCTGGTGCATGTTTTCATATAGGCGCGGTACTGCGGTCATGATCGTTGGATTGGTTTCGACCATGTTGGCAGCAAGGCGGTCGACGCTTTCGGCGTAATAGATCTCCGCGCCAATCGAGATCGGAAAGTAGAGACCACAAGTGTGTTCGTAGGAATGGCTCAAGGGCAGGAACGATAGAAAAACATCATTATCGAGGTCGAGTTCGCCGCAATCGTTAAACAAATGATAGGCGCTCGTGCAATTACACAGAATGGCGCCATGACTGAGCATCACCCCTTTGGGGTTACCGCCGGTGCCGGAGGTGTAAATCAGGCAACATGTATCGGTGCGCGCCGCCTCAGCGAGATAGTCCACAGTGTCATCGGGTAGTTCGTGACCGCGGGCCAATAAATTTTGCCAGTTTATGACCTCGACACCTTCGGCCTTACCCGCTGGTGCTTCGAGCGCGACGATAGTTTTAACCCCGTCGACGGCGCTGGCCGCCGGCAGCAGGCGCTCGGCGAGGCGCGCCGATGAGACGATGACGACCGCGGCGCCACTATCGGTCAGGATGTGGATATAGTCGTCGACCGTATTTGTCGTGTAGGCGGGAACGCTTAAGGCGCGGGCCGACATGATGGCTAGGTCGGCGATACCCCATTCGGGTCGGTTCTCCGAGACCAGGACGACACGGTCGCCAGGCGCCACGTCCAAGGAACGCAGGCCCCGCGAAAAGGCACTCACATCGGCGCTCGCTTCGGCCCAGCTAATCGGTTGCCAGGCGTCGTAATGTTTGGCCCATAACAGCGGGCCGTCGCCCAATTCCTCGGCCTTGGCGAAAAACATTTGCGGCAGGGTTTGCCACTGGTCGAACCGTTCAGCGTAATCCATCATCTTCCCTAGCCGGTCACATTCGCGTTAGCGGTACCTGTTCACAGTAGTTGACCTGTTGCTGTCTACG
The DNA here is from genome assembly GCA_964530225.1 of uncultured Rhodospirillaceae bacterium. GTDB lineage: Bacteria > Pseudomonadota > Alphaproteobacteria > UBA6615 > UBA6615 > CAZHBA01. Next base: position 27,892 of record CAZHBA010000110.1, on the reverse strand, counting down.
CTAATGGAGCTTATCTGTGAGCGTGTTGCAAGCAGACCTGCGAGGACAACCTTGAAACAATTATTGGCTCCCGCCACCGCCACGGTTTCAGCCAAGGCACTGGGCGACCTGCCCACCTGGAACCTGGACGATTTGTACCCAGGCCGGGACTCTGCCGAACTAGATGCCGCGACCGGTCAGGTGCGCAAGCAGGCGCAGGCGTTCGAGACGGTCCATAAGGGAAAGATGGCGGAAATATCGGGCTCGGCACTGGCCGCCGCTATCGGGGAATACGAAAAAATCGATGAAGTTCTGGGCCGCATGATGAGCTTTGCCTCGCTGCTCTATGCTGCCGATATAACCGAACCGGAATCGGGCCGATTTTATCAAACTATGCAGGAGACGGTGACCGAGATATCCACCCACTTGCTGTTTTTCGCACTGGAAATAAACAAGATCGAAGAGATAGCGCTATCCGAAAAGCTTGTCGACCCGGCGTTGGCGAAATACGAGCCCTGGCTGCGCGACACCAGAGCATTCCTGCCGCATCAGTTGGACGACACAATCGAGCGGTTGCTGCTCGAAAAACACGTTGCCGGCAAAGCGGCGTGGGTGCGCCTGTTCGATGAGAGTGTGGCGGCGCTGCGATTCACGGTCGCCCTGCCGCGTGGCGAAGAAGAAATGACCAGCGCCGAAGTTTTTAATCTTCTGTCCGACAACGACGGCGTGGTGCGCAAGGCGGCGGCCAAGTCTATCGGCGCGGTTCTCGGTGACAACGTGCGGGTGTTCACGTTGATCACCAATACGCTGGCCAAGGACAAGGAGATCGAAGACAAATGGCGTCACTTCGCCCGGCCGGTGTCGAGCCGTAATCTGTCCAATTTCGTCGAGGACGAAGTGGTCGACGCTCTGGTCGCGACGGTTAAGGTGATGTACCCCAGCTTGTCGCACCGTTATTACGCGCTGAAGGCTGGCTGGTTTGGTGCAGAGCAGCTCGATTATTGGGACCGGAACGCGCCGTTACCCGACGAAGACGACCGGATTATCGCTTGGGGCGATGCGGTCGACACGGTGATCGGCGCCTATGGCCACTTTTCGCCGCAATTGGCGGAGCTCGGTCAAAAGTTCTTCGATAACGACTGGATCGACGCGCCGGTCCGCCCCGGCAAGTCGCCGGGCGCGTTCGCCCACCCGACGGTGCCCAGCGCGCATCCTTATTTGCTGCTCAACTATCAGGGTAAGACCCGCGACGTGATGACCCTGGCGCACGAACTGGGTCACGGGGTGCACCAGGTCCTGGCTGCCGATCAGGGTCATTTGATGGCCGATACGCCGCTTACCCTGGCCGAGACCGCATCGGTGTTCGGTGAAATGCTAACCTTTCGGAATTTGCTCGACGCGGCCCCTAATCCGGCGCAAAAGCGGGTCATGCTGGCCGGTAAAATCGAAGACATGCTAAATACTGTGGTTCGCCAGATCGCGTTCTTCGAATTCGAGAGCCGGGTCCATGACCGGCGCATCGAGGGCGAGCTACTGACCGAGGAAATCTGCGATATCTGGATGGAGGTACAGGGCGAGAGCCTAGGTCCGGCGATCCGCCTCGAAGACGAATACCGCTATTACTGGACCTATATTCCCCATTTTATCCACTCGCCGTTCTACGTCTACGCCTATGCCTTTGGCGATTGTCTGGTGAACTCGCTCTACGCGGTCTACCAGGGGGCGGCCGATGACTTCGCCGAGAAATATCTCGAGATGCTGCGCGCCGGCGGCACGTTGCGGCACAAAGAGTTGCTGGCGCCGTTCGGCCTCGACGCTACTGACCCGGCGTTCTGGCATCAGGGGCTCGGCGTCATTTCTAGCCTGCTCGACGAATTGGCGGCGATGGACGCCGGTGATTGACGGAGAGAACAAGCGGCGTGGCGGATAGTGGTGACGACGGTTCGACATTGCGCGGCCGCATCGACAGCGCCATGGGTGGTACGGCGGTGCGTTTCGCCGACAGCCGTTACTTGGCCGCGAGCTGGACCGCAAAAAATACACCACCGACCTGAAGGTGGCGCTAGCTGGCCTGAAAGGGCCACTGATGAAGGCAGCGCAAATCTTGTCGACCTTTCCCGATGCGCTACCCAATGAATACGCCCGCGAATTGTCCCAGTTGCAGGCCAATGCGCCGCCCATGGGCTGGCTGTTCGTGCGAAGGCGCTTGGCTGCCGAGTTGAACCAGCTCAAGCTAATCTTCGCCGTCTACAAACGATACGACAGCGTCATCGATACTTCGCAGGTACATGTCAAGTTGTCTGAGCGGTTGGCCTAAAAACTCAACTATGTACGCGAGGCCAACGCTACGAGGCTTTACGGTGACATGCTTGCCGACGAGGCAGGGGTGAACGTGCCGTGGGTTGTCGACAAAGAGTTGGGTGATAGGTTAGGTGGGATTCGGGCGATGCCTGCGGTGGTTATTTTCGATGGACAAGGCAAGCAGATATTTTACCTCGGTGGCGGTAGCCAGTGCGACATTGGCCGGTTTTTTTTCACCAAACGGCGGCTGACTGGAATTATCAACGGGTTTTCGTGAGCCGGGCTAGAAAAAATCCAAAAAAATGTCTGCTGAGGTATGATTTTACTCATCTATTGGTCGGCAAAGCCTTGTTCTGACTCGGGTCTATCGGCATATTTTGGCCACGCCGATCAGCGCCCCGCGCCCTTCCGTTTCGGTGCTGTTTTGGTAGAGCCGAAGCATAAGGTATTTACGCAATGAAGATTGCTATCCCGAAAGAACGCCGTCCCCACGAACGGCGGGTCGCGGTGGTTCCGGACACGGTCAGGCGGTTTGCTCAGTTGGGGGTCGATGTGAGCGTCGAGACCGGCGCCGGAGAAAATGCAGCTATCCTTGATTATGCCTACGCCGAAGCCGGCGCTACCGTGCATGCCACGCGTGCCGAGACCTTTGCCGGAGCCGATATTATTTTAAAAGTGCAGCGCCCGCGTACCACCACGGATGGTGGCGCCGACGGGCTTACCGACTATCCCGATGGTGTCATTCTGGTGGCGTTACACAATCCGATCGGCGACCCGATCGGCGTCGAGCACTATGCGGCCAAGAATATCGTCGGCTTCGCCATGGAATTCCTGCCACGTATCAGCCGTGCCCAATCGATGGACGTGTTGAGTTCGCAGGCCAATCTGGCGGGCTACAAGGCTGTGGTTGATGGCGCCGCTCAGTATGGCCGCGCTATTCCGATGATGATGACGGCCGCCGGCCGCATTAATCCGGCAAAGGTGTTTGTGATGGGCGCCGGTGTTGCGGGATTGCAGGCGGTCGCCACGGCGCGGCGCATCGGCGCCGTAGTATCGGCGACCGACGTACGTGTGGCTTCCAAGGAAGAGGTTGAGAGCCTGGGCGCCAGTTTCGTCATGGTCGAGCCTGACGTCGACGAAACTGGCGAGACCGAAGGCGGTTACGCCAAGGAAATGTCGGAAGGCTATAAACGCCGCCAGGCGGAGCTGGTAGCCAAACATATCGCCGATCAGGACATCGTCGTTACCACGGCGCTTATTCCTGGCCGCCCGGCGCCGGTTCTTGTCACTGACGAGATGATCACGTCGATGCGCGCGGGCACGGTGATCGTTGACCTGGCGGTTGAGCAGGGCGGTAACGTCACGCAAAGCGAGGGCGGTAAAATCGTAACGACCGAAAACGGCGTTATTGTCATGGGCCACTACAATTTGCCATCGCGCCTCGCCGCCGATGCTTCGTCGCTATACGCCCGAAATCTTTTCAACTTCGTCGAACTGATGATCGACAAGAAAACTAAGCTATTGGCTATCGATTGGGAGGACGAGATTATTGCTGGGTCTTGCCTGACCCGCGACGGCAAAATCGTTCACCCGGTGCTGCTGCCCCAGGACCAGTCCGGCGACGAAATACAGAGCGAGACGCCGAACGATTTTGGGGAAGACATAAAGATAAGATCCGAAGCCGCGGAGCAGACGGCGGTGGATACAAATACGGCGGCGCAGACGGAAACGCCTGATCCGGACCAAGATAAGCCAATCGAGGAAGAGGCCTGACCGATGGATCCGTCGACCCTCACAGAAAAAGCAGCGCGCTTTGCCGCCGAAGCCCAAGACGTTGCCCAACAGGCTACGACCTTGGCCCAAGACGCGACGGCGATAGCCGCCGCTTCGACCGGTGGTGCCAGCGAGCCATTCGTCTTTCTATTCACCGTTTTCGTGCTCGCCGTGTTTGTCGGCTACTACGTGGTTTGGAGTGTCACTCCAGCACTGCATTCGCCGTTGATGGCGGTTACCAACGCGATTTCGTCGGTGATTATCGTGGGTGCGTTGATCGCGGCGGGCCCGATAGAATTGAACCTTGCCAAGATGTTCGGATTTATCGCGGTCGTGCTGGCGTCGATCAACATATTCGGCGGCTTCATCGTGACGCAGCGCATGCTGCAAATGTTCCGGCAGAAGCGGTAGTGGGAGTACGTTAGATGTCGTCATCCCTTTCCGCGTTTTTGTATTTGATCTCCAGCGTCTGCTTCATCATGGCGCTGCGTGGGCTGAGCTCGCCAAAAACCGCACGCATGGGCAATATCTATGGTATTGCCGGCATGGTGATAGCGGTGTTGACCACCCTGGCCTTGCCGGGCGTGGTGTCGTTTGGAATGATTGTCCTCGGCGTGCTGGTTGGTGGCGCTATCGGCACGGTGATCGCGTTACGCATAGAAATGACGGCGTTGCCGCAACTGGTGGCGGCGTTCCATTCCCTGGTTGGCCTAGCCGCCGTGTTCGTCGCCGGTGCGGCGTTCTATGCGCCGGAAGCCTACGGTATTGGCACACCCGACGACATCAAGACTGGCAGCCTGATCGAAATGTCGGTCGGCACGGCAATCGGCGCCATCACCTTTACTGGTTCGATCATCGCGTTCGGCAAGCTGCAGGGCTTGGTGACCGGCCGGCCGATGGTTTTCCCGGGTCAGCACATGCTGAACTTAGGCCTTGGCGGGTTGCTCGTCGCCGCTGTCATCTGGCTCACGATCGGCGAATCCCAGACTGCGTTCTGGATTATTGTTGCCATATCGTTGGTGCTCGGTGTGTTGATCATCGTGCCCATCGGCGGCGCTGACATGCCGGTTGTGGTATCGATGCTGAACTCGTATTCCGGCTGGGCCGCCGCCGGTATCGGTTTCACCCTGGGTAATCCGCTGTTGATCGTGACCGGTGCGCTGGTCGGCTCGTCCGGCGCCATCCTCAGCTACATTATGTGCAAGGGCATGAACCGTTCGTTCATGAACGTCATCCTCGGCGGCTTCGGCGGTGAGACCGTGGGCCCGTCTGCTGATATGGGCGACCGTACGGTCAAGCAGGGCGCGGCGGCCGACGCCGCCTTCGTCATGGAGCAGGCCTCTACGGTGATCATCATTCCGGGCTACGGCATGGCGGTGGCCCAGGCACAGCATTCTCTGGCCGAGATGGCCAATCTGCTCGAAGAGCGCGGCGTCCAGGTTCGCTACGCCATCCATCCGGTCGCCGGACGCATGCCGGGCCACATGAACGTACTGTTGGCCGAGGCCAATGTACCGTACGAAGACGTACTCGAGCTCGATGAAATCAATCACGACTTCGCCTCGACTGAAGTGGCCTACGTGATCGGCGCTAACGATATCGTCAACCCGGCAGCCAAGACCGACAAGGCGAGCCCGATCTACGGCATGCCGGTATTAAACGTCGAAGAATCGGGCACCGTGCTGGTGGTCAAGCGTTCGATGGCCTCGGGTTACGCCGGTATCGACAACCCGTTGTTCTATGAGGACAACACGATGATGCTGTTCGGTGACGCCAAGAAAATGTGCGAGGACATCGTCAAAACCTTGCAGGGCGGCGGGCATTAGGTCTTAGCGTGTTTTCGCGCAAGCCCACTCCCCCTCCCGGCACCCATGAGAATACGGTCCCGTGGGTGCCGGGAGGGGGAGTGGGCTTGCGCTGCTAGATCAGAAAATGGACAAACAAATTCGTCTATGAACCGATGGGGTCCCAAGGCTCTCAGGTGATCGTTCTAAAGGCACCGAAGCTCTGGCCGGGAAGCGCCTGAAAGACGGCGGCTAATAGCCTTCGCGTTCCTTACGCTTGCGGGCCAGTTTGCGGGCCCGGCGGACAGCTTCCGCCTTCTCCCGCGCGCGTTTCTCCGACGGTTTTTCGTAGCTCCGGCGAAGTTTCATTTCACGAAAGACGCCCTCACGCTGCATTTTCTTCTTCAGCGCCTTGAGGGCCTGATCGACGTTGTTATCACGTACAACGACTTGAACGATGGTACTCGCCTCCTTCGACGTTCGTTTGAGCCTATAAAATCGCTCAAAACCACGAGGGAGCGCGGGTTCTAACACAAGGTGTAAGCATGTGCCAATAGCGGGATATTAACTGAGTTTCCCTCGACGGCTTTTATTATCAGCCAATTTTACGACTTGCGGATCACTAATAGTTAGCCGTAGGTGACACAGGACATGCTGAAGCGCGTATAAACCGATTGATCAAAGGCCCTTCGGCGAAATTTGGGTGCCTTCATGGCCAAGCAAGACAGGCGCAAAAAGCTAACGGTTCGACGCTGCCCTCGACCGGCGGTAGAATCGTGACCATCTCCGGTCTTATGCAGTCTCCGCCCGCCTCGCCGGTGGTAACCAACCATTTTTTGCTGCCGGTTGAGGATGAAATAGAGCTTACTGCCTCTTATCTTGCCGAATATCTGGCGCAAACCGAATGGTGGGGAGCGGAGAGCCTGGCGGCAATGCAGTTGCGTCAAGCCGCAGAGTTGGTCCGCTACGCGCAGAAATATTCACCGTTCTATAAGGACCGGCTGGCAAGTATCGATGTGGCGCCGGGTGCCGGATTAACGCCGGAAGAGTTTGCCACGATCCCCTTTCTCACCCGCGAAGATGTGCAGGATGTTAAAGATTCATTATTTAGCTCAAAATTGCCGCGCGGGCACGGTCCAGCTTTCGATCTTCATACCACCGGATCGAGCGGCCAGCCGGTGCACGTCAAATCGACCAAATATTCTAGCTTGTTCAACATGGCCGTGACGTTGCGTGGCCACCGCTGGTTCGGGCGCGACCTGACAGGGACCAATGTGACCATAAAGGTGGTCTCGGGCGGCCGGGGCAGGGTTAAAACCAAATCCTGGGCGGCGGGAAGCACCGGCGCTGGGCTTACCTATAGCAACCGTATTCCGGTTAATCAGCTCTACGACTGGCTGTTGGCGGACGATCCTCAGTACCTGCAGTGCCACCCTTCGATTTTGCAGGAACTGATCTATCGCTCGCTCGATGTGGGTGCAAAACCAGGGCAGCTGCGCGACGTGCGTTCCATGGGCGAGATTCTCGAACCCGGTCTGCGCACCCTGTGTCATCGTGACTGGGGCGTTCCGGTGCGCGACAACTACAGTTGCGAAGAACTCGCCACTCTGGCGCTAACGTGCCCGGAACACGACCATCTGCACATTCAGGCGGAGCGGGTCCTGCTGGAAGTTCTCAACGACGGTAACCAACCCTGTGTGCCCGGAGAGGTCGGCCGCGTGGTGGTAACGGGACTGATCAACTTTGCCACGCCACTGATCCGCTACGAACTGGGCGACCGGGCGACTACTGGCGCGGCGTGCCCGTGTGGCCGTGGCCTCGGTGTCATCGAGCGGATTATCGGCCGCGAGCGCTTGCCAGTTATCCTACCTTCGAGTGACCGGCTGTTCCCGGTGCTTGATGCCGAGCCTTTGCTGTTAAAGGGTGGCGTGCGCCAGTATCAGCTAACGCAAATAAGCACCGAGGAGATTGACCTAAAGCTAGTTGCTGATCTGCGTCTTAGCGAAGTGGAAGAGGCAGACATCACAGCCCATCTACAACGGAACTTCGGCCACCCGTTTCGCTTTAAGTTCATCTATGTCGACAAAATTCCGCGCGAGCCTGGCGGCAAGTTCCAGATATTCAAATCCGATTTAATCTAGGTTGATCGACCGCAAATGAATATTGCTGATATCCTTTCCGAACATGCGCGCGATCGCGCCGGCCACCCGGCGATCGAGGATGGCGCGCGCGTGGTCACTTATGGCGAACTCGACGACTTGGTGGATGCTGCTACTGCCAATCTACAGGTGGCGGGGATCGAACCAGGTGACACCGTTGCAGTACTGTTAGAAGATTCGGCTGATCACCTGATCATCCTATGCGCTTTGGCGCGGGCCGGTGCCGTAGTCTTTTCTCTGAATTCGAATGCGTCGAAAGCTGAGTTGGTATCGAGCTTGGCTAGCGTGGCAGTAAAGGCTGCGATTACATTCGGCGGTCGGCTGTCCGACAACGACTTGTTGTGGCTGCGCGCCGGAGATATTTGCCAGTCCGCGTCGCCGCCTTTCGATGGCAAAATCACAGGCGACGACGACCCGTTGATGCTCATTCAATCATCGGGCACCACGGGGGCACCGAAATCGTTCCTGCGCAGCCACGCGGAGTTGGCAGAGTGGATCGCGCGATACACGCGCGGCCACGGCTGGGCCGCCGACGAGCGTAACCTGTCGCTGATCCGTATGTCGTTCAATGTCGGCCGGCACATTGCGTTTGGCATGCTGCGGTTGGGCGCAACCGTAGTGATCAGTCATGCACAAAATCACGACGAACTGGCGGCCTTGGTGAGCTGTAAGCGCGTAAGCTATATCATGTTGACACCGTCTCATTTGATACCGTTGCTAAGCTACGCCGCTGGCAAGACGCCGCTGTTTCCCGATCTGCGGGCGATGGTGGTCGTCAGCGCACCAATAACCCATGCGCAACGCCTGTTGGCAAGAGAGCGGCTGACGCCAAACTTTATCGAGCAGCTTGCGGCCAATGAGTCCGGTTTGTTGACGTTGGCGTTCCCAGCGGATCAGGACGCTTATCCTGATTCGGTCGGGCGTGTCGTCGTGGGTATTGAGGCGCAGGTCGTCGACGACGAGGATCGGCCGCTGCCGACGGGTGAAGTCGGGCTGACGCGGTTCCGCGGTACTGGCTACCCGATGCACTATCTCGACGACGCGCAAGCGACCGCCCGCGCGTTTCGCGGCGGCTGGTTCTACCCCGGCGACCTCTGTGCCCTGAACGATGACGGCTACCTCTTCTTCAAGGGTCGGGCCGATGACGTCATTAACAATGGTGGTGCCAAGTTCTATCCGATCGAGGTCGAGGCGGCGCTCATGCAACATCCAAAAGTAAGCGAAGCCGCTGTCTTTGGCTGGCCCCACGCGCGGTTTGGGGAAGTCGCTGTCGCCTGCGTCGTGGTGAATTCGGCGATTTTGACAGAAGACCTGCAAACGTTTTGTCGGCAGAAGATCTCCGGCTACAAGGCGCCGCAGATCATCGAAATAATGGCCGAATTACCCCGCAATGCCATGGGCAAAATCTTAAAGTTCGCGCTCAAGAAAGAAATTCAACGCATCCTCGCCGAACGGTAATCAGAGTGCTGATCGATTAATGCCGCGTCGCCCGCGGGTCGAGGGCGTTTAGCAAGCCGTCGCCGAGGAAGTTGAAGGCAATCACGGTGACGAAGATAATCAGGCCGGGATAGACTGCTAATTGCGGCGCTCGGGTGATCAGCTCCTGGGCGTTGCTCAGCATGTTGCCCCAGCTCGGCGTTGGCGGTTGAACGCCGAGGCCGAGAAAGCTTAATACCGATTCCAGAAGAATAATCCCGCCGACCGACAGCGTCGTGGCGACGATGATGGGCGAGACAACGTTGGGTAGGATATGGCGCACCATGATGCACGATGGCCGCGTACCCATGGCTTCGGCGGCGCGTACGAACTCGCGCGTGCGCACCGATAGCGTAGCGCTGTGCACCAGCCGTGCCACGGTAGTCCAGCCGACGATGGCGATGATGGACATCATACGGTAGAGGCTAATGATCTCTGACTCGACGACGGCTACCGGCACCCCTACCTTCTCCAGGTCGACGGCGGCCAGTACGATTAGCAGCGGCAGCACCGGCAGGGAGATGACGCCATCGGTGGTGCGCATCAGCAGCGTATCGAGGCGGCCGCCATAGTAACCGGCGCACAGGCCGATGGTGGTACCGATAACCGTCGCGGCGATGGCGGCGACCAGAGCAACAAGCAGCGATACCCGGCCGCCATAGAGCAGGCGCAGGAAAACATCGCGGCCGGCCTCGTCGGTACCCAGCCAATGGGTGGCGTCTGGCGGCGCATACTGGTTGAACAGGTCGACTCGGGTGGCGTTGAGGCCCATCGCGGTTTCGATAACCGGCGCCAGCAAAGCTATCGCGGCGATGAAAACTAACAGTAATGCGCTGAACACGGCTAGCCGGTGCTGGCGAAAGCGCCGCCAGAATAGCTGCCGTGCGGCGATGTCGATGGGGTATTCGGCGAGACTGGTCATTGGTGCCGCCTCATTGATCCTGTAGCGACTTGAAGCTGATGCGTGGGTCGATCGCCGCGTAGGCGATGTCGGCGAGGAAATTGCCTATCAGTACCAGTAACGTGGCAAACAGCAATCCGACCAAGGCGAGGTTGAAATCGTTGGCCAGGATCGAATCGAACAACAGCTTACCCATGCCGAGATAGCCGAACATGGTCTCGGTAATCAGCGCACCAGAGAACAATGCGCCGAAATCGAGCGCGACGATGGTCACCAGGGGCAACATGGCATTGCGCATGGCATGGCCGACAACGACCTGACGCACGCCCAGTCCCTTGGCGAAGGCAGTGCGCACGTAGTCCCGGCGCATCGCCTCCATCATCGAGGCGCGGGCGAAGCGGGTATAGCCGGCCAAGCTAGCGATGGTCAGGGTCAGTACTGGTAGAATGAGAAATTCGAGGCGGGTAAAAAACCCGCCCTCGCCACCGGCCGGTCCCATACCACCGGCGGGCAATATGCCGAGGGTGACGGCGAACAGGATGATCAGCAGAATCGCCAGCCAGAAGGGCGGCACAGATATGCCGGCGAAGCAGAACATGTTGATGGAATTATCGGTTGTGCCGTGGGGGCGCACCGCTGCGGCGAAGCCCAGAGGAAGCGCAATCGCGATGGCGATGAGCGAGGCGATGCCGAGCAGGATGACAGTGTTACCCAGGCGTGGTAGCAGGATTTCCAGAACTGGCCGATTGAAGGTGCGCGAATAGCCTAGATCACCTCCCAGAGCAGCGGTCAGCCAGTTCCAGTAACGCTCGGTTATTGGCAGGTCGAGGCCATAGAGCTGCTTCAACTGCGCGCCGTCGGCGGTCGTCAGATCGGGGTTCGAGGCAATCATGATGTCGATAGGGTCGCCCGGCATCAGCCCGATGAGCGAAAAGATCAAGAACGACATGATCGCCAGAACGACTACGGTGCTGAACAGGCGGCGCGCGAGGTAAGTCAACATGGTATGATCTATAGCGCTGTTCGCGCGCGTCGGCGACCGCGATATGCGTTACGATTCTTTCTTAGGGCCTACTGTGCCGTCCAGTTTTCGATCCACAGGGTGCTGGGATACTGGTGGCCAGTGGGGGTCACGCCGGACAGCCACTTGGGCATGATGAACGCGTTGGCGCGGAAGTAGAGCGGCAGCACCGGCAGGTTTTCAGCGTATTCAGTCTGGATTGCTCGCCACCATTTCGCCTGTTCGACCGCACCGCACTCGATTTCGATCTTGTCGATGGCCTCGTCCATGGTGGCCGACACGTAGCCGGTGTAGTTCTGGCCCGACCAGCTATTTTTCTCGGTCGGGATCATGGTCGAGTGCAGGGTCGTGCGCGGCACGTTCTGCGGTGAGGAGAACCAGGCGAACATGGCCATGGCAGTGTAGCGGCGTTGCTGCAGGGTGCGACCGAAATACACCCGCGCCGGTTCGTTGCGGATACGCAGAACGACGCCGGCGTCGCGCAAATTGCTCTGGATCACCTGTTCGACCAGCTCGCGCACCCGGTTGCCGGAGGTGGTCATGATCTCCAACCGCAGTGGCTCTCCCGCCGCGTTGTGGCGGATGCCGTTACGTATCTCGGCCCAGCCGGCTTCGTCGAGCAATTGGCCAGCCAACGCCGTGTCGAAGGCATATTTGCGTACCTCGTCTACATGCACCCTGTCGAGGGGATGAACGAAGGTGTCCGCTACCGGCTGCTTACCCTCGAACAGACGGGCGCTGATCGCGTCGCGGTCGACGGCGTGCAGCAAAGCACGGCGCACGCGCAGATCGGCCAATATGGGGTTGTCGAGATTGAGATCTATGTGCTCATAGAACAGACCCGGCTTGAACACCACATTGTAATCCTTGCCGTGGCGTTTCTTGAAGGTCAGTGCCTGATCCAGCGATACGCCGTCCTCGCCGGCGATATAGTCGATCTCACCGGACAAGAGATTGGCTTCGAGCGCCGCCGTATTCTCGATGGTGCGTACGACGATGCGCTTGAAATGGGGCTTTCTGCCCCACCAGGTGGGGTTGGGTTCGAGGGTTACCGATGCGCCGGGCTCGACCCGGGTAATCCGGTAGGGGCCGTAATAGAGGCCCGGGTTGGAGGGATCTGAATCGTAGGTGTTACGGTTGCGGTATTCCTTGGGATCGGCGGCGGCGGCCGTATCCAGGTGGGCCGGCACGATTTCGAAATCGTTTATCGCCTCAGCATCGCATGTGCGCTTATTCCACTGGATGGTGAAGCGCTTGTCGTCACGAGCGACTACCTTCTCCATGCGCCGGTAGAGCTCCTGGTTGTTGATGCCGGCTTCGGGAATGCGGCCGACCTTCCAGGTAAAAAGCACATCCTTCGTGGTTACCGGCACGCCGTCGCCCCACATCGCGTCGTCGCGGATCGCGTAATCGACTTCCAAACCGGGCTTGCCATCGCCAGTCTGCCAATCGCGGATAGTGCCGTCGGCCTTGCTCGGCAGCTTGGCGCACAACAGGCAGATTAGCTTCCAGTCGGTGTCGTAAACGGTGAACGGACGCCGCGTCATGCCGTGGATCAGCGACAGGGCGACATGGCTCGCCAGGTTGGGATGAAATCCGGCGGGAAACTGGCCGATGCCGATCACCAATTCGTCCTTGGCGGCCCTCGCTGTGGCCGGTAAAAGCATCACCACCAAGACGGCTGCAGCGACGTAATTTCTCCATCTCAGCATGCCCGTTCTCCGTACATCGGTCTGCACCTGTCCAACCCTTAACATCAAACTGTACGGCTGCGCTGGGCAATTGAAACTTTTGCGACCTAAAATCCATTTGCCCACGGGAAAATATTGCGGCGATCGCATGCTCCAATTCTGGTTACGGAGCAGGACTTTGGCGCGATCTATTTTTGCGCGGCGCACCACGCGGTATGGCCGCTGGCCGGCGACGAGACGTCCTGGTAATCCATGCTGGACAAGGTTTTGGCGGTCAGCGGGGAACGCCCACCGGTACCGCAATAAGGTATCAAGAGATCTTCTGGGCTGAGCTCGTTATCGTAAACTGGGCTGTCCGGGTCGGCCTTAAATTCGAGCATGCCGCGTGGCACGTGCAGTGATCCCGGTATGGCGCCATTGCTCTCGTGCTCAACCGTCTCGCGAACGTCGACTGGCATGGCTTCCGGGTCTTCCATCAAATAGGTCAAACCTTGCACCGAGGCCGATTCGATCATAGCATTCGCCTCGGCCAGCATTTGCTTGAAACCTCGTTTCAACATTGCGTCCTCTCCGGTCGTTAGAGCGCAACGTCACCTAAGAGAGTACATCGTCGGAATGACTTCGATCAATTGGGGCTCGGTGTGGCCGAATTTGTCGGCGGTGGTCGAAAGGTCTACTCCCGCGCCGCGCTCCAGCCTTCCGGGTCGTCGAGATAGGCCTCGACGGTGTCGAGCTGATCCGGCGTGTAGAGAGAGCGCGCGCGGGCCACTTCGAGCACGTCCCACCAGGTCGCCAGGGCGTGTAGATTGACGTCGAGTTCGGCCATGGTGGTGAGGCTCTCTGCGAAGATGCCGTAATGGAAGACGACGTAGGTATGGGCGACCTGTGCACCGGCTTTACGCAGTGCTTCGATGAAGCGCACCTTGCTGCCGCCGTCGGTGGTCAGGTCCTCGACCAGGAGCACCCGCGCACCCTCGGTCAGCTCGCCCTCGATCTGCGCCATGCGAGCGAAGCCCTTGGGCTCCTTGCGCACATAGACCATCGGCAAATTTATCTTGGCGGCGATCCAGGCGGCGAAGGGAATACCCGCGGTCTCGCCACCGGCGACGACGTCGATCTCGCTTTCGCCGATGTCGCGCTCGATCAGATCGACAGCGAGCCGGGTTAGCTTGCGGCGTGCTTGTGGGAAGGAAATAATGCGCCGGCAGTCGATATAGCTCGGGCTCTTACGGCCCGAGGTGAAGGTATAGGGGTCGTCGGGGCGAAAATTCACCGCTTTGATGTCGAGCAGTATCTCCGCCGCGCGTTGCGCCGCCTGGCGGGCGTCGTCGGTGGTGTGGGCGAGTTCGATGGGCCGGGGCATGGACTAATTCCTGTAAACGGGCGCGAATGTGGCGCAGTTTATAGGCAAATCGGCAGAGTCGTTAGAGTAGATCCGGGTCGTTAGGGCGGACCCGGCCAATTTCTGCGCTTAGGACGGCCGCCGGAAGTTCTGTTAAACTGCGACACTCACCAAAACGGTAGGCGCAATGAAGAGCGTCTGGATTGGCATACTGATTTTGTTGGCGGCGCTCGCGTTGCCCGTGGCGTTAACGCCGGCGCCGGTATTCGCCGATGAACACATAGCGGCGCGCAGTTGGCAGGGCACCGTCCGGGTCAAGAACCTCAACGTGCGTGGCGGCCCCGGAGAGGGTCACGACATCGTGGCTCGCCTCAAGCGTGGCAACAAGGTCAACGCGGTTGACCAGACGGGTCGCTGGGTGCGTATCGTCGGCATCAAAGAGAAAGGCGCCAGCGAGGATTCGCCGGATATCGAAGCCTGGGTGCACCGCTCGTTCGTTCGCCTGCCCAAAAATTTTCTTGCACCCACGTTCGGTGACGCCGAGAACAGCTTTGTCGACTGGGCAATCGCCCGCGGCGATTTGTTGGAGCTGTCGGTCGAAAGTAGTGAGCGGCTGTCGTTGGTGCTGGCCGAGGAAACCGACAAGGCGCTTGCTCCTGGCATCGCGTTGGAGGTTGGCTGCGCTTATCGCGAGCAGCTAAAGGTAAAAGGAACGGTCGTGGTCACGGTGTGGACCACCAAAGGTGCCGCCGCCAGCTGGCTTGCCCAGGCTAGCTGTCCTTAAAAAGGGATGCCTCATGCTGAGCTTGTCGAAGTATGAGGTCTGCTGTTTCCTCTCCTCGTCCTTCGACAGGCTCAGGATGAGGAGCTTAGGATGAGGCTGCGGCCATGGGGGTGGGGCCGAGCAATTCGGGGTGGGTGCGGACCTCGGCTGTGGTGCCCGTGAAGGCCACGCGGCCACGGTCGAGGATGATGGCGTGGACGGCGATGTCGAGGGCCAGGCTGGCGTTTTGCTCGGCGAGCACGATGGTGGTGTCGGTGGCGATGGCCGCTAGCGCATCAACCACGTCCTTGGCGACGGTGGGAGCCAGGCCGAGCGACGGCTCATCCATTAGTAACAGTTTAGGCCGCGCCATCATTGCCCGGGCGATGGCGAGCATCTGTTGCTGACCGCCAGATAGCTGCCATGCCGCGTCGCCATCGCGCGCGGCTAGTTGCGGAAATAGGGTATAGGCCTCATTGCACCGCCGCTGTCGCTCGATGGCATTCGCATGCGCGGCGACCTCGAGGTTTTCGCGTACCGTCATGCCGGCGAAGACCCGCCGTCCCTCGGGAACGAAAGCGATCCCGTGCCGCGCCCGGTCCGCAGCCGCCAAGGCGGCTATGTTGGCGCCGTCAAAGGTTATCTCTCCGCTGGCCGGCGCCAATCCCATGAGACCGCGTAACAGGCTCGACTTGCCGGCGCCATTGGCGCCTAAAATGACGAGGCATTCACTGGTCTCAACTGTAAAGCTCAGCGGCGCAACGGCGACGACGCCACCATAGGCGATAGACAGACCGGCGACTGAAAGCAGGGACGCGCTCATGATCTGCTCCCACCAGCACCGAAATAGGCCGCGACCACCGCCGGTTCGCCGATCACCTCGTCAGGTGCGCCGTGGGCGATGACTTGGCCGGCATCGAGACAGACCAGACGCTGGGCCAGAGGCAGCAGGAAGGTCATGTCGTGATCGATCACCAGCACCGCCGCGCCGTTGGCGGCGTAGGCACGCAACACGCCGGCAAGGGTGGCAGCTTCGTCCTGGGTTAACCCGGCCGCCGGTTCGTCAAGCACGATCACCGAGGGCCGGCGGGCTAGCGCCGCGGCCAGGTCGGCACTGCGTTTCACCCCGTGGGGCTGGCTGGCACACAGCTGGCCAGCGCGCTCGGCGAGGCCAAAGCGCGCGAGGATCACCGATGCATCGTCGCGCGCCGAGGCCAAATCGTGCTTATTGTCGGCGGCGTGGGCGGCGGCGACGGCGTCGATTAGTGTTAGCGACGGCGCCAGCTGCGGTGCCTGGAAGGTGCGCCCGATGCCAAGCCGCGCGATCCGGTGCACCGCCAGACCGGTGATATCATCGGTCTCTAGGACGATCTGGCCGCTGTCGGGGCGGTCGAGCCCGGTGACCAGATTGGCCAGGGTCGTTTTGCCGGACCCGTTGGGGCCGATGAGTCCGACGACCTCACCCGGCGCGACGCTAACGTCGACCCCGGCCAGCGCGCGGATGCCACCATAATTTTTTGTCAGGCCGCTTATCTCAAGACCGCGCGTGCGTTGCGGGCTGATATCAAGCGGTGTGCGGTCCGGCGCCGGACCGTCCGCAGACCTGGCGGGCCGGCGAACGATAAACGCTGCCGCACCGTCGGGAACAAACAGGATAAACAGCAGCAGCACCGCGCCCACCGCGACCAGGTAATACTGTTCGAGGCCGCGAAACCATTCGGGTAAATGGACCAACAAGACCGCGCCGATCACCGCACCGGCGATCCGGGTGCGTCCGCCGGCCACGGTCATGGTCAGACAGGTCACCATGACGGCGAAGCCGAGTACCTCCGGCGATATTACACGCACGGTGTGGACGAACAGTGCCCCGGCCGCGCCGCCGTAGGCGGCGCTGAGCACGAAGGCGGCGAAGCGCAGCGCCGCCCGGTCGATACCCAGGGCGCCGGCAGCCAGTGGGGTCTCACGCATAACCGTGAAAGACAGGCCGTAGAGTCCGTGCATCACCCACCAGGCGAGCGCCGCGCCGCCTGCTGCCAGTCCCCAGACGAAACCCAGTAGGGCCAGGCCGCGCGGCACGGCGATGTCGAATAAAACGATGCCGGGCACCCCGGGTAAGCCGTTGGCACCGCCGGTCACGCCCTCCCAATTGATCGCGATGAGCAGCAGTCCCTGGCCGAGCGTCAGGGTGGCCAGCGCGAAGTAGTGGGATTCAAGCCGCAGCACTGGCAGCGCGATAGTTGCGGCGAGTAGGGCGGGCATCAGGATCGACAGGAAAAACGTGGCGGGGAACTGCCAGCCCAGTTGGCTGCCGAGAATACCGGTTACGTAGGCGCTGAGGCCAAAGAACGCGCCTTGCGCCAGGCTTAGCGCGCCGGCGTGGCCAAAGATGAACTGATAGCCGAGCACCAGGATCACATAGATACCCGAGACGGTGAGTACGCGCAGACCGTAGGACGAGGCAAACAGCACCGCGTAGGCCGCGATCGCCACAGCGATGACCGCGAGAATGGGACCGGCACTGACGCGGAATTTTATCATCGACGGGTCACGCGCGCTGACTGACGGTTTCGCCGAACAGCCCTTGCGGTCGGAAGAACA
The DNA here is from genome assembly GCA_964530225.1 of uncultured Rhodospirillaceae bacterium. Classification (GTDB taxonomy): domain Bacteria; phylum Pseudomonadota; class Alphaproteobacteria; order UBA6615; family UBA6615; genus CAZHBA01. Next base: position 10,104 of record CAZHBA010000110.1, on the reverse strand, counting down.
GCACCACGAACAGGGTAACGTAGAGCAGACCCTCGGCGAGCGGCTGGGAGAACTGGCTGGCCACCGCCACCTCGAACGCGGCGATTAGCATCGCCCCAGCGACCGCCCCGCGCAAGCTGCCCCAGCCACCGATGGTCACCGCGATGTAGGTCTTGAGTATCAACATGCCGCCATCGCTCGGTGTGACGAAGAACTGGTTGGTAAGTAGTAACCCGGCGGCGCCGGCCAGCGCGGCGGCGAGCGCGAAGGTGATCATGGTCATGCGGGTGAGGCGGATGCCTACGGCCTGGGCCATCTCCGGATCTTGGGCGCAGGCGCGCAACTGGCGGCCGATTTGGGTACGGTTGAGTAACAGCGACAAGGCGGCGATCAGCACCGCCGAGACGGCGATAATGGCGACCGACTGGCGGCTGAGGAAAAGATCGCCGGCATAGAATCCGCCGCCGCCGATCAATGTCGGCGCGCTGCGTGGTGCGCCGCCGAACACGGCGTTAATTCCGTTGGCGACGATGATGCCGAACGCGATGGTAGTAATAAAAGTGACTACCGGTGGCCGGTCGTGGATTGGCAGGTAGACCAGCCACGACATGACGACGCCGAACAGCGCCATTAGCGCCAGGATGGCGGGTAGCAGCACTAGCCCGGGCACAGCAAAGTCAACAGGGACGAGTGTTGCCAGGACGACGGCTAGAAAGCCGCCGGCGACGACGGTGTCGCCGTGGCCGAAATTCACCGCCGTTGTAGCGTTCAACACCAGCACGAAGCCTAGCGCCACTAGCGCATAGGCCGCCCCCAGAGCGAGCGCGTTCAGCGCTAGTTGCGCTGCGAGCATCTAGCCCTCTCCCTGTGGGAGAGGGCTTTTTAACGGATCCCCTACCCCATCCCTACTCCGCAAGGAGGGAGGGGGAAGTCTAGCTGCGCCGCCAACACGTTCCCTCCCCCCATCGAGGGGGAGGGTTAGGGAGGGGTGGGCGAGCGAAGCGGCAAGAATCATGTTCCAGTGTGTAGCTGATTTCTACCGTACACCGGTAACGTTCTCGTAGCGTTTGACGATGTCTGGCATGCGGTCCGATCCGTCGTAGCAGAGGATGACCGCGTCGTGGGCCATGTTTCCCTTGCCGTCGGATCGGTAGGTCATGGCCAGACCATCGTGGCTATTGTTGGCCAGGGCGCTACGGATGGTGGCGGGGGTGCGCGCACCGGCGTGGATCGCCGCGAGGATCATCTGCACCGCATCGTACTGGCCCAGCGCGAAGGCGTCGGGCTCGCTGCCGAAGGCAGCGCGGTAGCGTTTAGCGAAGTCCTCCATGTCGCGGTTGCCGCCGGAGATCGGCGACGAGCCGCTTTCGGCGCACACGCCGGCGAGCTCGGCCGGCTCCAACAGGGCGGCGGTCTGCGGCTGGTGCATGGCCGAGCCAGCGACGATGGGAATGTCGATGCCGGCGGCCCGCGCCTGGCGAATAACCAGCGCCGTCGAGCCGGCGTGCAAGTGTAGCAGCAACGCATCGGCGTTGGCGGCACGCACCTTGCTCAGCACCGGCAGCATGTCCTTGACCGATACCGCGATCGCCTCTTCGACTACCGGCGGGATGCCCAGCGCGGTCAGATTACGCGATAGCTCGGCGCGGCCGCTTTGGCCGTAGGCGGTGGTCTGATAGACCACGGCGGGCCGCTTGATGCTCAGTTCTTCGACCGCGTAGCGCGCGTGTGCCTGCTTGACCACCACGTCGCCGGGGAAAAAGCGGTAGACGTTGGGGCTACCCAGCTCGGTGATCTTGGCGGTACCCGACACTGTTACCAGGGGCACCTTGAACTCGTCGGCAAGTGGCACCAGAGCCAGCATCTGGGTGCCCAGCATGGGGGCAACGACGGCGACCACATTGTCGCCGGTCATGGCGCGCTCAAGAGCGTTGACCGCCACCTCTGGCGAGGTCGCGGTGTCACTGACCGCATAACTCACGCCGGCATTGGCCGCTCCGCGCAGGGCCAGATCGGCGCCGTTGCGCTGGCTGGTGCCTTCCAGCGACAGGAACCCGGTGAGCGGCACCAGCACCGGAATGGTCACTGGCTTCGACTGTGCGCTGGCGATATTCGCCAAAGCAAGCGTGCAACAAGCAGCGCCGATTAGAGCGAGCAACGAAGAACGAATAGACATAGCTATCTCCCGGCAAGCGATCCGGTGGTTAGGGCGGTGGGGGAGTTTGCGAGACTTGCGATAGCTCCCTCCGCCGGCATGATCCGGATCAGGTTCGTGGGTATAATCTCAGACCCCGAACATTCGGGGACACCCCAGCATCACTTTAAGGCCGACACGATGGTTCGGCGGCGGGAGGTTGTCAAGCCAGGAGGCCGGGCTTGACGCCTGGCCAAACGTAAACTGGGCGCCCGATGATCGAGTACTCGGCAAATAACTGCTGAGGATTTAGCCGCTAAGCGAGCGCTCTTACGTCCTCAAGGGTCTTTTCGGGTTCGGGTCTCGTGTTGTAGCGGGGATCGATATCGGTGGCACGCACAATGCCACCGTTGTCGACGACAATGCGCGCCGGCATTGGCAGGGTCCAACTGTCGTCGCCATTGACGGTCGCCAGGTCATTGCCGAAGCCCAGGTAAATCTCGCGCACCGCGTCGGGCAAATCGAAGCGAATACCCAGTTCCGCGGCATAGGCATTGCCGGGATCGGCGAGCATGTCGAAGTTCAATTTATGTTTTTCGACCATGCCGGCGCTGAATTCGGGCAGTTGTGGGGTGAGGGCAACCAGGGTCGTGCGGAGGTCTTTCAAAGGTTCTACGATGTTGCGCATAGCATACAGCTCTGCATTGCAGTACGGTCACCAATGGCCGCGGAACACGGTCATTACCACCATCCCCTGGGCCAGTAATCCGGCTGACGTAACTTCGGCTCCGTTCGAATTCTGTAAAGCGAAAGGCGGCAAGGTATCGCCGACCTGGATCGTCCGGTCCATGATACCTGAATCGATTAACTCCTGGGTGTGGCTACCCAGGACTGCACGTTTGTCCTCAGGAATTCGTTTGGCGCTGGCCTCGCGAATTTTGGTCAGCTGGTTTTCTAAACTCATATCTGTTTCCCCCAGAAGTTGTGTTCATTCGGCCCTGATTATAGTAGCCGATGCGACGACCAGTTATCGGCCTTAGACGACCAGTCATCGGCCTTAGCGGTGGATCACGCGGTGTTGTTGAGGAGCTGGCCGGTCATCCAGTCAGCCATCAGCGGGCGCACTACCGCTGGCATGTTGTCGCAGCAATGGTTGCCGCCCTCGAACACCACCAGCTCGGCATTGTCGCCGATAGTTGTGGCGGTGCGTTGGGCCTCGGTGAGCGGGCATATTTCGTCGCCGTCGCTGTGCACTACCAGCACCGGGCATTCGATATTCTCGGCTGCGCCGGACAGCGTGAACCGCCGCGCCCGCTCACGCGCCTGCGTGCGGTCTTCGGCGCCGAAGGCGAACTGCAGAATATCGAGCAGCACATCGGACGATGTATCCCAGAAGCTCGCCATATCGAAAAATCCGCCGAGGCTGATGCACGCCTTGATGCGGCTGTCGTGGGACGCGACGCGCGGCGCGGCGTAACCGCCCATACTGCGGCCCCAGATGCCGAAACGCTCGGCGTCGATCTCGGGTCGCTTCTCCAGCACGCCGAGCACGGCGCCCACTGGCGCCTCGAAGTCGGGGCGCAGCTTCATCTGCTGCCAGGTCATGCCCTGGCCCGGCCCGTCGAAGGCGCAGGTGGCGAGCCCGCGCTTAAGGAACTCGTTCTCCAGAGTGAAGAACTCCTCCTTGGTGGAATCGCCGCCGGCGTTGAGCAGCACGCAGGGGAACGGCCCGTCGCCGGCACCATCAGGTAGGCGCAGATTGCCGGGAAACTCGATTTCCTCGAAGGGAACCGAGACGCGCTCGGACGGTGGCTGCACATGGGGCATGGCCTTCAGATAGACCTCGCGCTGGCGGGTCTGCACGCGTAGCTTTTCCTTCGGGTCTTCCACATTGCCCGACTGGCCGGTGTGGAACGATATGGTGGCACGGAAATAGGCCTCGCCGGCGGTAACGGTATTGCCGGCGGCCAGCGCCTCGTCGCCGCGCGCCTCGTGGCGCTCGCCAGCGGCCTCCCAGCCGCGCGACCAGTCGGCAACCTCCTCCATGCCGGCGATTACGGCCATCGCGTCGTTGTAGTCGACGCCGGAGCCGATGAGTCGCGGCAGGCGGCTGATTAAATGCTGGCGTGTGCTCTCGTCGGTCATTGTCGCCTCCCTGCGGTATTTAGGAAGCGATGTTAGCACGGGAATTGGTGACGGTGGGGCTCTACTTCCGTTGCGCGTCCACGTCGGTATAGGCGTAGATGGCATCGGCGGTGGCGATGAGATTGTCTTGGTCGTCTTTTACTTCGGCGGCGGAGAAGTAGATGCGTCGGCCCGCCTTCACCACCCGTGCGGCGCAGGTTAGTGTCGTGCCCTTGGGCCGGCCGACGAAGTTGACGGTTAGCGAGACGGTGACGTTGCCGCGGCGTTTTTCCGGATCGGGCTCCCAGATACCGCAGAAACCGGTCGCCGCGTCGATCAGCGCCGCCGTGGTGCCGCCATGCACGCCGCCTTGGCGGTTTTTGTGGACGTCGTTGATGTCGACGGTGATCTCGGCATAGCCGTCGCGCCAATCGTTGAGGCGAAAGCCAAGAAAGCCGTTGAGGCCTTCGGTCAGCTCGCGCGTTCTAAATTCCGCCATGGTACAGCCCGTTGTTCTTGCAGATTTGCATCCCCATATGCCCGATGACGCTACTGTGGGCAATTCCCCCATTCCAAATCCCCCGCTAGACTGCGTCGGCGTTGTTTAGGAGCACCCATGCCCAAAGACCCGAAGAATCTCCGCGGTAAGATCCGCCATTCCATCGAGACCCTCGAAGGCTCGCTAATCCGCCAGGTGGCGGAGACGAATCTCGACCGTGATAATGTGATTGCCTTGTGGTTCGGCGAGCCCAATATGACGACGCCCGATTTCATCAAGCAGGCGGCCACGGTGGCGCTCGATAACAATCATGTGTTTTATGCCCAGAACCGCGGCATTCCGTCCTTGCGCGAGATTCTATCGCAATATGTCAGCGAACTCCACGGCCGGCCCATCGTCAGTGACCGGCTGACCGTCACGGCCTCTGGCATGAACGCCATCATGCTGGTCTCCGAAGTTCTTATCGATAATGGCGATAACATGGTGGTGGTCGGCCCGGTATGGCCCAACTGCCGCCAGACGGTGCAGATCATGGGCGGCGAACCGCGCCAGGTGGCTCTGCAGCCCGACGAGAACGGGCGCTGGCAGCTCGACATGGACGCGCTGTTTGACGCCTGTGACGACCGCACCCGCGCCATCTTCGTCAACTCGCCGGGAAATCCCACCGGCTGGGTGATGAGCGAGGCCGAGCAGCGTGCAATGCTCGACGAGTGCAAGCGCCGCGGCATCTACGTGGCCGCCGACGAGGTTTACGTCCGGCTGTGCTATGACCACCCGAAGGCGCCGTCGTTCCTCGATTTCGCCCAACCCGACGATCCGTTAATCGTCATCAACAGCTTCTCCAAGACCTGGTTGATGACCGGCTGGCGGCTCGGCTGGCTAACCCATCCGCCGGAACTGGGCGATATTTTCTCGGTGCTCAATGAATACAACATCGCTTCACCGACCACCTTCGTGCAGCACGCCGCCGTGACGGCGGTGCGCGAGGGGGAAGACTTTGTTGAGGAGATGGTCGAGGGCTACCGGTGTAACCGCGATCTGGTGTTCCAGCGGTTAGCGGCGATGCCCAAGGTCAGCCTGTATCGCCCGGAAGCGGCGTTCTATGCCTTCTTCGCTGTCGACGGCATGACCGACAGCCTAGAATACGCCAAACAGTTGATCGCCACCACTGGCGTCGGTTTGGCACCGGGCCGCGCTTTCGGCGAGGCTGGCGAGGGCTGGCTCAGGCTATGCTTTGCCTCCGAGCCGGAGTTGCTGTCGCAGGCGCTCGACCAGCTCGAACCGGCGTTTTCATAAAACGGGCGTTAGAGAGAGCCGATGAAAGTCGTGATTACAGGCGGCACCGGTATGCTGGGGCGGCGGCTGGCGCTGCGCCTGCTGGCTGCCGACGAACTGGTTGGTGCGTCGGGACGAACCGAACTCCTCAAGCAATTGATCCTGGTCGACGCCTTCGAACCGGCCGAACCGCCGCCCGACGACCCGCGTGTCGAGATCGTTAAAGCCGACATCTGCGATGCGTCGATGGCGAGCCGAGTGATCGACGACAGCATCGACTCAGTGTTCCATTTCGCCGCGGTGGTGAGCGGCGGCGCTGAGGCCGACTTCGACCTGGGTTACTGGGTCAATCTGGATGGTGCGCGCAACGTCTTCGAGGCCTGCCGCGCCAGCGCTGGCACCCCGCGCGTGGTGTTCACCAGTTCGTTGGCGGTCTATGGCGGTTTTCGCGACATCGGCGACGATACGCCGTTGACGCCGCAGACCTCCTACGGTGCGCAGAAGGCGATCGGTGAGCTGATGGTCAACGATTATAGCCGCAAGGGTTTCTTCGACGGCCGCAGCCTGCGCCTACCAACCATCGTTGTGCGCCCGGGCAAGCCCAACAAGGCGGCGTCCGGCTTTGCCAGCTCGATCCTGCGCGAACCGCTGCAGGGCGATACGGTGAATTGCCCGGTGACCTCGGAAACGCGTATGCTGATTCTGTCGCCGCGGCGCGCGGTACAGGCATTTATCGATGTCCACAATGTAGATGCCGAGCGGCTCGGTTTCCGGCGCGGTGTGATGATGAATGGCGTCTCACCATCGATCGGCGAGATGGTGGCGGCGCTGCGCGAGATTGCCGGCGATAAAGTTGCCGAGCGAATCTTGTGGCAGCCCGACGAACAGATCCAATGGATGGTCGACAGTTGGCCCTGGTTCGCCGACGGCGAACGGGCGCGCGAACTGGGTTTCGAGCCCGACGGATCGATCAAAGAGGTGATCCAGAGCTTTATCGACGATGAACTGGGCGGGCAGATCGCCGATTAGTCCGTATACTAAGCGTCAAAGCTGACCAGCACGGTCAGGGGCACGTCGAGCTTGTCGCGGCCACCGAGGCCATCGAGTTCAATAATAAAAGCGGCGGCGCGCACATCGGCGCCGACGCTGCGCAACAGCGAAATGGTGGCTGCTGTGGTGCCGCCGGTAGCCAGCAAATCGTCGATGATGACGACGTGGTTGCCCGCCTCGACCGCATCTGCCTGAATCTCGATGGTATCGGTACCGTATTCCAGGTCGTAAGTGTGCGAGATCGTCTGCCCCGGCAATTTGCCCTGCTTGCGTGCCATGATGAACCCGCAGCCGAGCTGTAACGCCAACGGTGCGGCGACCAGAAACCCGCGGCTTTCGATCCCCACCAGTAAGTCCGGCTGGTGCTGGCGGATAGCAACGGCCAGCAAATCAACGGTATGGCGCCACGCTTGGGGATGCGCCAGCAAAGTCGAGATGTCGTAGAACAGAATCCCCGGCTGGGGAAAATCTTCAATGGTGCGAATGTGATCGCGAATTTCCATTACGCAATCCCGCTGTTAGCACAAATCGGTGGCGATTTTAGGGTGCAATTCGGTAAGTTGTAACTATTCTTGTTACTTACGTTGGAAGGGCCATCGCCGGACCGGAAAATTGATAATAACCAAGTGTATTACTAAAGCATTAGAGAAAATTGGTCTATTTCTAGGTATGGTTGATGGAACAGTTGTTGCAATATGCCCTCAAGAAGCATCTTATTTTGATCTCGGCGCCCGTCTGCACGCGCGCGTCAAAGCGGCGACAATGGATAATGGCCTGTTATGTTATCCGGCCGGTGGCACCATCGATGGGCGCACCGGCGACCATATTTTGCTGGCGCCGCCTTATATCGTTTCTGAGGTACAAGTCGACGAGATCGTCATTCGCTTGGGCACGGCCATGGATGCCGCCCCTGCGGGTGCAAAAAATTAACCGGTATAGGTTGTGCCAAGCATGAAGATTCGACACCGTTCAAGGTTCGTCACGGCGTACGGTTTGCTCGCCCTGGCGCTTACCGTGGGTTGGTCGGCGGGTGGTGCAAAAACTGCGGACGGTGACACGATTACTATCGGCGCCGGCAAGGTAACAGGCGTTTACTATCCCGCTGCCGGCGCCATCTGCCAGGCGCTGAACGGCATGCAGACCGAAGGTGGTTCCACCTGTGCCGTAGTCCCCGGCGCGGGCTCGAAAGCCAGCCTCGAGGCGCTGCGGGCGGGGCTCACCGACTTCGCGGTGGTCCAATCCGATTGGCAGTTTTGGGCCCACAAGGGCGCCAAGTTTTTTGCTGACCCGAAACCGTTTACGGCGCTGGCCTCGGTGCTCGTCCTCCATGCCGAACCGCTGGTGATCGCTGTGCGCCGCGATGGCGCTATCAAGACATTTGCCGATCTGCAGGGAAAGCGCGCCGGCATTGGCGTACCCGCGACCGCCGAACGCGGCATGATGGAGGCCTTGCTCCGGGCGCTCGGCTGGCCGGTGTCCGGCTTCGCTGAAGTGCACGAACTGGCGGCGCGCCAACAAACGGCGGCGTTGTGCAACAATAGTATAGATTCTGCCGTGTATGCGGTTGGCAGTCCGTCGGCGACCCTCGCCACGCTATCCGCCACCTGCGATGTATCGCTGCTGCCGCTGACTGGGCCGGCGGTAGATAAGTTGTTGAAAGAGAATACTTTTTACCGAAAGGCCGCGGTTCCGGCGGGAATTTATGCTGGCGTCGACGCAGCCGTACCGACGTTCGGCGTCGGCGCCACGCTGGTGACTCGCACTGATGTGCCCGACGCGGCGGTCGAAGCGGTGGTCACCGCGGTTTTCGAGAACTTCGAGGCGTTCCGCGCGCGCCATCCTGCATTGACCTGGCTGGAAGCCAAGCAAATGGTGCGGGACGGGTTATCGGTACCGCTGCACCCGGCGGCGGAGCGCTACTTTGCTAACCGGGAGGGTTCTTGAGTGATGGGGCCTTCTTGAAGTTCATTATCTAATCAGAAAACCCTTGCAGCCGCAGATACATCATTTACCAGCCGCTCGCGCTTTTCATTTTCAACAGCGACTTCGACTTCCTCTTCGGCTGTCTGCATGATCTCGCTTAACTGAGATTGGGAATAAGGTTCTTCGTAAAAGTCGCGGCTCGCGCGCCAACCTATTCGCGGTGTGGGTCTGGGGCACATTAATCTGTCCTCGCATTCAAGATCGTTAATCGAACGACGTCGCCATGATGCAAGGTTTGATGCTCCATAGCCGATCGATGATCAGACTTTCAAGATCGAGGACATATACGTGCCGGTGAAGCGGTGGCGAACGCTCAATCCGGTAACTCAACAAAAACACTAAACGGAAGGAATTAACTGTAAATAAAGATCACCATTTCATATCTTTTTCGTAGCCGAGTTCTATTAGCTCTGTCCCACATTTTTTCTTAAAAAACTCTAGTGACTTTGGTGTGAAATGGTTACGCCAGTCCCCGACGACACCGCGACGTACAGCAGTTCCAGCGGAAGTCGCAATATACCTGACTCGTTTTCCGCGCTTAATTAATCCATCTGATTGGACACTGAAACTTCCCAAATTTATGTCTTGCAATAAATCAGCCTCGGTAAACTCAAAGCGCCAGCCAAGCCAAGCGAGCAGAGACCTATAAGCCGATACTGGATCCGTGTGAACATCCTCGAACCTAAGGCAGTAAATGCGATCGCTGTTATCAGCCTTCACGAATTCCTTGATAAGATACGACATCTCATATTCGATCAGGTCGACAAGGTATTTCTCCCGCTGGGCGCCACCAAGCGAATAGCCGTTTTTCTGATCCATATACCAAAGCTGGCTAACCAGCATATCCCTGGGGTCGCGCATCAGCAGCACGAAGTCCATGTAAGGTAACTGCATAATCTCTGAAATCCGTGGAACTTTATGTCTGACATCAGCACCCATGGGACGCACTGAGGTGTTTTCATAATGGAGGATTTCTGGCTCATCGTAGTGACCGAAGGGAACGAAGATGAGGCAGAAATCGATGAGCAAGAAAGACCCGGCCGAGAAGGTGGTTCGGGAT
>CAZHBA010000109.1:0-21217 GCA_964530225.1 uncultured Rhodospirillaceae bacterium | reverse complement strand
GATGGGCCCTATACCCATGGTAACGGGTTCGGTCATCTGGCGGTTGGCGTGCCCGATATTTACGCAACCTGCGATGTGCTGGCGGCGGAAGGCGTCAATATTACCCGCCCGCCGGGGCCGATGAAGCACGGTACGACGGTGATCGCCTTTCTCGAAGACCCCGACGGCTACAAGATCGAACTCATCGAACAAAAATAAGGGTTCCACGATGACATCCGCAAAAAAATTTATTGAGGAATTGATTGTTGATCCCAAGGCTATTGAGCCTGATAGCGAGTCACTTTATCCGCCGCCGTATGACAAAATCGTTGAAGGTCGTCATCGTCACCGCTTGTCGCCTGCCATCGGCCTTAGCAATTACGGTGTTAATCTGGTCCGCGTCGAACCTGGCGCTGCGTCGTCAGCACGCCATTGGCACACCGAACAGGACGAGTTTATCTATGTTGTTTCTGGTACGGCGACGCTGGTCAGCGACGAGGGCGAGACCGAGCTGGGGCAGGGTATGGCCGCAGGGTTCCCGGCCGGCAACCCGAATGGTCACCAGGTGGTCAATCGCACCCGCGCGGATATTTGGTACCTCGAGGTTGGCGATCGGCCGCAAAACGAGGACGTGACCTACCCTGATATCGACATGGCTAATGCGGTGCGGGACCGGCGTCCCAACTTCATCCGCAAGGACGGGTCTTCCTTCGACGATTAAGGTGGCCCGTCACGAAATCGCCCACAAAAACAGCGCCAACACGATCAGACACAAGACCGATGCCAGGAGGCGTTGCGCAAGTTTTGGGGGCACTAGGGCCGGTTTGTCTGGGTTCCCAACCAGCGGCACCCAGCGGTCGGCCAGAGGAATATTGCCTAAATTAGTTGGCTCTTTGTCTGCCGGCGGTTCGACCGGTTCTTGGTCGTCCTCGGCCCAGTCGTTCACGTTATGCTAAGACCTTTTGCCGATAGGGACAAATTCGCGCGTGCCGTAACCTTTATACAGTTGCCGTGGCCGGCCGATGCGCTGACCCGGGTCTTCGATCATCTCTTTCCACTGGGCGATCCAGCCAACCGTGCGCGCCATTGCGAATAGGACGGTGAACATGCTGGTGGGAAAACCGATAGCGCTAAGGATGATACCCGAATAAAAATCCACATTGGGGAAAAGCTTACGCTCGACGAAATAATCGTCTTCCAGCGCAATTCTCTCCAACTCCATCGCTAGCTCCAGCAGCGGGTTTGTTATACCAACTTCCTCTAGAACGTCGTAGGTCGATTGTTTAAGCACCCCGGCGCGCGGATCGTAGTTTTTATACACGCGGTGACCGAAGCCCATCAGACGGAACGGATCGTCCTTGTCCTTTGCGCGTTCGAGAAATTTCGGAATACGCTCCTTGCTGCCGATTTCCTCGAGCATTTCCAGCACCGCCTGGTTGGCACCGCCATGGGCCGGTCCCCACAATGTAGCGATACCGGCGGCAATACAGGCAAACGGGTTGGCACCCGACGAGCCGGCCAGGCGTACGGTCGATGTCGAGGCGTTTTGTTCGTGGTCGGCGTGGAGGATGAATATCCGGTCCAACGCACGCGCGATCGCTGGGCTTGCCTCGTAGTCCTCGGCCGGAACACCAAAGGTCATATGAAGGAAATTTTCCGCGTACTTCATATCGTTGCGCGGATACATAAATGGCTGACCGCTCGAATATTTGTACGCCATCGCTGCCATCGTCGGCATTTTGGCGATCAGGCGGTGGGAAGCGATAAGGCGTTGCTGGGGGTCCGAGATATCGGTAGAGTCATGGTAGAAGGCGGACATCGCGCCAACCACGCCAATCATGATCGCCATCGGGTGGGCGTCGCGGCGGAAACCACGGTAGAGATACTGCAGCTGTTCATGGACCATCGTGTGGTAGGTGATGGTGTGTTCGAACTCCTCCAGTTGTGGCGCTGCCGGTAGTTCGCCGTAGAGCAACAGGTAGCAGACCTCCAGGAACGAGCTCTTCTCGGCCAGGTCTTCGATGGAGTAGCCGCCGTGGCGCAGGATGCCTTCTTCGCCGTCGATATAGGTGATCGAGGAATCGCAACTCGCGGTCGAGGTGTAACTGGGATCGTAGGTGAACATGCCGGTCTTGGCATAGAGTTGGCGCACATCGATCACCCGTGGACCCTCGGCGCCATCAAGGATCGGCAACTCGATGGTCTCGCCGGTGCTGTTGACCTTGACGGTAACGGTGTCCCCAGATTTCGTGTCGCTCATGTCTCTCATATCCCCAATATGCCAACGCTTAATTTCAGCTTATGGCGGGCTTAAGTCATTCGAATTATGTTGCGGTGCACTCTAATTGCCGCTCACCGGAAGGGCAATCATACCCACGTCCTTTAAATAAAATTGTATCACGCGTCAGAGCTTACCAGCGGCTCGTATCCGTGCCAGTGCTTCATCCCGTCCAAGTACCGCCATCACCTCGAAAATACCTGGCGAAACGGAGGATCCGGTGAGCGTGGCGCGCAACGGCTGGGTAATTTGACCTAATTTTAGGCCGTTTGTCTCGACAAATTCGCGAACGCCCGCTTCCAGAGCCTCATTATTCCAAGGATTAATACTTTCCAGCGAAATAGCCAGACTTGTCAAATTTTCCAATGCCGCGGCATCGAGTAATTTTGCCGCCTTATCGGTGATAGGAAGTGGTATATCACGGCAATAAAATAATGAATTTTCAGCCAGTTCGTTAAGGTCTTTCGCTCGCTGCTTGAGTTCTCCTATTCCCGCCTGCAGGCGAGTTTTGGCGGCGTTCGTTACTGGCGAGCTTAGTAACTGTTCGATACTGGGCAGAATTTCTAAGACCAACTCGCCGTCATCGCTTTCACGGATGTAATGACCATTCAGGCTGGTCAGTTTTTCCTTATCGAAGCGGGACGGTGCGCGCCCGACTTCCGGTAAGTCAAACCATTCGATGGCTTGTTCGGTCGAAATTATCTCGTCGTCGCCGTGCGACCAGCCCAGGCGCAGTAGGTAATTGCACATCGCCTCCGGTAGGATACCCATTTCCTTATAGGCCTCGACCCCCAACGCGCCGTGGCGCTTCGACAGTTTGCCGCCATCGCTGCCGTGTAGCAGCGACATATGGGCAAACGCCGGCACATCCCACCCAAGCGCTTCGTAGACCTGATGCTGTCGAAATGCATTGTTCAAATGATCGTCTCCGCGGATGATATGTGTCACTCCCATATCGTGATCGTCGACGACGACCGCGAGCATGTATGTGGGCGTGCCGTCGGGACGCAGAATAATGAAATCGTCCAGATTGTCGTTGACGACTCTCACTTCGCCCTGGATCAGGTCGGTGATCACGGTGTCGCCCTCAACCGGCATCTTCATCCGTACGGCGGGCGCAATGCCGTCTGGTGCGTCGGCGTGGTCGCGCCAGCGCCGGTCGTAGAGACGGGTGCGGCCTTCGGCGCGCGCCGCCTCGCGCATCTCGGTCAGCTCATCAAGCGAGCAATAGCAGCGGTAGGCCTTGCCGTCGGCGAGCAATTGTTCAGCGATCTCTTTGTGGCGGGCCACATTCTTGGATTGAAAAACCGGCTCGCCATCGTGATTGAGCCCCAGCCATTCGAGCCCGCTAAATATCTTCTCGACCGCATCTTCGGTCGACCGCTTACGGTCGGTGTCTTCGATGCGCAGGCGGTACTCGCCGCCATGATGGCGGGCATAGAGCCAGTTAAACAATGCCGTACGGACGCCGCCGATGTGCAAATAACCGGTAGGCGAGGGCGCAAAGCGGGTAACGACCGTCATTGAGCTCGGGTACCTTCCGTAAAAGCGTAATGCGCACGGCCTGCGCACGCCTTCCTATGGCCCTCAAGGTGCCCGGCGTCAAGCTGACTTAGAGTTTCAGTGCTTCGCCCGGTAGCAGGCGGACTGAATTGAAGCCGCCGGTGCGGCTATAGCGGTACCAGATCAGGCAGAGAACAATCGCTAGATTGATGATTCCGCTGAAGGCGGCAATTCCATACGACCAGGCGTAATCGCCGGTAAGATCGAAGAAGTAGCCACCCTGGTAACTACCGATTCCCATGCCAATCCAGCCAGTCGTTACGACGACGGAAGTGGCGAATCCGGTAATGCGCAAGGGCGCCGCCTCGCGGGCGCAGATCAACAGGCTGGTCATGACCCCGGCGAATCCGAAGCCGAATACAGCAGATAACACGTACAGCACAAAGAGCGATTGTGTTTGGGTAAACCAGAACACCATCGCGGTCTGCACAAATGAGGCGGCAAAATATGTGTACAAAGCGCCGACGCGGTCTGCTAGAGCCCCAAAAAACAGACGCCCGAAGAATGCACTTATCCACAACGTGGTTAGTAGACTGACCGCTGTTTCAGGCGACAGGCTAAGTCCGATCCCGAGTGGAACCAGATGAATGATTGGTGCAACCATGCAGATACAGCAAAATATTCCGGCGAGGCCCAGCCAGGGAATAGTGATGCGGTGGGATAAACCCCACAGGTTAGTGTCGGAGCGGCTTACTTTAGCTGCGGATGTCACCAGCACAGGCGGCGGGCGCAGTAACAATAAAAGCGGGAGTATTATGGCGAGATAGCCAATGCCTAAATATGCGATCGCGTCGCGCCAGTTGTAGGCTGAGATCATCGCCTGAAAGACAATCGGAGCAATACCCTGGCCGATAGCGCCGCCGGCGGTAACGATGCCGATGGCCAGACCTTTGCGGCGGTTGAACCATAATCCCACCAAAGCTAATAAAGGTGTGAAAATACAGGCAAAGCCAAATCCACCGATGACAAAATAAAGCAGGTAAATCATCCACAGCCGGTCTTGGTGGCCGACAAAAATTAACGCACCCGACATCATGACCACGCCAAAAAAGATGATGCGCTTCGCCCCGATCTTGTCCGACAGGCTACCCCAGAACAGCCCGCCAGCAGCGGCGCCGATGGTCAGCGCCGTATAGGCCATCGCGATCGCCGCCCGGTTCCAGCCGAAGTCTTGCTCGAAGGGTTTGACCAACACTGGCACCGTGACGTTGGTGCCGAAGGCGAACGCCAGGCACATGGTGGCAATGGCCACAATTACCCAACCATAGGGCCGCTCTTCGAAATGTTCGACGCCGTCAACAGAGCGGTCGTTCATTTACTTTCTGCCCCCGACAACACTGTGATGCGCCCCGGCCACAGAGATAGGGAGCGTAACCGATTACCACAAGTACCATGGTTTGTTCAGATTTCTCTGTAGCAGCGTTACAGACTACGCTGGCTGCAGATCAGCAACGATTAGGGAGGCTCTCGTAGCATTGCACTATGGACGGTAAGATCGCACTTGAAGAACATTTTGCCATAGATGATGCGTTGATGGATTCGGCCGGTTATCTGGGCGAAGACGTATGGGCCGAACTGAAAAGCTGCCTGCTCGACGTTCATGGCCGACGCATCGAACTGATGGACCGGCACGGCATCGAGACGATGATCCTGTCGCTCAACGTCCCGGCGGCCTCTGAGATTTGGGCACCAATGTCATCATTGGCTGGCGTGCAACTGCCAGCGGTATCGCAAACAGCTTGCCCAGCAATTCATATTTACTTGACGGGCTGAACAGTCCGCGGGATGAGCTAGGCGAAATCTTTACGTTTTAGGCGATCCAGCCGCGAAATAACGGCTGATCGTGGTTTACTCGGAGGCGACTTTTTCCTCAATTGCGGCGTTGACGCGCGGCATGACCTCAGTCGCCATCAGTTCCATCGACCGCTTGGCCAGCTCCTCGTCGACCCAATCGGGGCCATTATAGACCAGGGTGCCGAAGTCGCCGATCTCTTCGTGGAATCTTAGCAATTGGTCGACGACGCTGTTGACGCTGCCTGCCGTGACCATCGAATCGACCATGAAGTCTAGTGTGATATCCTCATCAGGTTGGTTCAGGTCAAGCTTGAACATGTCCAGCTTGCCGGCGCGGATCAGCTTGGCGCCCAGTTGCTTGAAGTAGAAGCGGTAGGGGGACTGCTCCCCCTTGCCATATTCTTGCGCCACCTTGTCGTCATCAGCGACGAACACGCTTTTGGCGACCCGCCAGTCTTTGCGGTCAGCTTTGCGGCCAACTTTCGCGCATCCTTCCTCGAACAGCGGCCAGTGGGTAGCGACCCATTTGGGCTGCAGGAAGTTGGCCGAGATCGCGTGCCAGCCACGCTCGCCCAGCCCGACGATGCCCTTGGAATAGGGCGCCACCACGGTGCCGATGATCTGCGGGTGTGGTTTTTGGTAGGGCTTGCCCATGATGCCCTGGCCCAACTCAGGCACCAGGGTCTTCTCGGTGGTGATGTTCCAGTACTTGCCGGTGAGATTATAGGGTGGGTCTTCGGTCCAGATGGCGATGATGTGCTCCAGTGCTTCGACAAACATTTCGTTGCGGTTGGCGTCCAGAGTGCCAAATACTTCGGCGTCGGATGGCAGGTTACCGGGGCTGACGCCGAACAGGAAACGGCCTTCGAGCATGTGATCCAGCATCGCTGCCTCGACCGCCGTGGCGGCGGGGTGGTGATGGCCCAGATTGACCGTGCCGGTGCCCAGCTTGATGTTTTTGGCCTCGTAAGCAATCGAGGCGAGAAACAGCATCGAGTTAGGCACTGGCTCGAAGGTGTCGGTGACATGCTCACCCATATAGGCCTCGATGTAGCCCAGCTCGTCGGCGAACAGGAACGCTTCCCGGTCCTCGCGCAAGGTATCGACGAAGGGTCGGGTCTCCGGATGCAGCGGCATGGTGAAATAGGCTAGGTCCATTGGTTTCTCCTGTTTTTATTCTTGGAAGCCCCAAATAACGATGGCATGACGCTTGGCACACATTAAAGTCTGCGAAAAATTACAGATTACTCGCCAGTAAGCATCCCTTTTTTCCAGAATGTAAGCACCGTCATTGATCTTGCGCAATGGCGATGAGATGCTGCCGACGAGGTAACACAGGGCGACTGCCCGGCAACATTGGAGAACACCATAACCGGAGGCGCCAAGCTTGGCCATGTGGGGTTATTTACCCAAAATTTCGACACTATGATCGATTTCTACACGCAGGTTCTGGGGTGGTCGTCACCGACCGTGGTGAAACCTCATTGGGATCAACGCAAATTGCGTTCATGTCGAGCGACCCCGGCGAACACCATTAGCTCGCCCTGATGTTGCCGCATATGCGGCCGGTGGCGGCATTTACGACAGCGAAATAGGAAGGAGCGTCAATTTGCCAATCGTATTGGAAGATTCCGAGCACCATTTTGTCCACCGCATCGGCTGGCTGCGGGCAGCGGTTCTAGGCGCCAATGACGGCATCGTCTCGACGGCAAGCCTGATCGTCGGCGTTGCAGCAGCTACGCCGGACCGGAATACTATTTTGATTGCAGGGGTCGCTGGGCTGGTCGCCGGGGCTATGTCGATGGCGGCGGGCGAATACGTCTCAGTCAGTACACAATCCGATACAGAGCAGGCGGATCTCGAAACCGAGCGGCAGGCACTTGAGGAGTCTCCCGAGGCCGAACACGAGGAGCTGGCTCAGATTTACGAAAAGCGCGGTGTCGAAATCGGGTTCGCACGGCAGGTCGCAACCCAGCTGATGGACCATGATGCTCTTGCCGCCCATGCGCGCGATGAACTAGGGATTTCCGAAACCGTCGGCACCCGCCCGGTCCAGGCCGCTTTAACCTCGGCGGCGATGTTTGCGCTTGGGGCAATCCTGCCGCTGATTGCCCTGGCATTTACACCTGTAGCGCAGGTAATACCGGCGGTATCCGTTGCATCTCTGGCCAGTCTGGCGCTGCTTGGCGCAATATCGGCGCGCGCCGGCGGCGCCGGCATGGTCAGAGCTGCCACGCGTGTGACGCTGTGGGGGGCGCTGGCGATGGCGGTGACAGCCGGGATCGGGACCTTGTTGGGAACCGTAATCTGAAAGTGACAAACATTCTTTGCGCTAAAGAGCCCCCAAAAAGGGGTAGAACAATTAGTCCAGGTAACAAGAAATAGGTCTTGTGGAGTAGGGAACAATGGCAAAAGTCAATATTAATCTATCGGGCCAAAGCGCTATCGTTACCGGCGGTGCGGCGGGAATGGGCTTTGCCTTTGCCCAACGCCTCATTTGCGCCGGCGCCAATGTCTGTGTCTGGGACCTGCAGCGGGATGCCATCGACCAGGCAGTAGCTGAGCTCTCCAAAGGTGTTGATGGCGTCGAGGTGATGGGTGTGATCGGCGATGTCACCGACGCGGCGTCGGTCGACGCTGCCCTGACCGCGACACTCGACCGCTTCGCTAACGTTGAAATCGCCATCAACAATGCCGGCATCTCTGGCCCCAACGCGGTTAGCTGGGAGTATCCGGTTGACGACTGGCGTCAGGTGATCGATGTCGATCTGGTCGGCACCTTCCTGGTTAGTCGCGCCGTCATTCCTCAGATGTTGGACAAGGGCTATGGCCGCATTGTCAATATCGCCTCGGTGGCGGGAAAGGAAGGCAACCCCAACGCTTCGGCCTACTCGGCGGCTAAGGCAGGGGTAATTGGGTTGACGAAAACCCTGGGCAAGGAGCTGGCGGAAACCGGTGTCGCCGTCAACTGCGTGACCCCAGCAGTCGTACGGACGGCACTGCTTGAGCAGATGACCCAGGAACATGTCAACTACATGCTGTCGAAAATTCCCATGGGCCGTTTTGGCACACCCGAGGAGATTGCTGCCATGGTGGTCTGGCTATGCTCGCCCGATTGCTCGTTCAGCACCGGCGCCGTTTTCGACCTTTCTGGCGGTCGCGCGACCTATTGATTTAAGGCGATGTGGCTAGCCATGCGGCATACAATATTTCTTGGCAATTTTTAGAAGTACTAAGCACTTAGAAAGCGGAGATAATATTGCCGGCATCGCTATGGAAGTTTCTTCGTAGCCCGGTGCCAGCTTGATTATTGCTTCGCCTTCGGTGATAGGGTTGACTTGGCCGTGGCGGGCGGCCTGTGTCTATGGCAAACTCGTCGGTGCTTCGCGGGTACCGGCACCGCCGGTATGTTAATCGCGCGGTTCACCGTATTGCGAGACTGCATAGGGCTGTTGGCACTCGTCGACCGTCATGAACTTGTTCGCAGCGGCAGCCACGTGCTATCGCGGTCAGTAACCAGCGCACCAACGGAGATCGTAATCAGGAAATTGGAAAACGGTTCGACATGCCGCCTTTGGCTAAACCAATTTCTCCATTAATAACTGCGGACGAGGCCCACCAGTTTGCCTTGTACCTTGACCTGATCGGGTCCGAAAATCCGCGTCTCATAATCGGCGTTGGCCGGTTCTAGCGCAACTGAGTTATGGCGCTTGCGTAAGCGCTTGAGCGTCACTTCCTGGCCCTCGACGAAAGCCACGACGATAGCGCCGTTCTCGGCGTTATCGGAGCGCTCGATGACCACTGTATCGCCATCGAGAATGCCGGCCTCAACCATCGAATCACCTTCGACTTCGAGGCAGTAATATTCGCCGCGGCCGATCAGGTCGCCGGGCACGCTAATAAAGCGTGACGGATCGCTCAGGGCTTCGATCGGCGTACCCGCCGCGATGCGGCCCAGCAGTGGCAGTTGGATCGACGATTTTTCGTCCGCGGAAGAATCGGGTCGGCGCGATGCACCACCCTGGATCACCCGTGGTAAGAATTTTTGGCCGGTATGCACAGACATATCATCTGGTAGCCGTAGCACTTCCAGCGCACGGGCGCGGTGCGGCAGGCGGCGGATGAACTCACGTTCCTCCAGGCCGGTTATCAAGCGGTGGATACCCGATTTCGATTTAAGGCCGAGCGCTTCCTTCATTTCGTCGAACGAGGGCGACACCCCGGTTTCTTCGAGCCGTTGGTTGATGAAGACTAGGAGTTGGTGCTGCTTACGCGTCAACATTTGTCTATGCCCCCGGGCCGGGTGGCTTAACTCCTACCGACCACCATATATAGAACAAACCAAAAACATTAATACATGTTCTAGTCCTGTTCTCTTGGGCCGTCAAGTTCAAATGGATATTACGGCGAAAATTAATGCACAGCCCGGCGAAAGCCTGCTTGAGGAATATTTAGGCGCTAATAACGCCGCCGCCGAGCGCGACGCAGGGGACCAATTCACCGGCTTTTGCCGGTGGCGCATGGGGTGCTCGGATCACCAGGCAGTCGGACTGCACCAGACGGCTAAGATTTGAGCTGTCCTGGACCGTGAAGGGAGTGGCGACGCGGTTGCCATCGCTGTCGCGAGAGAGAGTGGCGCGCAGGTAATCCTCGCGCTGGTCGTTGCCGCTGAGATCGACGCCGAGTATGGCGGATTCCACCAGCGGTTCCACATCGGCCATGCCGAGCATGGAGGTGAGTGCCGGCTTAAGGAACAGCGTGCCACACACCGTCGATGACACAGGATTGCCGGGGAAACCCAGCATCGGCGTGTTGCCAAGGTGGCCGAAGATCAGCGGCTTGCCCGGCCGCATGGCGATCTGCCAGAAGTCGACCTGCAAGCCCACGTCGCCCAGTGCCTCCTGCACCAGATCGTGGTCACCGACAGAAGCGCCGCCGGTCGTAACCAGAATATCGGTGCCCTTGCCACCCTCGGCCATGGCGCGGATCGACTCGATGTCGTCCGCCGCGATGCCAAGGGTGACTGGCATGCCGCCCGACGCGAGCACCAAACCGGCGAGAGCGAAGGTGTTCGAGCTAACAATATCAGATGGCCCGAAGTCTTCGCCGGGCAGGGCAATTTCGTCGCCGGTCGCCAATAAGGCAACGCGGGGCTGGCGGCGCACCTTAAGCCAGGGTACGTTCATCGCCGCGGCCAAGCCTATATCGCGTGCGTTCAATACGCTACCGGCTTTGAGCAACACGTCGCCAGTAGAAAAATCTAAGCCCGCCGGGCGAACATAACGCCCGGCTGCCGAACTCTCCTTAACGATCACCGTGTCACCGTCACGTTCGGTGACCTCTTGGATGACGATGGCGTTGGCTCCGTTGGGTATTGCCGCGCCGGTAAAGATGCGTACCGCCGTGCCCTCAGTCACCGATCCGTCAAATGGTGACCCGGCGGGCGCTGTGCCTATCACGGTTAGGCTGGTGGGCACTGCGGCCAAATCGGCGGCGCGGACGGCGTAGCCATCCATTGCCGAGACGGCCCGCGGCGGTTGCGTGCGCCGCGACGTCACATCCTCGGCCAATACCCGGCCTAATGCCTCGTTTAGTCCCACTTGCTCGATAGGCATCACCGGCAAATCGGCGAGAATACGCTGGCGAGCTTCGGCAACTGGTATCATCGCTTGTTCCTCAGTCGGCTTTATATTCGCCGGACTTGCCTCCGGCCTTGTGCACCAGGCGCACGTCGGTAATTGTCGTTCCTCGGTCGACCGCCTTGACCATGTCGTAGACGGTGAGCGCGGCAATAGTTGCTGCGGTCAACGCTTCCATCTCAACCCCGGTCTGTCCAGCGACCTTGATCGTGGCGTCGATGTCAACCGCATCGCGCCCCGCATCCACGGTTAGATTTACCTCGATTGATGACGGATTAAGCGGGTGGCACAGCGGGATCAAGTCCGACGTGCGTTTGGCGCCCATGATTCCAGCCAACCGGGCGACCGATATCACATCGCCTTTTTTAACCTCGCCTTCGCGAATGAGAGCGATGGTCTCGGGCTGCATCAGCACCGTGCAACAGGCGGTCGCGGCGCGCTCTGACACCAGTTTGTCGGAAACATCGACCATGGCTGCGTTTCCCTCGTTGTCCAGGTGGGTGAGATGGGGTTCGCGTCGAGTCGACATTACGCGCTCGCTTTCGATTCAACCGGCAGTGTCAGTAATTCCTGTACCGCGCCGGAAATATCATCCTGACGCATCAAGGATTCACCGATAAGGAAACAGCGCGCGCCGACCTGTGCCATGCGCTCGAGGTCGCCGCGGGTTAACAGGCCGCTTTC
Source organism: uncultured Rhodospirillaceae bacterium (assembly GCA_964530225.1). GTDB lineage: Bacteria > Pseudomonadota > Alphaproteobacteria > UBA6615 > UBA6615 > CAZHBA01. The sequence continues at coordinate 9,280 of CAZHBA010000109.1, read as the reverse complement.
GCATACCAACACCCGGTCGCTCGGCACCTCGGGGGCGAGCTGTTCGGTGGTTGCCAGATCGACGTCGAGGGTTTTTAGATTGCGGTTGTTGATGCCGATGAGATCGGCGTCGAGTCGCAGGGCACATTCAAGGTCGCCACCGTCATGGACTTCAGCCAGAACATCCATACCCCACTGGTGGGCGGCGACTGCCAAATCTTCGGCCTCGGTGTCTTCTAGCGCGGCCATGATCAGCAGAATGCAGTCAGCGCCGAGCGCGCGTGCCTCAGGTACCTGATAGGGGTCGACCATAAAATCCTTGCGCAGGGCTGGCAGGGACACCGCCGCGCGCGCCGCCACAAGGTCTTCGTCGTGGCCCCGGAAATAGGGCACGTCGGTCAGTACCGATAGGCACGCCGCTCCGCCAGTCTCGTAGGCGCGGGCGATCGCCGGGGGATCGAAATCGGCTCGGATGAGGCCCTTGCTGGGGCTCGCCTTTTTGATTTCAGCGATCAGTCCGAAGCCACCGTCTTGGACGCGCGCAGTGAGTTGTTTGGCGAAACCACGCGGCGCGTCCGCGTTTTTTGCGGTGGCCTCCACCTCGGCGAGCGGTCGGCTGGCGCGTTGGGCGGCGACATGTAAGCGCTTGTCATCGCAAATTCTAGTGAGAACGTCGCTCATACGCTGGTGTTCGCGGTCTTGGCTACAGGCCGGTTGGTGATGGCTATTAGCCGATTGAGAATATCCATGGCCGCGCCGCTGTCGATCGTCTGCGTCGCCATATAAGCGCCGGCTGCCAGGTCATCCACCTTGCCAGCGACGATCAACGACGCCGCGGCGTTTAATACGACTATGTCGCGAAACGCGCTGGACTCACCGGCGAGCATGGCGCGCATTGCCGCCGCGTTGTGATCGGAATCGCCGCCGCGGATGTCATCGAGGCTAGCGCGCGCCAGACCGGCGTCTTCCGGTGTTACTTCGAACGTGCTTACCTCGCCGTCCTTCAGTTCGGCGACATAAGTTGGACCGGTAGTCGAAATTTCATCTAGACCATCGGCACCGTGCACGACCCAGGCGCGCTCCAATCCCAGATTGGCGAATACATGTGCTAAGGGTTCGACCCATTGCTGGGCAAACACGCCGACCAATTGCCGGCTGACCTGGGCCGGGTTCGACAGGGGGCCGAGGATATTAAAGATTGTGCGCGTGGCGAGTTCGACGCGCACGCCGCCGACATTACGCATGGCGCTGTGGTGTCGCGGTGCCATTAGGAAACCCAGATTATTTTCCCAGATCGCCTCGCGCACCAGGCCAAATTCGGCGTCGATATTGACATTGAGCGCCGTCAGCACGTCGGCCGCACCGGTCTTGGAACTGAGCGCCCGATTACCATGCTTGGCCACCGGTACGCCGCACGCCGCGACGACGAAGCTGGCCCCAGTTGACACGTTGAGGGTGCCCTTGGCGTCGCCGCCGGTGCCGACAATGTCGATCGCATTGGCGGGGGCGTCGACCGCATGGGCTTTCGTCCGCATGATCTGCGCGGCGCCGGTAATCTCGTCGACGGTCTCGCCACGCACTCTGAGCGCCATCAAAAACGCGCCAACCTGTGCCGGCGTCGCGTCGCCCGACATGATGATTTCAAACGCTACTTCGGCCTGCTTTTGGTCGAGGGTCTGGCCATCGGCGACGAGGCCAATCAATTCTTTCAGGTCGCCGGCATCGCCGTTCATAGCGCCACCATTTCCCCGGCCTTGCTTTTGATACCGTAGCCTTCGACCGGTTTGCCCGTTGCCAGCTCGATAAAATTGGCCAGCAGATCGTGGCCGGCCGCCGTGGCGATGCTTTCAGGGTGAAACTGGACGCCGTGGACCGGCAGTTCCTTGTGGGCCAAACCCATGATTAATCCGTCGGCGGTTTGCGCCGTGACCGCTAGCGCGTCGGGCAACGTATCGGTGTCGACGACCAGAGAATGATAGCGGGTAGCGACGAGGGGGTTGGGCAGGCCGTGAAACACGTCCGTACCCTTGTGGCGGATTTCATCGGCCTTACCGTGCATCGGCACCGGTGCGCGGACGATCTTGCCGCCGAACGCCTGACCGATCACCTGGTGGCCCAGGCACACGCCGAAAACAGGCAGTTTTTCGTTCGCTGCACGTGCCACCAGATCGAGGCAGATGCCAGTGTCGTCGGGAACGCCCGGCCCCGGTGAAATGACGATAGCCTCGGGCGCCATAGTGACAGCATCGTCGACGCTGATGGCGTCGTTACGCCGCACCACGACCTCGATCCCCAGTTCACCCAAATAGTGAACCAAGTTGTAGGTGAAGCTATCGTAATTATCAATTAGCAAAAACATATCAAATAGTTACGTGTTATTTCTAATAATACAACACAAGACGAGACGCGTCATGGAGCCGACTTATATCAGCGATATTACAGTCAGGAAAGTAAACCGCGGAGAGGAATTCCAAACTCGCCTGTTCGAATCTGTCATAACCGAGCCCCATTGCCACACTCTATTACGGTCCAACACCAGTAAGCGAATTCCGCAAATACAATTTCCTGCTGGAGAAAACGGCCGATTTCAGTTGAATCCGAGGCCTCTCGCACGCATTCAACGACGGCTCAGGCAATCGCGCCGCAAACGCCAACCGGCCAAAGCTCCAACTGGATTTTGGCGGCAGCCGGGCGGGCGGGTGGCTACGGGCGTGCCAGGCTCTGGCCGCCCTGGTGGTGGGTGTAGGTCTTTTTATCACGGTTCGTCTGGAGGCCTCGGCGCCCGGCTGTCCGCAGCCTAGGCCTGTTTAAAAAAACGCAGTCGTTGCGGTGGTTTCCGATGGCCAGCCAATGATCGCCGTGGTGATCGACGATGTCGGGCTCGACCGTTCCCGGTCGCGGCGCGCTACAGCGCTGCTGGCGCCGGCAACCATCGCCCTCATGGCCTACGCCGACGATGGCCGCGATCAGGCGGCGCACGCGCGCCGCGCCGGCCATGAATTGATTGTCCACCTGCCCATGGAGCAGCAATCCCAATGAAAACCCCGGTCCCAATGCCTTAGTCATCGGCTTGCCATCGGCGGAATTTTCGCGCTGTCTCGAATGGAATTTGTCGCAGTTTACCGGTTATGTCGACATCAACAATCATATGGGCAGCAGGCTCACGGGTGACCCGTCGGCGTTGGCGTCGGTGATGGCGGCATTGAAACGGCGCTGCCTGATGTTCCTCGATAGCCGCACCAGTAGCGAAACCTAGGTGCTTGCGGTAGCCCGGACTTTTGGCGTTCCCGGCGTCAAGCGCAACGTATTTCCAGATTACGATATTTTGCCCAACGCCGTGCGCACTGCGCTAGTGCGCGTCAAGATCTGGCGCGGCAGAACGGCTTCGCCATCGCCATTGGTCACCCCAAGGACGTCACCCTGGGCGCGCTAGAAGAATGGCTGCCTGACGAGAAAGCGCGGGGATTTGCTGTCGTGCCGCTGACTGCTGTTGCCGGCACAGGACCACGGACGGATGAAGCCGGACTGGAAGCCGAGCAGTGAACAAAAAGGGCCTAACAAATGTTGTCAAGCCCCTGCTGGTGGGATTAATTTACCGCGGTATTTACGGCGTTAGATTGGGAATTTCGACGACCCTGTCATCGAGCGCACGATTTGCCTGCTCTTCGTACCCGGACGGCGGTTTACATCCGCTGCCGCCGCCTTTGTACGGTCAGCGCAAAGCTTCGCCTGGCCAGGATAGCGACTGCCGTCTAAGGTCAGGCCTAACCCGACGTGTTGGAGTAGCGCGATGCCTCGGCGGCGGCGCGCAAGAGCGCCTTCGCCTTGTTGCAGCTTTCTTGATATTCCGCCTCAGGATCACTGTCGGCGACGATGCCGCCGCCGGCCTGTACGTACATGGTACCGTCGCGCACCAATGCGGTGCGGAGCGCGATGCAGGTATCCATATCGCCGTTGGTGCCGAAATAGCCTACGGCGCCGGCGTAAAAGCTGCGGCGTTCACCCTCCAGTTCGTCGATGATTTCCATGGCGCGAATTTTCGGTGCGCCCGAGACCGTGCCAGCGGGAAAGCCGGCGACCAGTGCCTCGAGTCCGGTCAGGGCCGACTTCAGCCGGCCTTGCACGTTGGAAACGATATGCATGACATGGCTGTAGCGTTCGACCTTGAAATCTTCCGTCACTTCGACGCTGCCGATCTCGGTGACCCGGCCGACATCGTTGCGCCCTAGGTCGAGAAGCATCAGATGCTCGGCTTGCTCCTTGGGGTCGGCGAGCAGTTCATCGGCCAGCGCCGCGTCCTCATCTGGTGTTGCGCCGCGTGGGCGGGTGCCTGCGATGGGCCGCACTGTCACCGTATCGTCGCGCAGCCGCACGAGGATTTCAGGGCTCGAGCCGACCAGAGAAAATCCGTCCATGTTGACGATAAACAGGAACGGCGAGGGGTTGAGCCGCCGTAGCGCGCGATACAACGCCATCGGCGTCGCGCTCAACGGCAGGCTGAAGCGCTGCGACGGCACCACTTGGAAGATGTCGCCGGCGCGGATGTACTCCTTTGCCTGTTCGACCATATCGTGGTAAGCCGCGCGCGTGGTGTTAGACACCGGCTCGGCCAGGTCGGGCACGGCGTTTGACGCCAACTGGCCACCCGGCACACTGTTGCCGAGGCTGGCGATGACCGCATCCAGGCGCGCGCCGGCCGCCGCATAGGTGGTGTTGGTATCGAGATCCTGCTCGGGCCAAACCGGTGTCACTAGGGTCATCTTGTCGGTAACATTATCGAAGACGACGGTGACCTTGGGACGAATAAAGATCGCATCGGGAATACCGATCACGTCTGGGTTGGCGTCGGGCAGGTGTTCCATCAGGCGCACCATGTCGTAGCTCATATAGCCGAACAGCCCGACCGCCGATGGCGGCATCCCATCGGGCAATGAGAATTGGGTTTCCGCAATCAATGAAGCAAGCGCGGTCAGGCTGGTTTCGCCGCAGGGCTGAAAATCGCCGGCTTCGCCAGATGCTAGGTGTGCCACCTCGGCGTTTTCGCCAACGCATCGCCACACTATGTCGGGATCGAGACCGAGGACCGAATAGCGGCCGCGCACTGCGCCGCCCTCAACTGATTCGAGCAGAAAGCTATAGCGCTGGCCTGCAGCCAGCTTCAGCATCGCCGAGACAGGCGTTTCCAAATCGGCGACCAATTCAGTCCAAACAACCTGTGGCCGCCCGTCCGCATAAGTCTTGGCAAAGCTGGCAGCGGTCGGGAATAAGGTCATTGCGGCAGCAAATTTTGCTCGATCGCGCCGCGGTCGATATCGACGGAGTAACGATCGCGAAGTGTTGCGGTAAGTTGCTGCGCTATGTCGCGGTTAAACCCATTGGTGAGCTGGGTGCGCAAATTGTCGCGCACGAACTCGTCGCCTTCATCGCTGACCTTGCGGATCTCCACCAGCCGTGCAACTCCGGCACCGTTTTGTATTTGTGCCTGGACTACATCACCTTCCTTGGCGGCGAATATCGGCGTGATCAACGCGCCTGAAACCGTCGATCCCAGCCCCGTTCGGTCGAAGGGTTGGGTGGTTTCAAACTTTGCCTCAATTTCCGCAGCCAATTTCTCAAGGCTGGCGCCAGTACGCGCGCGCACGGCCAATTCGGTGGCGCGCTCGATGGCGAGCCTCAGCCGCTCGCTGTCCAACCAAGCGGTCGTCACCCGATCGCGTATCCGGTCCAGGGGTTCAATTTGCGGCGGCGTAATGGCGTCGACCCGGGCGATGAAGAACCCACCGTCTTCAGTTTTGACAACGTCGCCGACTTCGCCCTGGGCGGTTGTAAACACCGCATTGACGACTTCGGCCAGCGGTTCGGCCGGCAGAGTTTCGCCGTTGCGCATGCCGCCTCTAGCGTTGAAATCCTCGAGGCGCTGCACCTCCAGGTCGTTTTCGCGGGTCACTTTCTCAAGGGTCGAGCCCGCCGCGAGCCCATCCTCGACAGCATCAAGGATATCGAAAATATCGTCGCGCGCCTGTTCCAAGGCGATCGCTCGCCGCAGATCGTCGGCTACGTCTTTAAGTGGCCTGGTTTCCTCAGGTAGTACCGAGACGATTGACAGCAATTGCCAGCCGAGGGGGCTTTCGATAGGACCGGCGACTGTGCCGGCTGCGGCGGAAAAAGCAGCTTCGGCTATTTCGGGCACCAATATCTCAGAGCGTTGCAACGTACCCAACGGCACCGGCAAAAAACCGCTGACTTCTTCAACGGCTTCTGCGAACGGGCGTCCGCTGGCGATCATCGTTGCCGCCTTATCGGCTCTCTCCTGATCGAGGAAAATGCCCTGCAGAATTTCTCGGCGCTCGGTCAGCTGAAACAGCTCTAGGCGGTCGGCATAGGTCTCAGAAATCTCTTCGTCGTCGACAGCCGTTTTGGCTGCAAGTGCCGCTACCGTCAGGCGGGCCATGGTTGCCTGGCGGTATTCGGGGGCCTGGAAGAACCCCTTATTTTCTTCGTAATATTTCGACAATTGGACTTCATCGGGCGCATTCAAGCCAGTGATTATTGCCGTGCTTACGGTAACCAGTTCGGCGACCCGTTGCTCGGCACGGTACTTATAGAACGCGTCCAGCATCGCGTTGGGCACTGTGATACCCGCGCGCAAAGCTCCCAGATACTGGCTGCGCTGCAAATCCTCGCGGACACCGGCGACGAATTGTCCTTCACTCAATCCCGCCTGCCGCAAATATCCAGTGAACAAAGACTTGTCGAACCCACCGCCCGACCCCTGGAAGGCCTGGATATGGCGGACCGCCTCTTGCACAGCGGTATCCGATGTCGACACTCCTAGATCACGCGCTGCCACGTCGTAGAGGGACCTCGTGACCAGCGTGTTGATAGCTTGTTCGAGTACACTCGCGGCGATTGGCGACTGCGGGTCAATTTGTTGGCCGCTGGCCTGGGATATCTGCTGTATCTGGACATTGAACTCCCGGCCGACCTGGTTCAGGGAGTAATCGACATCGGCGACTTCGACGACAGCGTTGGTATTACGGCCACTGTGACCGCCACCGAAATTGCTGGAACCGAAGAAAACGACGAAGGTCAGGGCGAGGACACCTAGAATCGTCTTCATGATCCAGCCTTTTGATATTCGGCGGAGAGTTTCGAGCATAACTACCTTTTCCCTTCACGTGCGGCACAAAATATGGACCGATTACGCATGGCGGCGCATCATAGTAATGGCGACATACACCGGCAAGCGATCGCCTGCCAGCGTAGCGCCACCAGACATTGGCCATCGGCGACGGCTGTGGTAGAGCCTAGTTTGGCGAATTTGTCGCTAAGTAAAAGGCAATTTTTTGGTGAGATCATGGCAAGCTTGCGAAAATTAATCGCCGGCAATTGGAAAATGAACAAATTAGCCGCCGAGGGGCGGGAGTTGGCCGGCGAAATTAGCGGTTACGCGGCATCGATGGACGCCAATACCTGCGATCTGTTGGTTTGTCCGCCGGCAACGATATTGCAGACCGTCGCCGATCAGCTCAGAGGCAGCCAGGTCGCCATTGGCGGCCAGAATTGTCACGCTGAGGACAGCGGCGCTTTTACCGGCGATATCAGCGCCACGATGTTGACCGATGCCGGCGCCACCTATGTAATATTGGGCCACTCTGAGCGTCGGCATGGCCTAGGCGAATCCGACGCCATGGTACAAGCCAAAGTAGCTGCTGCCTTCGGAGCGGGGCTCGTCGCCATCGTCTGCATCGGCGAAACCGAGGCCCAGCGCGACGCTGGCCAAACCCTTGACGTTTTAAGCACCCAGCTCAATTGTTCACTGCCACCGGCCGGGCTCACCGGCGCCAATATGGTCGTCGCCTACGAACCAGTATGGGCGATCGGCACCGGGCGGACGCCGGCAAAAGACGAAATCGCGGCCGTACATAACCATATTCACACCGATCTACTACAGCGGGTGGGACCGGCTGCCGACCAGATTCGCCTGCTCTACGGGGGCTCTATGAAGCTGGAAAATGCTGCTTCGATCCTGGCCATCGACAATGTTCATGGCGGGCTCATTGGTGGTGCCAGCCTCAAGGCGAGTGACTTTTGTGCCATCGCCGCGGTGGCCATTAATTAAGCCCGATATTTAAGGAATGCGTTTAGCACTGGAATTACAGCGCTCAAGGCATTAAATATCCGCAGAACTGTACCATCTCATGCGCATAGCCGGGTTCGCCCGAAAATGCGCGGTAAGAGTGGGTAATGCAAGCAATCGTCCTCGTCATTCATTTGCTCTTGGCGCTCGCGCTGATTGCCGTCGTGCTGCTCCAGCGCTCAGAGGGCGGCCTCGGCGGGCTCGGTGGTTCGGGCGGTGGCATGGGCGGGCTGATTGGCGGACGGGCCGCGGCCAATCTGCTGACCCGTGCGACCGGCGTTCTGGCTGGCTCGTTTTTTCTGACCAGCATCGTCTTGGCCATATTGGCCGGCAACACCGGCGGTACCGTATCGATCATTGACGGAGAACCCGCCGCCGGTGGTGGAGCGACACAGCAGCAGGTGCCCATGCGGCCCAACCAACCGGCGGTGCCAACCGGCGAATGACCGGAACCGGATCATATGGCACAAGACGAAGTTCAAGGCGGTACCCGTGCCGCCTTTTTCCGTACCCCCCCCTAAGCCGCACGGCAACAAATCGCAAAAAAATAGATTGTGGGTAAAACTACTTTGTTCGCGCGTCACTAAATTAGGTACAAGGTAGGGTCATGGCGACTCGGTTTATTTTCATCACTGGTGGCGTTGTTTCGTCTCTAGGAAAAGGACTGGCCTCTGCCGCGCTCGGTGCGCTGTTGCAGGCGCGCGGGTATCGCGTGCGCGTGCGTAAGCTCGATCCCTACCTCAACATCGATCCCGGCACCATGAGTCCGATCGAGCATGGCGAGGTCTACGTCACCGACGACGGCGCGGAGACCGACCTGGATTTGGGTCACTATGAACGCTTCACCGGGGTCGCCGCCACCAAGTCCGACAATGTGACAACCGGGCGGATATATTCCGAAGTCCTGGGCAATGAACGGCGTGGCGACTATCTCGGCGGCACCGTACAAGTGATTCCCCACGTCACCGACGCCATCAAGAAATTCGTCGTCGCCGATTTGTACGGAGAGGACTTCGTTATTTGCGAGATCGGCGGCACAGTCGGTGACATCGAAAGCCTGCCGTTCCTTGAGGCGATCCGCCAACTGGGTAACGAATTGGGCCCGCGCCAGGCAATGTTCATCCATCTTTCGCTGGTGCCCTATCTGCCGGCGGCTGGAGA
>CAZHBA010000108.1:0-6440 GCA_964530225.1 uncultured Rhodospirillaceae bacterium | reverse complement strand
GACCGCAACGATCCGCGCGCATTTGCCGCCAAGGGTGACCCAACCGGCCTGCCACCGGCCTTTATCGTAGCGGCTGAACTCGACCCTATCCGCGACGATTCGCTGTTGCTCACCGAAAAGATGGTGACTACCGGTCATCCCCATTGCCTGAAAGTATATCCCGGTGTCATGCACACTTTCTTTGTTCATTCAAATGTGATCGACTAGGGGAAACTCTGCATCGGCGATATAGCCGGCTTTTTAAGTAATACCGTAGGAGGGTCTTAGCCCACCTTTAACGGACTCGATTTTTTGGTCTAGAGTTGTGTTGCCATGCGGACGCTCCATCATCTGTGGCTTTGCCCATTTGCACGCAAGGTCCGTATTGTACTGAGCGAAAAGAAGCTGGAATTTGATTTGGTGATCGAAAAGGTATGGGAACGCCACGACGCATTTCTGGCGTTAAACCCGGCTGGCGAAGTGCCGGTTTTTATCGAAAGCGTCGAGGACTCAACCGCTGTCGTGCTCGCCGATTCCAATGTTATCTGCGAATATCTGGAAGAGGTCTATCCCGACCCACCACTGATCGGTGGCGATGCCTTTGCGCGGGCAGAAGTTCGCCGACTGGTGGCTTGGTTCGATTTGAAATTTTACCGCGAGGTGACTGAGAACCTGGTTGACGAGAAAATTAACAAGCGGTTCTTGGGGCTCGGTGCGCCGTCGTCAGTGGCGATCCGCGCCGGTCACGCCAATATTGGCACCCATTTGGCCTATATCGAACATTTAATGGCGCGGCACAATTGGCTGGCTGGCAACGACTTCTCGCTTGCCGACATCGCTGCTGCGGCACAATTGTCGTGCATCGATTATATTGATGATGTGCCATGGGAGGACTATCCCGAGGCGAAGTCGTGGTATGCGCGCCTAAAATCGCGACCCAGCGTGCGTCCCCTGCTAGCCGATCATATCCCCGGCGTACCGCCGCCCCGCCATTACGCTAATTTGGATTTCTGAACGGCGGTATCTACCCAAAGCCTGCTCGCGGTCTATTGGGTTTTCACGTTCATGCGTTCGATTTCGGTGCGCGCGGCATCAGCGGCGAGCGATCCCGACGCGGCGGCAATGGCGGAGAACCAGGCTTGCCGGGCGCCGTTGTGGTCCCCATGTTCTTGCGCATCATGCCCAGTTCGGTAAGGGCTTCGGGATTGCTGGGGTCGAGCGTCAGGGCTCGCGCGATGTCGTCGGCGGCGAGGTCGGCGACACCAAGCAACCGGTACGCCGCGGCGCGGAAAACCAGCGCATCCGGAGAATCTAAACTGCGATCCAGTGCCTGGCTGAAATCGTCGATGGCCTCCCAATATTCGCCGGCACGGGCCAATGCCATGCAGCTTTGATAGGCCCAGGCGACGGTCATTTCGGAATAACGGGCTTGGGCGCGGGCTGGCTGTCCCAATGCTGCGAACAGCGCGCCGGTGATCGCGATTGAGATTAAATGCAAAGACAGCACTGGAAAACGCTCCGGCGTGGACCTACACATTATGCTCTGCACCTTCACGGTCGAAGCTTACTAGCTATCGAGTACACCCGATATCACAATGTCCGATACCCCTACTCTGTTTTGTTTTGGTCTTGGCTATACCGCTAGCGCTCTATCGCGGAGGTTGATGGCGCAGGGCTGGTCGGTGCGCGGCACCAGCCGCAGCGAAGCGGCATGCACCGAACTAGCTGCGCAGGGTATTACCGCATGGCCGTTCGACCGAAACCGGCCGCTTGCCGACCCCGCTACCGTGCTCAATGAGGTCACCCATATTCTCAGCTCCGTTCCGCCTGACGAGGCGGGCGATCCCGTTCTCGACCGCCATGGCAGCGATATCGCGGTGCTATCGCCCTTGCTGAAGTGGGTTGGCTATCTGTCTACCACCGGCGTCTATGGAGACCGTGGCGGTGGGTCCGTGGACGAGAGGTCCGACCGCGAGCCATCGACGGTGCGTGGCGAACGCCGGGTGGTGGCAGAGGACGGTTGGTGCGGGTTATGGCGCGACCGAGGCGTTCCCATCCACCTGTTCCGCTTGGCCGGAATCTATGGGCCCAGCCGCAACGCACTAGAAACCGTAAGAACCGGCCGTGCGCATCGAATCGTCAAGCCAGACCAGGTCTTCGGCCGTATCCATGTCGATGATAATTCGACGGTCCTTGAGGCATCGATACACCGGCCCAACCCAGGTGCGGCCTACAATGTGTGCGATGACGAGGCCGCGCCACCGCAGGACGTGATCGCCTTCGCTTGCGATTTACTCGGGGTCGAGCCGCCGCCGGAGGTACCTTTCGAAGCGGCGGAATTGTCGGACGTGGCACGCAGCTTCTATGCTGAAAACAAACGGGTGACGAACGACCGCATTAAAACGGAACTGGGCGTGACGCTGCGCTATCCCGACTACCGCGCCGGCTTGCGGGCCCTGCTCTAGCTAATTTCGGCTAACGAAGCGGCCAGCCTTTCGACGACCGCTGCCAGCCGCACCAAATCCCGTTCCGACGATAGGCGGTGGTCGCCGTCCTTGACCAATAGCAGTTCCACATCGTCGGACGTTAGCACCTCCATTAACTTTTGCGATCGCGTCCACGGCACGTCAGGGTCAGCGGTGCCGTGGATGAGGCGCACCGGCACGTCGAGCGCCAACGGTTTGTCGAGAACCAGTTGGCGGTTGCCGTCTTCGATCAGGTCCTGGGTAATAATGTAGGGCTCGTCGGAATATTCCGACAGTGCAGAATAAAATCCCTCTTGGGCGATGTGCGCCATGACCTCAGGCCCAAGCTGTTCGGGCATCAAGTCGTGGGTGAAATCCGGCGCCGACGCGATCCCGACCAGACCAGCCGCCTGCTGCAGTGCCGCCGCTTTTTGCAAGGCCAGCGCCACCAGAACCATGATCCAGCCGCCCATTGACGAGCCGACAAGAATAAGTGGCCCACCAAGGCCAGCCACTGTATTACCAGCGTGCTCAATGACGGCCAGTGTGTCATGGACCCAGCGTCCCACTGTGCCATCGCGGAATTCACCTCCCGAATAGCCGTGGCCGGAATAGTCGAGACGTAGGTAGGCATGGCCTGTACGTTGGGCCCAGGCTTCCAAAGTGGTTGCCTTCTCGCCCGTCATGTCGGACATAAAGCCGCCGAGGAAGACGATGCCGGGACCGACTCTGCCCTCGCGGGCTGGCGTGGCGTAAAAGGCTAGTTTTGTGCCGTCTGTAGCGGCGATATAGGAAGGTGTGGTCATTCACCCTACGATGACATGAAGACCGGTGCGCAGTCTAATATTGTGAGTGGCGAAACAGAATCGGCACGGACGCGGCTGGCGCCGGTCGTTCTGCAGGTGCTGCCGTCGTTGGAGACCGGTGGCGGTGGTGTTGAGCGTGCGACCATCGATATCGCGGCGGCGATAACGGCCAGCGGCGCGCCGGCGTTCGTTGCCTCGTCTGGCGGTTATCTGATCAATGAGCTCGACCGTTGTGGCGCCAAGCACATCACTTTGCCGCTGGCCTCGAAAAACCCATTTGTAATGCGCCGCAACGTACACCGGCTGGTCAACATCATCGCGCAAAACGGGATTAATATTGTGCATGCCCGTAGCCGCGCACCCGCTTGGAGTGCCCGTGTAGCGGCGCGGCGCACCGGATGCAGTTTCATCACCACGTTCCATGGTGCCTACAATTATGGCTCGGGAATAGCCGGCGCCTGGAAGAAACGCTACAACGCCGTCATGGCCGACGGCGATATCGTGATCGCCAATTCAAATTTCATCACCAACCATTTGCGGACGCGCTACGGCGTGGCCGAAGATCGGCTGCGCGTTGTGCTACGGGGTGTTGACCTCAATGTTTTCAATCCAGCTAAAACCACCGCGGCGCGTGTCGTCGATCTTGCCAACCGATGGGGCCTACCCGATGACGCATCGGTGGTAATGCTGCCGGGACGCCTGACGCGCTGGAAAGGCCAGACGTTATTTATTGATGCGCTGTCGTTACTAAAGGAGCGCATGGGCGCTGCAAATTTTAACGTGGTTGGCCTTTTGGTGGGGTCCGACCAGGGCCGCGAATCCTATCGTGCCAGGTTGGAGAGAAAAATCAAATCGTTGGGATTGGAAGGTCAGGTGCAGGTGCTGGGGCACTGTCCCGATATGGCCGCGGCCTACATGCTGACCGATGTGGTAGTGTCCGCATCAACCGACCCGGAAGCGTTCGGGCGCGTTGTCGCTGAAGCCCAGGCGATGGGCCGGCCGGTAGTTGTTGCCGATCATGGGGGTGCCGCTGAGCAAATAATCGCCGGAGAAACCGGCTGGTTGTTCACGCCAGGCAATACCAAGGCGCTCGCCGATGCGCTTGCCAATTCATTGTCAATTGACGCAGACGCGCGGGCTCGGTTGGCGGACACGGCGACGAGAAACGTACACCACCGGTACTCGAAAATCGGCATGTGTTCGGCCACGCTCGATATCTATGCCGAACTCCGCCAACGACGGCCGGTCTAGACAAGTGAATATGGAGCGGCCGATTAAGCGTGTCCTGGTGATAAAACTGGGTGCCTTGGGTGATATCGTCCAGGCGGTGGGTCCGTTTGCCGCGATTCGCCGTCACCATTCCGATGCCCATATTACTTTGCTGACGACCAAACCTTTTTGCGATTTCGCCGCTACGGGTGGCTGGTTTGACGATGTCTGGGTCGACGACCGGTCGTCGTGGCGCCAGTTGCGCAGTTGGGTTGAGTCCCTAAAACGTTTGCGTCGCGGGCAGTTTGACCGGGTCTACGATCTGCAAACCTCCGACCGTACCGCGATTCTGTACCGGTTATTGGCTTTGGGGCGCAAACCCGAATGGTCCGGAACCGTCTACGGTTGTTCTCATCGCAATACCAATCCCCGGCGCAACTACATTCACACGGTTGAGCGCCAGGCCGAACAGCTCGGCATTGCAGGCATCACCGAAGTACCGCCACCAAATGTCGACACTATCTCTTCCGATATTAGCCGCTTCGAACTTTCGCCACCTTACGTCTTGCTCGTACCCGGTGGCGCGGCGCACCGGCTCGATAAACGATGGCCGGCAAAGAGCTATGCCGAACTTGCGCGGCGGTTGATCGCAAAAGGGATTATGCCGGTGGTGATTGGCGGAGTTCCGGAAAGCCAAGTGGCCACGGCGATCGCGACCTTTTGTGAAGGCTCCCGCGATCTCACGAACGAGACGTCGATAGTCGATATTGTTGAGTTGGCTCGCGACGCGGTCGGCGCGGTGGGTAACGATACCGGACCGATGCACGTGATCACGACCGCCGGGACGCCGTCGGTAGTGTTGTTTTCGCAGGCCTCCGACCCCGAACTATGCGGTCAACGGGGTGCCGACGTGACGATCTTGCGCCGTTCCTCGCTTGACGAGCTTAGCGTTGACGAGGTTGAAGCAGCCCTGCACTTGCGCTAAATCCCCCCCCACATTCAAATACAGTTAACGCTGCGTTAATCGTAACGCGCGCATAACGGAAACATGATGGCCGAGGCCGCCGAGAGTTCAAAAGTAACGATCACCCTGCCCGATGGCAGCATCCGCGATTTTGCCGGACCAGTTACCGGTGCTGAGGTCGCTGCCGATATCGGTCCGGGACTGGCGAAGGCTGCTCTGGCGATCAAGATCGATGGCCAATTAGCGGACTTATCCGCCACAATCAGCCACAGCGTGGCGGTCGAAATCGTTACTCTGAAAAGCGACGACGAGACGGTCTACGACCTGTTGCGTCATGATGCCGCCCACGTCATGGCGGAGGCGGTCCAGGAGATTTATCCCGGCACCCAGATCACTTTTGGGCCCGCAATCGAGAATGGCTTCTATTACGACTTCGTGCGCGATGAGCCCTTCACACCCGACGACCTCGAGAAGATCGAAGAACGGATGAAGGAAATCGTCGCCCGTGACGAGACCATCGTCCGCGAGGTCTGGGACCGCGACGAGGCAATTCGCTTCTTTAATGAGGCTGGCGAAAAGTACAAGGCGGAGCACATCGAAACGCTGCCGCGGGATGGCGATATCTCGATCTATCGCCAGGGCGACTGGCTTGATCTCTGCTTCGGGCCGCATTTACCCTCGACGCGAAAACTAGGCACCGCGTTCAAATTGATGAAAGTGTCCGGTGCCTATTGGCGCGGCGACGCCCAAAACCAGCAACTCCAGCGCATCTACGGCACTAGTTGGCGCGATGCCAAGGAGTTGAAGGCTCATCTGACCCAACTGGAGGAGGCGGAAAAACGCGATCATCGCCGCTTGGGCCGGGAGATGGATCTGTTCCATATCCAGGGAGAAGCGGTAGGCTCGGTGTTCTGGCATGCCAAAGGCTGGACGCTGTACCGGGTTTGCGAGGAGTATATGCGCACGCGTCTCGACGATGCCGGTTACTTTGAGGTGAAGACGCCGCAGTTGGTCGAC
>CAZHBA010000107.1:0-10470 GCA_964530225.1 uncultured Rhodospirillaceae bacterium | reverse complement strand
AAATATGTACATTTAAAAACAGCCGGTTATAGGTGCGGTTGTACTATCGTACCCGAACTCAATTATTTGAGAATCGCAATATTTTTCCAATGCTTATCGTATGCGTTTTATCTATTTACCGAAGCCAATCAGGCTCAAGTTTGCGCTTACGGCTGTTTTTTTGGCGGTGCCGCCGGCCGGATATAAAGCTCGCGCAAGCGCTCGGGCGGCACCTCGGCGGGCGCCTGCATCAACAGATCTTCAGCCCGCTGGTTCATGGGAAACGCAATTACTTCGCGAATATTGGGCTCGTCGGCCAGTAGCATGACGATCCGGTCGATACCCGGCGCCGAACCGCCATGGGGCGGTGCACCAAACTGCAACGCGTTCAGCATGCCGGCAAACTGGCTCTCCAAATCCTCGCTGCTATAGCCGGCGATATCGAACGCCTTCACCATGATGTCCGGGCGGTGGTTCCGAATTGCCCCGGAACTCAGCTCGACGCCGTTACAAACGATGTCGTACTGGAAGGCCAAAACCTCCAATGGGTCTTTGCTCTCCAGCGCTTCGAGGCCGCCCTGGGGCATCGAGAACGGATTATGGCTGAACTCGATCTGTTTCGTCTCTTCATCCAATTCGAACATCGGATAATCGACGATCCAGCAAAACGCGTACCGCCCCCCGACGAGCAACCCCAGATCCTCTCCGAGGCGGGTACGCGCCAGTCCGGCTAGGTGCGCTGCTTCGCTAGCCTTGCCGGCGGCAAAAAATACCGCATCGCCATCGCCCGCGCCCGTCGACGACCGCAACCCGGCGATCGCCTCGTCGGAAAAGAACTTGGCAATTGGCCCCTTGGCCTCGTCGTCCTCGAACACTACGTAGCCTAACCCGGGCGCACCTTCGTCGCGCGCCCAGTCGTTGAGGCGGTCGAACCAACTGCGCGGCTGGCTGGCCGCCCCGGTCGCCGGTATCGCACGCACCACGCCACCGCTGGCGACAACCCTGGCAAACACCTTGAAATCCGAATCGCGGAACAGCTCGGAGACATCTGCAATGAGCAGGGGGTTGCGCAGATCCGGCTTGTCGGTACCGTATTTTAGCAACGCCTCGGCGAACGGGATACGGGGGAACGGGGTCGGCGTTACCGTCCACGGCGCATCACGGCCGAAACCAGAAAATTCCTCGAATACGCCACTGAGCACCGGTTCAATGGTCGATAGAACGTCTTCCTGGGTAACGAAGCTCATTTCGAAATCAAGCTGGTAAAACTCACCTGGCGAACGATCTGCGCGGCTGTCCTCGTCACGGAAACAGGGCGCGATCTGGAAATAACGGTCGAACCCGGCGACCATCAGCAACTGCTTGAACTGTTGCGGCGCCTGCGGCAAGGCGTAGAACTTACCGGGATGCAACCGCGACGGCACAAGATAGTCGCGCGCGCCTTCCGGGCTCGAGGCAGTTAAAATCGGCGTCTGAAACTCGGTAAATCCGGCATCGATCATGCGCCGGCGGATCGACGAGATGACCTGGTTACGCAACAGGATGTTCACCTTCACCTTTTCCCGGCGCAGATCGAGATAGCGGTAGCGCAGCCGTAATTCCTCGTTGGTGTCTTCGTCGGAATTCACCTGCAGCGGCAGTATCGCCGCCTCCGATTCGACCTTGGCTTCTGCGATCTGCACCTCGACCAATCCTGTCGGTAGGCTGTCGTTGATGGTGTCCGTAGTGCGCTCGACGACCGCGCCAGTCACGGTCAATACAGATTCAAATCGCGCCGTTTCCAAGGTCTCGAACAGCTCGCTCGAGGTATCGATAACACACTGGGTGAGCCCAAATTGGTCGCGCAGGTCAACGAACAGTAAATTACCGTGGTCGCGCTTACGGTGGACCCAGCCGGACAGGCGGACGGTCTCGCCCGCATGAAGGGGACGTAGTTCGCCACAATTGTGCGTTCGGAATGGATGCATGGCCAGCCTCGGAATTCGGCGCAGGAAGCGCGTCGCGCGCCAATGGCCACGGAACGCCGCGATCTGTCAACCCATTGCCGTCTACTTCTGGTAATCCGGCCCTTTGGCGGCCGCTTTCGGGTACGCTCGAATCCGTGTAGAACACCGCTAATGTCACTCATCACCACGTCTGCGGCGCTGGTGGAAGTCTGCCAGTCACTCGCCAACGCCGACTATATTACCGTAGATACCGAGTTCATGCGCGAGGGCACGTTCTGGCCCCGGCTGTGCCTGCTGCAAATCGCCGGACCAAACAACACCGTCGCGGTCGACCCGCTGGCCGGAGATATCGACCTGACGCCGGTATTGGAGCTGCTGGCGGATACCAGTATCGTCAAGGTAATGCACGCGGCGCGCCAAGACATGGAAATCTTTTTCCATATGACCGGTGACCTGCCGCAACCGCTGTTCGATACCCAGGTGGCGGCGATGGTGTGCGGGTTCGGAGACCAGGTCGGCTATGAGGCACTCATCGCCAAGCTGACCGGCACCCGGCTCGACAAATCCTCGCGGTTTACCGATTGGGCGCACCGGCCGCTTAGCGAATCGCAACTGAATTACGCCCTCGGCGACGTCACCCATCTGCGGCCCGCCTATGAGGCGTTGCGTGCGCGAGTCGAAAAGGCAGGACGACTGCACTGGATCGAGGAGGAAATTACCCAGCTTTGCGATCCGGCGATTTACCGGTTCGAGCCTTCCGAAGCGTGGCGGCGGCTTAAATCCAAACGCTCCGAGCCCCGTTATATAGCGGTGCTGCAGGCGGTCGCGGCATGGCGCGAGCGCGAGGCGATGAAGCGCGACATTCCGCGCAACCGCATTGTGCGCGACGAGACCGTGCTGCAGATTGCCGCCCACCCCCCGACCGAGGCCAAGGTGCTCGACCGGGTGCGCGGCCTGCCACGAGGTTTCTCCAACGGCCGGCTCGGCGCCAGTCTGCTTGAGGCCATCCATGAAGGCATGATCTTGTCGCCCGAGCTGGTACCGAAGGTCCCGCCTAAACGGGATTTACCCGCCGGTATCGGACCGCTAACGGACCTGCTGAAGGTCCTACTGAAGCACAAATGCGAGGAGCATCAGGTGGCCCAACGCCTGATTGCTAACGTCAGCGATCTCGAACTCATCGCCGCCGACGATAATGCCAAAGTCGCCGCATTGGCGGGCTGGCGGCGGGAGATATTCGGCGACGATGCGCTGCGCTTGAAGCAGGGCAAGGTGGCTTTGGCCGCCACCGGCACGCAAGTCCTTCTTGTACCGATAAACGGCGCCGGCAACGTTGATCCCTTGACGGCGGAAGAACTAGCAAACAATGGGAATAAAAGCCGGCATTCCGGGCGCCGGCGTAAACGCTAGGGCGCGCCAGAAACAGCGAGCGACAGCGAATCGGCCTAAGCGAATACTGCCAGGTTCACTTAACGTCCAGGCGGTATTTCCGCTCCAACTGGCCAGCCAATTGGGACAGCCGGGTAAGGACCACATCACTCACCAGGTCGGCCATCGATGGGTTGATGTTTAGGGTCAGGCGGCGCTTACCCAGTTGCAATCCGCTACCGGCCAAGAGCTCGGGCTTGCCGCCCGACAGGGTTTCGGCAAGGCGCAATCCATCGCCAAGGGTCCGAGACCACTGAATATCTTCGGCATCGAGCAACGTATTGACCGCCCGCAACGCATGATCGTCCATGTCACCGCCATAGCGGCGATACACCGCCAGCGCCACCTTGGCCTTTTCGACGTGGGATATAGCGATTAGCGGTAGCCGCAAAATGCGAAAATAGACCTGCTCGGCGCGATAGTCTGGATGCTCATGCCAGCCGATATCGGCCAAAAAACACACGGCGATACGCAAGCGCTGCGCCGCGGCGTTTTCCTCGGAAAATAATGGCGCTACCCATTCGGACAACCTGTTGCCGCCACCGCCGAACCGGGTTTCCCGGGCAGCTATTTCCCCGCACGCCAATAGCAGTGGGTCGGCGGCTTTTTCAGGCTCGCTCAAGCGGTCGAACAAGACACCTTCACGAATACCAAGCGCCGAGAAGACGACTTCCTGCGGCGCCAATATCTTTATCAACCGCTGCAGGACTAGCGCCGAGACCGGCAGCGCGACAGCGCGCTGCGCCGGCACGGCCTCGGTCAGGGGCAGGCTCGCCTTACTCAAGCCGGCGATAACCTTACAAAACTCCGCTGCGCGGTCGGCGCGCAGGGTGTAGTTATGGATGACCCGCAGCGGATAGCCCGCCTGGATCATGTGCAGCCTGGCGATCGACCGCCAGGCGCCACCAATCGCATAGAACCGACGGCCCGATATGTCGTGCAGCCAATCCGTTGAGCCCAGTACATTGTCAATGCGCTTGGACAAGGCTTTCTGTTTGGCGCCGAGATCGGTCAGCAAGCGCAAATGCCCTATGGGCAGACTGTGTCCAGTACCGAACATGCCGCCGTCGAGGTTCGCCAATTCGAGGCTGCCGCCACCGAGATCGCCGCCGATGCCGTCGGCGTCGGGAAAGCCGCAGATAACACCGCTGGCGCCCAGGCGCGCTTCTTCATCGCCGTCCAGTTGTGAGATCGGCTGGCCGAATATTTTCTCCACCGTGGCCAAGAACTCAGCCCCATCAGCAGCGTCGCGTGTCGCCGCCGTCGCCACGATGTCCAGGTCTTCCACGCCCATCGCGCGGGTCAGCGCCGCATAGCGCGGTAAGCTCGCCAACGCCTGCTTCACGCCCTTGGCGTCGAGATGGCCAGTTTTATCGAGACCCCGGCCGATGGCGCAGATTACGCGTTCGTTGAATATGGGCACCGGCGCCCGCGAGCGGCTGCGATAGACCACCAACCGAATCGAGTTGGATCCGATATCGAGCACACCGGCGGGTCGCCGACTGGCCGTTTCAATATTGCTCGCCATCGCTCTAACGGGTTTAGTTTTCAGTCTTCGTTGTGAACCAGCAGGCGCGGCACACTATCGGGATCTTTGAGCGCGCTGCCCCGCCCCGACAGGCTGGGATTGGTCATAAAATACGTGTGCGCGCTGAATGGTTCTGGCTCTTTACTGGCGTTGGCCCGCACGTAGCGACCCTCGGGACCCATAGTCCAGCTTTGCGCCACGTCCATCAGATTCGCAACCACGATCTGGTCGAGTATTTGCTGCTGCACGGTTTCGTTTTCGATCGGCATCATGATCTCGACGCGGCGGTCGAGATTGCGCGGCATCCAATCAGCTGATGTGATGAACACCTTGGCGTGCCGCGACGGCAATTCATGGCCGGCGCCAGCCGCCACGATACGGGCATGTTCGAGGAACCGCCCGATCATGCTCTTAACTTCGATGTTCTCGCTGAGGCCCGGGACGCCGGGACGCAGGCAACAGATGCCGCGGACCACGAGCCTGATGCGGACGCCGGCCTGAGAAGCGCCGTAGAGTGCATCGATAATGTCGCCATCGACTAGATTGTTCAGCTTCGCCCATATCTGCGCCGGGCGGCCGGCCTTGGCGTGGGTAACTTCGTCGGCTATCAGATCGTTCAGGGTTTGGCGCAGGCTGACCGGCGCCACGGCGATCTTGCTCAGCGCTTCCGGCTGCGCGTAGCCAGTCATGTAGTTGAATATCCGCCCGGCGTCCTGGCACAGTATGGGATCGTTGGTGAAATAACTCAGGTCGGTATAAATGCGCGCGGTGACCGGATGATAGTTGCCGGTGCCAAAATGAGCGTAAGTCTTGAGGTCGTTACCCTCGCGGCGAACAACCAAACTAATCTTGGCGTGGGTCTTGAGGTCGATGAAACCATAGACGACCTGCACGCCGGCGCGTTCGAGCTCGCGCGCCCAACGAATATTCGCTTCCTCGTCGAAGCGCGCTCTCAGCTCGACCAACGCGGTCACCGACTTGCCCGCCTCGGCCGCCTCGATCAACGCGCGCACAACGGGCGAGTCATCGGAGGTGCGGTACAGGGTCTGCTTGATCGCCACCACCTGGGGGTCGCGCGCCGCCTGGCGAACGAACTGCACCACCACATCGAAGGATTCGAAAGGATGGTGGACGACGATATCCTTGGCCTGAATGGCGGCGAAACAGTCGCCGGCGAAGTCGCGGATACGTTCGGGAAAGCGAATACCGAAGGGCTCGAACAGAAGATCCGGCCGGTTATCGGCGATAAGCTCGGCCGTGCGATCGAGGCCGAGGATGCCGTCGAAAATAAATGTGTCGCTTTGGTCAACGCCGATATGGCTGGTGACAAACGCCCGCAAATTGGCGGGCATCGACGCGTCGATAGTCAAGCGAATAACGTTGCCCCGCCGCCGGCGCTTCAGCGCCGTCTCGAACACCCGAACCAGATCTTCGGCCTCTTCGAGGATTTCGATGTCGCTGTCGCGGATGACCCGGAAGGCGCCGGCACCGTACATCTCGAAGCCGGGAAACAGCTTGCCGAGATATATCGTCACCAATTTTTCCAGCACGATATACCGGCCCTGCGCGCCAGGCAGTGCGATGAACCGATCGATCTGCGCCGGCAGCGGCAACAGGCCGACCAGCATGCGATTATCGGCGGGGCGCACCAGTTGCAACGCCAGCGCCAGACCGAAGTTGGGGATGAAGGGGAACGGATGGGCGGGGTCGACGGCTAGCGGCGTCAACACCGGGAATATTGCCGTCATGAAGTGGGCGTCGAGCCAACTACGTTCACTATCGCTGAGATCACCGGGCTCGACGACGGCGACGCCGTTTTCGCGCAGCACCGCGCGCAGCTTGTGCCAAACTCGCTGCTGCTCGTCGGTCAGAGTCTTGGCGCGATCATGGATGGCAGCGAGTTGCTGGCTCGGCGTCATGCCGTCCTGACTGGGCGACTTCACGTCGGCCGCCACCTGCCCTTTCAAGCCGGCGACGCGCACCATGTAGAATTCGTCTAGGTTCGATGCCGATATGGACAAGAACCGCAGGCGCTCTAGCAGCGGGTGTGCCTGATTATCCGCCTCTTCCAAGACACGTTCATTGAACGCCAGCCACGACAGCTCGCGGTTGATGAACCGCTCGGGTGAGGTGCCATCGACCGACCCCGCGTCAAAGTGTGACTGTTCTACCAGGTCGCTTACGGTCACTTTTCCTCGCTTCCGCCACGCCGCACGCCATCATGCGGCGGGCACAAAGCATAGTCGCAACAGCACCTTATCCGCAAACCACTACAATTTTATGGCCGCGTTACCTGTTGTCCGGTGCCAGCCACACGCGGCAATACCTCGCTCAGCAGGGGTATTGTCACCCGTCGCTGCGACGCCAGCGCCGCCGTGTCGACTGCTGTAACCAGACGCTCAGCAGCTTCGAACGAACGCTCCATGCGCGTCACCGCAAACTGAATAACATCAACGCCAACCTGCAGCTGGCGGTCGGTAAACAATTTTAGCAACACCGCGCCCAATACCGCATCGTCGGGCGGCGCAATGGTCACCGCCGGCAAGGCATTCAGCCGCGAACTTAAATCCGCCAACTCAATCACCCACCGACCCGGCGGCGTACGGGCGCTAAACAGGATATGCCCGCCCTGCCCGGCAATCAGATTGTAGACGTGCAAGATTACCCGCTCGCGCCTGGCATCGCCGGCGATCCTATCGGCGCCATCGACATAGAGCGCGCCAACCTCCTCGACTAATTCCGGCGGCTCGCGGTGGTCGAGATCGTCAGCGGCAATCATTAGCGCGCCGGCCCGCGCCCGCCATACCCGGCCCAAATGGGATTTTCCGCTGGCCGCCGGCCCCCAGATCACCAGTCCTGGCGCCGGCCATTCGGGCCAGCGGTCGACCCAGGTAACGGCGTCGACGTTACACTGGGAAACGAGAAAATCGGTCCGGCCAAACGCGGTGCGATGACCCAAATCGAGAACGAGTTGCGCCGAGGTCTGAGCCGAAATCTCGGCGGATGTCTCGGCCGTCGTCACGGCGTGACTGACCGCAGGATACGTATTTGTAACGCCCTATTCGTCTGCCCCGAACGAAATGGATCATCCCCAACCGAAACTGGCGGGGGCTGCTCCAAGGCCAGGTCTTGCTGGGCCAGGGTCATGGCCAGCTGAGTTTCATCGCCAAAGTGGATGATCTCGATCTCTGCCGCATCGCGCGTCAGCGAAATCAGCGATACTTCCGAGATTGAGGCGACGCTGTTCAAACGGCGCTCCACCGACACCCACTGCTCCAGCGAGGCCAGCGGCACGGCGATCACCATATGGCCCGGGCGGTCAAATTCGATGATATTTGTCACCTTCCACGAATCTACCACTGCCGCAGCGACGTCGGTGGCCGCGCCGCGCAACAGCCCGGGGACGGCTAGCGGATCGGTGCTTTGTAGACTGAGCGATACCGACGTCTGGCTCGGCGAGCCAATTCGGCTGGCGACGATATCGATCTGGATGACCTCGCCGTCATCGGACAGCGTAGCGACGGTCACCAAAACATCGCCGGCGCCATAGCGGCTGGCGATCGCCGAGAGGCGCAACGGATCGCCCTCGGCGGTCTGTGTGGCGTCAACGTCGACGATATCGTTCAAATCGCCAACCGGCACGATCAGCGGAACCAGACCGCCACTAAACTGCAGTTGCGACCACGCCTCGCGCCACAAATTGGGATCGTCCCATAACACCAGCGCGCCACCCTGTTGCTGTACCGGAAGCACCAAGACCGGCTTGCTGGGTGTCTCGGCAAAGGGTATGTCAGCTTCCCGCAACAGGCGGCGGATTTCGTCGGGCTTGAAGGTCACCGTCATGTTCGCCAAATAGCGCACGTTCGATGTCTTCTCGCCCGCCACCTCGAGCGCCTGTACCAGGAAATTTAGGCGCTCGTTATTGATCTCCGGTAGGCGCTCATGGTCAGTGCGCAATGTTAGGCGGCGTAATAATGTGGCCAGCGCCATGCGTTGGCCGTGCCGAAACGCAACCGAACGCGCCGCCGCCGCCGTTTCGGCGGTCTCGTCGACCGCGATACCGCCGACCAAGAAGACCTCGTCCACAGCAGCCGCCGAGTCCCCGGCAGACATCCACAGCACAACCGTGCTAGCAAGAGCCAAAACCAAGACGGCGCGGTGCAGAAGACATCTGATTACAAACGACATCGAAAGACCTATTGTTGGGCGCCTGTCATCGAACGGCGACAGGCACTAATCAATAGCACATTTTGACAAATACGTGGCGGACGGAGAAGCGACATTTCACTGACTTATAAAGATTCCGGCGTCAACATTGCGACTGGCAATGCGCTGGTCGATGCCATCCGCCCACTCGTGGCAACAACCAACCGCAACGGGGTAGCTAGTGGGCTGGGCGGCTTCGGCGGTGTCTTCGACCCCAAGGCCGCCGGCTACGAGGATCCGCTGCTGGTCGCCGCGACCGACGGCGTCGGCACCAAGTTGAAAATTGCCATCGAAGCCAACCGGCACGCCACTATTGGCATTGATCTGGTGGCCATGTGTGTCAACGATTTAGTGGTCCAGGGGGCCGAACCGTTATTCTTTCTCGACTACTTCGCCACCGCGCACCTGGATACCGATGTCGCCACCGATGTGATCGCCGGGATCGCCGAAGGCTGCAAGCAGTCCGGATGCGCGCTGATCGGCGGCGAGACGGCGGAGATGCCCGGTCTCTACGGCGGTGGTGACTACGACCTAGCCGGCTTCGCCGTCGGTGCGGTCGAGCGCATGGGCCTTTTGCCGAATAACGACAACCCGGCCAAACCGGGGGACTTTATAATTGGGTTAGCTTCAAATGGTGTGCATTCCAACGGCTATTCCCTGGTCCGCCGCGTCGTCGAAAACTGCGGCGCGACATTAGATGCACCCGCGCCCTTCGCCAGCGAAACATCCCTCGACGCGGCCCTGCTGGAACCGACCCGCATTTATGTTCGCTCCTGCCTCGCCGCCCTCGGTAGCGGCATGATTAAGGCGCTGGCCCACATCACCGGCGGCGGCTTATTGGAAAATATTCCCCGCGTGTTGCCAGAGAATTGCGGCGCCGAATTGGACGGAGCCGCCTGGACCGCGCCACCGGTTTTCGGCTGGCTGCAGCAACAGGGAAATATCGCCGACGAGGAGATGGCGCGGACGTTCAATTGCGGCATCGGCATGACCGTGATCATCGACCCAGCCGATGCAGCGGACACTGTGCAAGCGTTCGCCGAACAAGGCGAAACGGCGTTGGAAATCGGCCACGTTGTCGAATCTTCGAACCAAGCCGTCACACTGCACAATCTGGGCTCTGCCCTTAGCGCCGGCTGAGCCTTTTGTTATGACCAAGCTGAAGTTAGGCGTACTGATTTCCGGGCGCGGCTCTAACCTACAGGCTCTTATCGATGCCTGCGCCGTCGCCGACTATCCCGCCGAGATCGTCATTGTCATTTCCAACCGCCCCAACGCTCGAGGCCTCGAACGCGCCGTTGCCGTCGGTATCCCAATCCAGGTAATCGAGCATACAGCCTACAGCGACCGCGAGAACTTCGACCGCGATGTGGACGCTGCGCT
>CAZHBA010000106.1:0-27779 GCA_964530225.1 uncultured Rhodospirillaceae bacterium | reverse complement strand
GTCCCAAATGTTTTGATGACGGACACCTCTTCGTCGGAGAGCACGTCGCGTTTTACAAGAGAGGTTAGAAAATTCTGAGCGATGAAACCATGCCGCGCCAGGACTGCGAAAGGCAGAGTTCCGAGGTGCTTACAATCGTCCAACAGAGCGTTGGCCAAGGACAAGGGGCTCTGGTCTTGAAGTGAGTTGTACTGAGCCCGACGAGATACGAGCTTGGACAGAAGATCGCGCATGTTTGGAAATGAAGCCCTGCGTCCCAGAAGCAGGTCATGGGTTAATCTCTCCAGCGCACCAATGAAGGATTGCTTTTCATCCTTCGTCAGAAGCCCAGGGTAATCATTTCGAAGACGATCCTGTGCATCGAATGTCGCGACCGTGATTGCCACCTCAAACTCTACGCGATCGTGCAGATGGGAATTGTCGACGAGGCGGTCCAGCCAAGCATCGACAAGCTTATGTCCGACCGTTGAAGGAATATCCTTTGGTAGGAAGGTATTGAAACTGAGTTGCACATCGATATAAGGGCGGCCTCCCAGAGACAACATCAGCGAATTGTCTTTCGGAACGGTGTAGCCCATTTGCTCCCGCGCCAAGCACCAGACACCGTCGGTGATCAGGTAACGGTACAGAGACATAGCTAACGGGCGTGGCGTCTGGCCAATAATCTCGGCTGGATTCCAGTCGGGCATTTGCCCGAATACAGAACGGTTTCCTAATAGGCCTGGCTTTGGCCCGAACCGTACTGAGATAAGTTTTTCGATATCGTCAAGAACACTTCTAACCTTCTGCGAGGCTGAATTTTTGTCGTCCTTAATGGTGGTGATGGGACGGGCCTGAAAAATGTACACTTCAGATTTTGGATCCACTGCGAATTCAATGTCGAGTGGCCGACTGTTAAACAGGCTTTCTATTTCCTCGACCGAATGCAATAGCGCTTTGAAGCGGGGAGACCTGACGAACTCAGTGCTACCCCTTAGTATATAGAGCGTCCGATTAGAGTATTCATTGCCCTGTGTGACCGTGTCCGTACGCCCAGTCTGATCGTCGTAATTGATGACATAGTATGGGCCACTGGATCTATAATCATAGGTGAATACAACGCCACTCATGAGGACGTTCTCAATCATAAGCTGAACGATGACACCGTCCCGCTCATGGTTCCCCGGACCGTAATCAGCAAATACTAGGGAAACGGCCTCTGCTAATTCGTCCTTACGCGAGGCCAAAATATTTGATACTGAACGGTATTTTCCGGCCATCGAATCATGCTCGCTATCCTCGTTCGCAGCTGATGACCTCACAATCAGCTTGTTTGGTCCAAATTTACTCCGGACCCTAGAGATACAACTGGATGTATCCCGTTTCCACTTTCCAGTTGAAAAATAGAAAAAATCAGGAACTTTGGATTTTTTTAGGTGGAATTTTAAAATCCCGAGCGTTTCGTTCTTTGTCCACAACATAAAAAGCTAAATCTTTGGGGCTGTATCAATCGCCACTTATATTACCTCAATCCTATCCACAATGCAGTAGCAGGGACTCATGGGTTCCTTTTGATCGCTAACCTGCCCCCAGGATTGATCCAGTTTCTATGAAAGTCTAAATGATTTTGGATAGAAGGCTTAACCCGGCTAAAGTCCTCCGATAACGCTCGATGAGCTAGCCCATCAGTTTACGTGCCACATCCTCAGCCCTGAGATG
The DNA here is from genome assembly GCA_964530225.1 of uncultured Rhodospirillaceae bacterium. Lineage (GTDB taxonomy): Bacteria > Pseudomonadota > Alphaproteobacteria > UBA6615 > UBA6615 > CAZHBA01. The sequence continues at coordinate 26,081 of CAZHBA010000106.1, read as the reverse complement.
TGTGTATCGGAACAGTTGGCGCGGATCACGGTGGCCGCTTCTTGATGACGACGGTGTCACGGTAGCGAACGATCAGGTCGGCCAGCGTAATCGAGCGTAGTGTAGCCTGGTCTGTAAATAGTCCGTGGCGGTCAAACTCCTGTTCAACCTGACGAACCCACAGCTCTGCATCTGACTTAAGATTGAAGGTCCGGTTGCGTGATCCAACACCTGTCCGCCGAACTTGTGCATGCCATTTTCAATTACGTTTTCTAAAGGTAGCCAACGCAAATCTCCTCGTTGCTGTGACACTCGTGTGACAGCTTGATTTGCATTGGATTTTGATCACCCGGACGTTGCCAATAACCGGCCCGGTGTGTATAGAAGCGCGCCGGTCGGGGAGTAGCTCAGCCTGGTAGAGCACTACGTTCGGGACGTAGGGGCCGGAGGTTCGAATCCTCTCTCCCCGACCAATAAATCAATGACTTAGCGCCCGAACGCTAAATCATTTTTCTTTTACCCCACTCTATCTCCACCTTCGGAGACCGCTGGGCTGTACGGAGAAGGTATCTATCGACCGCAAGTCGAGGAGGCTTGATGATAGTAAGGCGGCGACGAAGTGTTCCCTCGCCGCCGCAGCGCAACGGCCTCACTCCCCGCCCGGAAAACTCCTCGCTAACCCCGCCTCGAACTCCCCATCGATCAACACGAACATCACCTCGCACACCGCACCGGAGCGGTTACTCCACGCGTGGTTAGTGCCGCATTGCACCACCACGTCGCCGGCCTTTAGGAGCACGTCCTGGTCGTCGAGGATCATGGTGATTTCACCCGATAGAATAAGCGCGTAGTCGATGGTCTCGGTGCGGTGCATCATCGGGTGGTGGCCGCCGTGCCCGAAGGTCGAGGCCGGCTCGTTACCCAATGCGGCAAAGGCGGCGCGCGCGGCCTCCGGGCTCATGTCGCGCACCTCGTCGGTCTCGGGCGCGAAGCGGTTAATGCGGATCACCGTGCCGTTGGCCGTCGGCATCTGGCGGCGCGGGCCCAGGGTGGTCTCCTCGTGCTGGGCGACGATAGTTACCGGCGTGTCGCTGGTGCGCCAAATGTCGGTCGAAATATCTTCGGGGTTCCTCGGGTTGACGTGGACGAACGGTGCCGGGCCGTCCGACAGCACCGTCGCCTTGCCGTCCGCGTCGTGGCCGGTGACCACCCGTCTGATTTCGCCTGCCATAATTATCTCCCCCTGTTGTGCATCGCTAAAAAGGCCCTGTGCTGAGCTTGCCGAAGTATGAGGCCGCTTTGTTCGCCCCTCGTCCTTCGACAAGCTCAGGATGAGGGGCTCAGTGATTGGCCCGATAGACTAGGCATTGGGCATGCGGGCGGCAATATGGTGGGTTGCGCCGCGCCCATAGCGGCACAGATCATGTCCGCGTAATATCGACAAAACGGGCGCGCGGGTTCCTTTTGTGGCGCCGTCAGCAAGGAATGGAGATCCGCTCGTGGTCAGTGCTGCCGAACAACGATTTGGTGCCACCGCCTGGCCGTGGGTGTTTTTGGTGATGTCGGCGTTCGTCGTCTCTACCAACCATGTGCTGGGCCGCTATGTCAGCGGCGAGATACCGCCCATGGGCCTAGCGTTCTGGCGCGTCGCAGTGGGGGCGATGGTGCTGCTGCCGTTCGCCTGGCGCGATCTGCTGCTGTACCGGCGGGTTATCTTGCGCCACTGGAAACTGTTCATGGTGACGGCTATCGCTTTCATGCCGCTAGGCAATGCCACCGTCTATCTGGGCTACAACTTCACCACGGCGATCAACGGTGGCGTTATCGCCACGGCGCAGCCGGCGCTCACGGTGATCTTCGCCTGGCTGATCCTGCGCCACACCATCAATGGCAAACAGGCATTCGGTATCGCCGTCGCCGCGGCGGGGGTGCTGGTCATCCTGTCGCGCGGCAATCCGCTGATACTGGGGGCGCTGTCGTTCGGTCAAGGCGATCTGATGCTGCTCGTCGGCACCATGTCGTTCGCCTTCTATACGGTAATGCTGCGCCGCATACCGGCGGTGATAGGGCCGATGCTCATTCTCGTCGTTATCCAGATCTTCGGCATGGTCACCCTAGCGCCGTTCTATGTGTATGAAACCATCGCCTATCTGCCGGTGCCGTTGACCGGCCGTTCGCTCATGGTCATCGCCTGGGTCGGTACCGCCATCGCTGTCGTCGCAGTCGGCCTGAGCAATCTGGCGGTGCTGACCCTGGGGCCGGCAAAGGCCAGCATCGCCAACTATTTGCGCGCGCTGTTCACTGCGGCGCTGGCAATCATTTTGCTCGGCGAGGCACTGGAACTGTTCCACCTCGTCGCATTTGCGCTGGTAATCGTTGGGGTATTGCTGATGAGCTGGGGCCGGACGCCAGTCAGTCGGAGTGGCGCAAACCAGGGTAATTAAAAACAGCGTGGCGACAATGACGCAGGTCGCCATCACTGTGCCGAGCTGGAGGAACGGCGTTTGCACCAACACCGCGACGATAACGGTGCTGGGAAAGCCGCAGGCCATTTTGCCAAACGTTGATGGGCCAACCTACGCTGTTGATGGGCTATGCTCGGCCCATCAACTTAAACCGCACGGACTTTAACTTAAGCGGTGGACCACTTAACGGGGGCAGGCCAGATCACCTCCACTACCCGAGCCGTCTCTCCAAAGCCCCAATAATCGCATCCGTCATCTCCGCGCTCGTGGCTTTGCCGCCGAGGTCGCCGGTGCGCACGCCGCCGGCCGCCAGTACGTCGAACACCGCGGCGTCGATGGCGTCGGCGCTGGCGGTCTCGCCCAGATGGCGCACCATCATGGCGGCGCTGAGGATGGCGGCGCAGGGGTTGGCGATGCCCTGGCCGGCGATGTCAGGCGCGGTGCCGTGCACCGGCTCGAAATACGACCATTGGTTGCCGATGCAGCCCGACGCGGCCAGGCCGAGGCCGGCGGCCAGGCCGGCGGCGATGTCGGAGAGAATGTCGCCGAAAGTGTTGGTCGCCAGAATGACGTCGAAATGTTCGGGCTCGCGAATCATCTCCATGGCGCAGGCGTCGATGTTGCGGGTCTCGAACTCGATATCGGGATAGTCGCGCGCCACCGTCTCGGCGGCCTCAAGGAACAGCCCGTCGGTCAGCTTGAGCGCGCCGACCTTGTGCACCGCCGTTACCCTTCCTTGTTTTTGCCGCGCGGTCGCCTGTTCGAAGGCTACGCGTGCGGTCTTGGTCGAGGCGCCGCGGGTGATCACGCGCACAGCGCATGCCATGTCGTTGTTGACCATATATTCGATGCGTGAATACAGGCCCTCGGTCACCTCGCGCACCACCACGCAATCGATGTCGTTGGCCGGCGAGGGGATGCCGGCGATCGTGCGCGATGGGCGCACGCTGGCGCTGACCTCGAGGTCTTGGCGCAGCTGGCCGAGCGGCTCGCCGCCGCCGTGCGGAATCTGTGCCACATCCATGGCGCCGAGCAACACCGTGTCGGCCGCCTTGGCTGCCGCCATGGTGGTGTCCGGCATGGAGTGGCCTTCGGCGAGGAAGATGCCGTGGCCGGCCGGGTGGGCGTCGAAATCGAAGTTCGGCCCGCCGTTAGCCGACAACGTATCGAGCACCCGGCGGGCGCAGTCGGTAACTTCGGGCCCGATGCCGTCGCCCGGCAGCACGCAAATGGAATAATTCGCCATGATCAAACTCCCCCTCAACATAATCTTGAACATTAGTCCCGACGGCACTCCTGCGCCAGGTTGGCGGCAGATTAGTGGATCGAGGGAGGGCGGTCGAGCGTGGGCGCTCGCTTGCCTTCGGACCCGGCTACCTGGCCGGCACCGCACTGCCGGTTGAGCGCGGCAATAGCATCATCACCGGCCACCGCGGCACCCATTTTGATTTTACCGGCGAGCTCAAAACCGGCGACACCTTTCGCCTGCATCGCCCTGACGGCACCTGGGCGCGCTACTGGTTGGCCGGCGGCGAGGTGGCCGATGCGCGTACGGCGCAACACGACGCTACGCCCGACCGCTCGGCGGTGACGCTGGCCATCTGCTATCCGTTCAACTCGAACGATTGGAACCAGCCCTGGCGCTACGCCGTGTTTGGCAAGGAGATCGGGGAAGGGTAGTGGTTCACCGGCTCAGTCCTCGGCTACGGGCACCATCGATAGATTGGGGTCGGCGGCGGGGATATAGACCTCGTCGAGGCCCAACTCGCGGCGTACGATGTTGGCGCCGCGCACCAGCGAAACCATTTTGTAGAACGCGTGGCTGCGGCTCATGGCCTGACGGCCGAAGCCGCAGTCGCTCGACAGGATCAGCCGTTCCGGCTCGATATACTTCAGCGCACGGCGGATCAGGTCGGCGATCTCTTCCGGCCGCTCGATCTGTAGCGTGCGGTGGCTGACTACGCCGACGGCGATTTTCTTATCCTTCGAGATCATCGCGCCGTAGTGCGCGAAATCGAGCCCGTTGTTGGATGCGCCCTCCAACGTAATCACGTCGGTATCGAGTTGGTCGAGATAGGGCAGCGCCTTTTCATACGACGCATCGGCGGCGAACATCTTCTGCGCGCCGGGCGAACCCCAGCAGGTGTGGCACCACACCTCGGTCTTGTCGCGCAAGCCAGCGACCTCGCGGTTGAAAGCTTCGACATATTGCTCGGCGGATATTTCCTGATGGGCCACCTGCATCGATTGGTGGATCGACGGCTCTTCGATCTGCAATAGAGGCGCACCGGCGTCGGCGAGTGCGTGATACTCGGTGTTGAAGGCCTCCGACAGCGCCAGCAAAAGTTCATAGCGGTCGCCGTAATAATTGTTGTTGCACATGTGGCTGACTACCTGGGCCGAGATCGAGCCGACCTTGACCGGCCGGTTGGTCATTGGCGCGACTGCCTTCCAGGCGCGGTCGAGTTGCAGATCGGCGGCGCCGATGGGCCCTTCGACACTGGGTGTCAGACGGGTTTCTATGACTTCCCAAATGTAATCTCCGGGACCTTTGTCCGCCATTGCGGCGTAAGGCTGTACGGCGACGCGTGGCGGTCCCATGCCCTCGATGCGCTCGTAGGCGTAGCTGACCCAACTGCGCCCGGCGACGTCGTCGTCGAGACGCGTGTCGCCGTCGACTAGAATATCGATGCCGGCTTTGTGCTGCGCGGCGACATGGCAGGCCAGGCAATCGAAATGCTGTTCGCGATAAGCGCTGCGGGAGAAGCCGCTCGACAGCGGCGCGCCGCGCAAGTTCTCGGTGTACCAGGCGGGCCGCGGCAATGCCCCGGTCGTCGTGGTCACTAAGGCCTTGTTTTTGGTGGCGTTGAACATGGTGATCCTCTCCTTTTATTATGACCTGCCATTCGTGTACACAACGGGGCGGTTACCTTAGGCATACGCCACATCGGCAAAAACAGAACTGCGTGATAATCCAATATTCGGCTTATTAGATTGGAATTTAGAAATATATTTGACTCCCCTCCGGCGTTCGCGTCAAATCGAGCCAACGACTAGCTGTTCCTGTGTTAGGTCAATTTGTGTGATCGGTTTAGCTGTCATTGCATAACGATGTCTCGTTAAATTCGAGGTCAGCCCAGTAACGGGAGGGGAGAGTGTCATGAAATTTGTCCTGTATTCGGACATCCACGCCCAGCTGCCGCAGTTGGAGGCGGTGCAGGCGGAGATCGACAAAGAAAACGCCGACAAAGAGATCGTGATCGGTGACCTGATTATGCTCGGTCCGCAACCGTCCGAAGTGGTCGACAATATCCGCGCTCGCGCCAATACCGATGTGGTTGTCGGCAACCTCGATCTTTGGGTGGTCGACAAGCGTTGGGAAACCCACGAGCCGCATAGCCCGCACCAGGCCTGGATGTTCGGGATGGCCAAGCAGACCCGCGATCTGCTGTCGGAAGATCAACTCAATTGGCTTGGCAATTTGCCGTTTTCAATCACCTACACTCCGGATCTCGGCCATGATTTCTTTATCTTCCATGGCACGCCGCACAACATTGGCGATGACGATGCCATTCCGCTGCGCTTGAGCGACGACGAGGTCAAGGAGAAGATCAGGGGGGTCACCGCCGATGTCATGTCTCACGGCCATATTCACGGGCCTTATGTGAGGAAGATAGGAGATCAAACCATCGTCAACGTCGCTGCCGTCGGCATGCAGTGGGACGGGGATCCGCGGCCTTCCTATGGAATCGTCGAGTATTTGGGCGACGGCGAATGGCACACCGAGATCAAGCACATTGAGTTCGATTGCGAAGAACAGGCGACGCTCAACGAGAATTGCTGGATCGAACATGGCGACCGTATCGCCGGCATGATTCGGAGCGGGTTTTTCTGGAATCCCGACCATATGCCGCACTAATTGGTGATGACGATTTCAGCCGACGTAGTTGATCCATCATCGTGGGCGGATCAGGTAAAGGGCTTGGTTCGTCGACGCTATACTCACCTTGCCGAGACGGATGCATTTCCTCCTGGAGGTGCGGTCAGGGCCGTTGCCGCCGGCTATCCGAAAGATTGGCTCGACGATCTACCCGAGCGAGTTACCGGTTCGTACAGCGGTTGCGGCTATGCGCTTGAGGACGTCGACCTATCCGGGGTCCGGGTCGCGGTCGATCTTGGATGTGGCGCCGGTCTCGACGCCCTCTTGGTTGCCGGACGGCTGGCGTCAGCCGCTATGGTCGTGGCGCTCGACTTGGCGCCTTCGATGCTCGAACGGGTGCGCGAGGCGACTGGCCCACTCGCCGGGACCATTGTGCGGCCCGTTGCCGCCGACATGGAACAGCTTCCGCTAGCCGATGGAACCGCCGATATGGTGTTGGCGAACGCATCGTTTAATCTGGCGCTGGACAAGCACGCTGCATTCGCTGAGGCGGCGAGAATACTGCGTTCGGGCGGCTGTCTAGTTGCCCGCGATCTCGTGCGCGATGGACCGCTACCTACGGAGATTGCGCAGAATTCTGCCGCTTGGAATACGTCGCTGGGAGGCGTTCTGGATCAGGACGATCTGTACGAAGCATTGCGGATAGCGGGGTTTGTTGACATTCGGATTACCGGCCACACACCCTTTTCGGTCGTTGCCGCCGTGCGAATACAGGCGCTGCGGGCGGCTGTAATGTAGTGGCCTGTGAGGACCGCAATAAAACCAGTTAAGTAAGTGGAGGGGAAAATGAATTTAGAATTTTTCATTCTTGTGTCGGCGGTGGGAATTTTTGCCACCTATGTTCACTTGATATTCGCCCTGTGGGCACCGCGCTACGGTTTGCCACGGCTTGATTTTCCCCGCGCGATGACGCAGCTTACCTTTGGCGACTCATTCGATGGCCCCGCGCCTTATGGTTGGGGGATCGCCGTTATACATGTGAACGGCATTCTTTTTGCGTTGCTTTACGCCGCGGTGGTCGCGCAGTATCTGCCCGGTGACTTGGTCGTGCGCGGCCTGATCTGGGGCGGTATACTGTTCATTGGCGCGCAGTTTGTTTTTGTGCCGTTCTTCCTGCAGGACGGATTTTTCGGACTCAAAGGCCACAAAATGGGCTGGCTAACTGCCTTGATCGTCCATCTTTTGTACGGCTTGATACTGGGATGGCTGTCGCCGATCCTCGAAGCGTGACTAAGTGTAGAGACGGGATCATTTTTGATAGTTGGAGCCTACTTCGATGGATCGGGCAAGCTCGGCTGTGGTGATTTGCCCCGACACGCCGAACATACGGCATGCCTGGCCTACAGACTGATGCTGCACCAATGCAGCCACGGCTTCGCGAAGCATGCTGATGATCTGTTCCGGAGGAAAAATAATTAGATCGGCTACTGAACCATGAAATTAACGGATCAATAATAGACAATTGGTCGATTACTTTTGAGATTAGGATAAATATATTAAAATAATTATTCTTATACTAAATCTATAAAAATCTTTTATAAACTAAATGTCAGCTAAATATATAAATTTATTGCTTTTTAGTACATTTTGTTGTTAATAATTTTTTAATATTTTTATAGAGACCAGTGGAAAGATTATTATGATTAAACAATTAAATAGTTTATTTTCGCGAATGTTTCGATCGGAACGCGGCCTACGGGAAATCCACCCAATGCGCAGCATTGGCCGTGGCAAGCTGTCGACCTATCAAAAGACGCTTGCCATCCATATCGCTTCAACAACGCAGAGCGCAGGACGCGGTCTCGCGCGCTAACACGCGGCAATCGGACAGGCGCGGACGGTACGTCTGGCCGGCAAATATCGCTAATTCAACCGAGCCTCCGAAAGCAGGCTCGTTTTCTTTTCTCCCGCGTTAGGGTAGGGAGTTGCTGTATCACACCTACGCGATAGATAATTGAGAAGTTGGTGCGAACCATGTGGGCCCGGTTGCCAAAATTGCAAAGGCGGAGAGACCATGAAAGCAGCATATATGGAGGCGCAAGGCGGGCCCGAGGTATTGAAATACGGTGATCTGCCCGATCCGTTCGCGGGCCCGGGTGAAGTTGTCGTTGATATCCACGCTGCCACTGTTAATGGCGCCGACTGGAAAGTGCGTGCCGGCCAGTACAGCGAGATGACAGAATTTCCCTATGTTTTGGGGCGTGATTTTTCCGGGTTGGTCAGCGAAGTCGGCGAAGGGGTTGACGATTTGGTCATTGGCGATGTGGTTTTTGGCGTGTGCGATGCGGGTCAGGAAGGGGCCTACGCCGAAAAGATCGCCATGAAGGCGTCTATTGTTGCGAAAAAACCCGATAGCTTGTCGCACAATGAAGCTGCCGCCTTGGCGCTAACCGGACTTACCGCGCTGATTTCAGTCGAAGATACCCTAAAACTCCAGCCTGGTGAGACGATTTTGATCCAAGGCGGCGCCGGCGGCGTCGCCAGCTTTGCCGTTCAGTTGGCCAAGCATATTGGTGCCAAGGTAATTACCACCGCCAGCGCCGCAAACATCGGATATTTGCGCGATCTCGGCGCTGACGAAATCATTGATTACAACGTTCAGGATTTCACCGAAATCGTGAACGATTGCGACGCGGTGTTCGAAACCGTGGGTGGCGATGTCGCCCAACGGTCGTTCAGCGTGCTGCGACCGGGTGGGCGTGCCGCCTTTATCGCGTCTGGACCTCAGGCCCCGGAGTCGCCGCGGGACGACGCTCAGTCGCTGCGCCCTGCCGTCGGCCGCGACCGTCTGCATCTGGAACGCATCGTTGAATTATTTGAGGCTGGCGCGGTAAGAGTGCCGGAAATCACCATCTATCCGTTGTCAGAGGCCGAAGCGGCGCATCGGGTTAGCGAAGGCCGCCACCTGCGCGGCAAGTTGGTTTTCCAGGTGCGGTGAGGCTTGGTCGAGAAAGTCAGACCTTTACTGCGACTCCGGTTTCAGCCGATTTGACGATGGCTTCGATCACGGCGCAGCCGTGGATGGCCTGTTCCGGTTTCACGGGGTATGGCGCGCCGCCGCTGGCCGCATCGGCGAACGTTTCGAGCTCTGCCGAAATGGTGTCAAAGCCGGAGAAATCGCGCTCCTCGGTGTTGATCATGCCCGCTGCACCGGTGATCTGGCCCGTGTTGTTGGGGGTGTAAAGGAAGGCATCCATAGCCGGATTGCGAATTTCGGTCGACCCTTTGGAACCCCACACATGCATGCGGAACGAGGGGTGGGTCGCCAGTAGGGTACCCACATAACCCGACATGCCATTTTTCATGCGGAACAGGATCGATGTGGTGTCGTCGTGGTCGTTGGGAACGATGCGGCGGAAGCTCTGGCAGTAGACTTCGTCGATCTCGCCCAACAGATCGATCATCAAGTCGATGATGTGGATCGCCATCGGCGTAAGTCCGCCGGCTGGCGTTTCACGCTTGTCGGCGCGCCAGGCATCGGCGGTCAAAGCCATGCCGATGGGCGCGCACATGGTACCCTCCCAATGGAGCAGAGTACCCAGAGTGTCGGTGTCGATCTGTTCGCGCAGGGCGGCGACCGCGGGACTAAAGCGCCGGTTGAAACCGATACCGAGGGTCATGCCGGCCTTTTGTGTGGCGGCAACTGCTTCCTCCGCGCCGGCCTTGGTTAGTGTCAGCGGTTTTTCCATGAAAGCATGCTTGCCTGCATTCGCTGTCGCCACGATCTCTTCGACGTGGCGCGAATGGGGCGTGGCAAAGACCACGGCGTCAATTGAGTCGTCGGCCAAGATGGGGTCGATGGAATCGTACAGGGTGAAGCCCTGTTCTTCGGCGAAATCGATGACCTTCGATGGGGTGCGCACGGCGCCTGCGGTAAAGCGAATCTTATCCGACTTGTTTTGCACCGACTGGACGAGGACCTTGCCCCACCAGCCCAGGCCAACCATGGCGGCGTTAATCATGTGACTCTCCCAATACGAAATATTTTCTAGTGTTCTTTACTCTTAACGCCGTGGCGCTGTTGGGGATAATGATGATTGAAGCGCTGGTAGCCTGCAACCCGTTTGCCTCGTCGATGTGACGGGATGTTATACATGCTGCCGCCAGTGCTGTTGCTGACTCCTAGCCAAGAAACTTTCATGCCCGACCATTTCGGACCGCAGGGTGTATTCGCGCTGTTTATTCCATTGCAAAACGCCAACATGCAGCCCGAATACGAGATGCTGCGGCCCATCGTGCCAGCCAATATTGCCACCTATTGGTATGCTCTGCGCCGGCACGGCACAAGTGATGTGCCGGACGGTTTTGGACAGTTGGCGAAGAAGACCGAGATCGCCGACTGATTCAGCCGTCGTGACAGATAGCCCCGGCGGATGAGCGTGATATTCTAGGGCCATCGGTCAGGCCGCTTGCCCGCGGGTTTTTATGAAAGAAAGTAGATCAATGGAAAAGTTTGGTGTTGGGCAGAGTGTTCTGCGGCATGAAGATCCGCGGTTGCTTTGCGGCCGGGGTCTGTACGTCAATGACGTTAATCTGCCGGGTCAGACCTATGCAATCGTCTTACGTTCACCCCACGCGCACGCCGAGATTAAATCCCTGGATGTCAGCGCTACCAAGGCGGCGCCGGGCGTTCTTGCCGTTTTCACTGGCGAAGACATTGCTGCTGATAATCTGGGTGTTCCAGGCATGCCGGCCAAGTGGAAGCGCCCCGACGGCGAACCGATGAAATACCGCCCGCAGCCGCCGCTGGCGCTGGGCCGGGTACGCTATGTGGGTGATCCGGTGGCGCTGGTGGTGGCTGAAACCCTCGATCAGGCGCGCGATGGCGCCGAGCTTATCGATATCGACTATGAGGCGCTGCCGTCGGTTACTGATACGGCGCAGACCGTTGAGGCCGATGCACCGTTGGTTTGGGACGATTACCCCGACAACATTTCGGGCCTGTATCAGGTAGGTGACGCTGGTGCGGTCGAGGCCGCTTTTGCCGGTGCCGCTCATATCACCAAGCGGCGGTTCGTGATCTCGCGCGTCTTCGCTCAGTATATGGAGCCACGCAGTGCCATTGGTGTCTACGACGAACGTGAAGACCGCTTCACACTCCACGCCGATGTGCAATATCCGCACCGGGTACGTCAGCTACTGGCGGAAAAGATTTTTTCGATGCCGGAACAAAATCTCCGCGTCGTCGTCCGCGACGTGGGCGGTGGCTTCGGTACTAAAGGGTGGCAGTATCCCGAACACCGGTTGACCCTGTGGGCGGCCCGCAAAGTTGGCCGGCCGGTGAAATGGGCGTGCGAGCGCAGCGAGGCGGTGCAGGCCGATGAACACGGCCGCGACAATGTTACCGAAGCTGAACTGGCGTTCGACACCGACGGCAGGGTGACCGGTTTGAGGGTCAATACCGTAGCTAACATCGGCGCCTATTTGTCGGCGATCCGTAACCTGCTGGCAGTGTTCGCCAATGTTGGTACGTTGATCGGCGTTTACGATGTTCCTGCCGCCCATGTTGCGGTGCGAACGGTGCATTCGAACACCAATCAGACGGCGCCCTATCGCGGCGCTGGCCGCCCCGAGGCAACGTATGTGATCGAACGCATGTTCGACGAGGCGGCCCGCGAATTGGGCATCGATCCGGCCGATTTGCGCGCGCGCAATATGATCGCGCCCGACGCCATGCCGGTGAAAACCGTATTGGGGCTATCTTACGATTGCGGTGAATTCGCCCAAAATCAGGCGGAAGCTCTGAAGATGGCAAACTACGCCGAGTTCTCGCAACGGCGCGAGGAAGCAGCGGCGCGCGGCATGTTACGTGGTATCGGTATTGGCAACCCGATTGAGCGGGCGGCGTCTCCGGCACCGGATTTCGCTGAGATTAGATTCAGCACTGACGGTTCGGCGACGATTCTCATGGGTACCAAAAGCCAAGGCCAAGGCCACGAAACGATCTACAGACAGATCGTCGGCGAACGGTTGGGCCTGGGACCGGACGACATGCGGGTGGTCGACGGCGATACCGATCGGGTCGCATATGGTATGGGGACGATGGGTTCGCGCTCGACTGTGATTGGTGGTTCGGCGCTTTATTTCGCCGCCGACAAGGTCATCGGCAAGGCCACGGAGATCGCCGCACATTTGCTCGAGGCGACCGTGGCCGATTTGGAGTTCACCGACGGTAAGTTCATTGTTGCCGGCACCGACCGGGAGATGAAGTTAAGAGAGGTTGCCAAGGCCTCTTTCCTGCCGGCGAAACTTCCCGCCGGTATGGAGCCGGGCCTGTTTGAATCCGCTACCTTCGTGCCCGAAGATGACACCTATCCCAATGGCAGTCACGTCTGCGAAGTCGAAATCGATCCCGATACGGGCACGGTCGAGATTGTCGGCTATTGGGTGGTCGATGACGTCGGCACCATGGTCAACCCGGCTATCGTCAAGGGCCAGATTCATGGCGGCATTGCCCAGGGGGTCGGCCAAATTTTAATGGAGCAGGTGGCCTACGAGAAGGAAAGCGGGCAGTTGCTCAGCGGATCGTTCATGGACTATGCGATGCCACGCGCGGATAATTTCGGGCCCCTCGAGGTTGCTAGCAACGATGTGCCCACCAAGCGTAATCCCCTTGGCGTTAAGGGTGCCGGTGAAGCGGGCACCGTCGGCGCCATGCCGTCGCTGATGAACGCGATCATGAATGCGTTGGCGCAAGTGGGTGTCGAGCATATCGATATGCCTGCCACGCCCGAACGGGTGTGGCAGGCAATTCAGGAGGCCAAGGCTTAAGCCGAACGAACAACGTAGGTGAGAATGGACCAAATACAGGTTGGTCTGTCGCTCTATCTTTGACTTATTCAGTGTAACGCTTGATCGCCTTGGCGCTGAATTCCATACCATGGCCGGGGCGGTCGGGCGGCGCCATCATGCCGTCGACAATCTCGACCGGGTCGCGCCATAGATCTTCAGGGCTGCCGGCGAGAACCTCCACCAGCGCGCTATTGGGGATCGATACCAGGACTTGCACCGACAGCTCCGGCACCAAATGCGGCGCAATCTTGACGTCGTAAGCGGCGGCGAAATGGGCGATCTTCATGATTTCGCTAAAGCCTCCGCAGCGGTGGATGTCGGGATTGAGGTACTGTGCCGCCTTGGCGTCGACTAGGTCGCGGAAGCCGTAGCGGGTGTATTCATTTTCGCCGGCCGCCACCGGGATAGGAATCGCGCGAGCAACTTCGGCGCACTGGGCTATATTATCGGCCAGCACCGGCTCCTCGTACCAATAAAGATTGCAATCGGCGAGTAAGTTACCGACGCGGATATTGGTTGCCACATCCCAACGCTGATTGGCGTCAACAAGGATTTCCATTTCGTCGCCCAGCGCTTTGCGTACCGCGCGCACCCGCTCGACATTTTCCATGACGTCCGGGCGGCCGATTTTGAACTTGTAATGGCGGCAACCCAGCTCGCGGTATCCCTCGGCTTCGGCAATGAGTTGGTTGACGCTGTAGGGCAGGAAGCCGCCGCTACCATAGACTGGCGCCTTGTCGGCATGGGCGCCGAGAAGGCGCCGCACCGGCTGGTCCATGGACTTCGCCAGAATGTCCCACAGCCCGATATCGATGGCGCTGATGGCGTAGACCGGCACGCCCTTCTTGCGGATACCGCGGTCGTTTTCGTACATCTTGTCCCACAGCCGTCCGACATCGCGCGGGTCCTCGCCGATAATGAGCGGGATCAGGCTTTCTTCCAGATACGCCCGCACCGAGCGCGATCCGAAACCACCGACCAGCATGGTGTAACCGAGGCCTTGCAAGTCCTCGTCGGTCTCGATCCGGGCGACGATATAGGTGTTGGAAGGGTAATATTCAGACACTGGCGCGCTGTTGGGCACATTGAGTGTCGATGCCTCGATATTGGTTATTTTCATCGATGTTGCCTCCCCGGTGGAACTCAACTCATCAGCGCGCAAAACGCAATAGAATGGCACCAGAAAGGGTGATGACCGTCGATACGACCTTGGCCAAATCGAGTTTTTCTTTGAGGAAAAAGACGCCGATCAGCAGGGCGAAGATAGTGCTGGTCTCGCGCAGGGCCGTGACTAATGCGATTGGTGCCTGGGTGAATGCCCAAATCACCAATCCGTAGGCGACGAACGATGCGCCACCGCCCAGAATCAAAGTAGGTAGTGCATCGACGTGGATGCGCCGGATAAGACCCGGCTTTGTAATCGCCGTTATGACGGCGAAGACAATCGCATTGGATAGAGATAGCCAAGCGTAAAACCCTATTGTTGTTCCTGCCTGGCGGGCGCCTAGCCCATCGACGAGCGAATACCCGGCAATAAAACACCCGGTCGTAAAAGCCAGCACCGCTGCGCGGGAATTGCGGAGCCCGTCCCTTTGGCGGACCAGGCTCAGGCTCATGACGCCAATGGCGATCATCAATATTGCCAGTAGTTCGTTGCCGGAGAGCGTAACGCCAAGAAACAATACCGACACGCCAGCTACCAGCATCGGCGCCGTGCCTCTGGCGATTGGGTATACTTGGGTCAAATCGCCGAACCGGTACGAAGTCAACAAGAACAGCTGATAGCCCAAATGAAGCACAATGCCGCCGACGAGAAATGGCCAGCTTGCCGCGTCGGGGATCGGCATAATGAATACCGCGGTTAGCGCTTTGGGGGCGTGGCCGAGCACACGGGCGGTCATGCCTAGGTGTTTATCTTGACTACTTTTGAGCACGGCGTTCCAAACAGCGTGCAGCACGGCCGCCACGATGACGGCTATAAATACGATGGGTTCCAAATTACGCCCCTAGACCCTAACCCGGTGGAGGAGAACATTCTGGCCGCTTGAATTTGTGTCAAGGCTGTACAGCCAATTTAGAGGACGTTTGGTATCTATGTATGGTGTGTTTGCTGTGCTTCAATAGCGAGCTTGGTTAGAGTATTTGCCTCCAGTGTTTTCTCATTAAACGCAATTTATTTCTTGACGGCGCGAATAGCATTGTGATTCGGTCGATATATGGTGGAGTTGAAAACCAACCGCGCGCTGTTAGTTGCCGATACGACCTGGATTACGAAGGCAAAACTCAGTGGTTTGGTTG
This sequence comes from uncultured Rhodospirillaceae bacterium, assembly GCA_964530225.1. Lineage (GTDB taxonomy): Bacteria > Pseudomonadota > Alphaproteobacteria > UBA6615 > UBA6615 > CAZHBA01. Next base: position 10,607 of record CAZHBA010000106.1, on the reverse strand, counting down.
TTGTAATGGTGGCGTTTACCGCCCTCGCGATAGGTAATCGGGTGGCGCATGCGCAGTCGAGCTGTGACGTTCGCAAGAGCCTGTTGGCGAAGCTTGACAATGGCTATTCCGAGAAGCCGGTCGCTGTTGGACTGGCATCCTCGGGCAATGTGGTCGAGTTGCTGATCTCGTCTGATGGCACGTGGACGATCCTGGTGACGAAGCCAAACGGCATAGCGTGCGTGGCCGCGGTCGGTGAGGAATGGCATGATCTGGAGTTGCCACCTGGAGATGAAGCGAGCTAGTGTCGTTCTGATCAGAATAAATCATTCTGGTGGAGCGGTCATACGACGGATCAGTTGAATAGACTGTCGATATCGTTTTGCGAGAGGCCTTCACCGGCCAATTGCGGGCTACTCAAGAGTATTTTGTTGAGGATGCATCTCCGTTCGATTTGGCTTCGACCTGAGCTAGCTCTTCTTCGTCCAGTAGATATTTGAGAGCCTCGACCCGTTCCTCGACAAAGGTGATCGACTTAGCGACCCGGTCGACCCGCTGGCCTGTTATATCCTGAAACGAACAGGCCTCGAAGGCGCTGTTGGCGTTCTCGGTGATTTTTATTCAGGGGGGCGAGTTGGTCGGGGTCGGCGATATTTTTGTGCAACTGTGCGACGGCTTCGTTATTGCTTTCCGTCGCTTTGACCACGGTGGCCATTTTATTGCCCATACTCTCGAAATCGTTGATTTGCTCGCCAGGGCGATCGATCATTGCGACTTCCTGACGGACGTGCTGGATATAGCGCAAGAGGCCGTCAAGTTCGCGTTTCAGCCGACTCATTAGAATTACCGTACCGTCAACATACAACTGCCTCATATGCTCCGGTACGGTTGGCATAAAGTAATACCGCAGGAGGATTAAAGCAGGTGTGGAACATGTAGTAACTTTATCAACGGAGCTTTAAAAAACCGGTAGGTTATTGGTTATATCTGGTTAAAAACCTGATTCTTTTTGAGGGACATTTGATGGATGGTGCTGTGGCCGAGGTGCTATAAGGCCGGGACTTGCTTAACATACGGGCCCTTGACGACAAGCCTTACAAAGCACCCCTGCTGTTAAAACAAGGTAGTTGGCGGCACGGGTTTACGCAAATACTACAATACGCGAAAAGCGGAAATTACTCAGGGGTGAGGGGGAGGTTTACATGAAATTCGTACGCTATAACGATGGGGTAACGGGGCTCCTGGTTGGTGACCAGGTCGTCGACATTGGCGCAGCGCGCAACAGTCTCGGGTCTGCTGGCGCAGATGTGCTTGCCGGCCTGTTGCCCGGCGATGGACGTGGTAGCTGGAACGATATGATCGCCCACTGGGACGAGGCGCGCGAGCCGCTTGGTGAACTGGCTGCCGGAGGAGGGCTCGACGATACGTTGCCGCTGGCATCGGTCCACCTGGAGGCGCCGTTGCCAGATGCGCGTAATCGCATCATTGCGCTGGGCGCCAATAACGCGACGCACGCCGCCAATGCTTTCCGGGCGGTTACTGGCGAAGAATTTACCGAAGAGCAATTCCTGAAGGAACCGCGCGAGGGTTTGCCACCGTGGGGTTTTCTGATCATGCCGGAATCGGTGGTCGGGCCCGAGGCGGAGGTTAAGCCGGAAGGCAGCGTCGAGAAGTTCGATTATGAAGTCGAGGTTGGCGTTATCCTGGCGTCTGGCGGTCGTTACATGTCGGCCGACGATTTTTCCGTCTGGGGCTTTACCGCCTGGAACGATCTGTCGATCCGCGACGCCCGGCTCGGCATTGGCTCGCCGATCCACCGTGGCGCTTTCAATTGGGCGCTGGAGAAGAATTTCGACACCGGTAATGTCTGCGGACCGTGTGTTGTCGTTGACGAAGACTACGACGTAAACTGCCTGCGCTGCGTGCTGCGGGTCAACGGCGAAGTGCGCCAGGATTGGGTAACAGCGGACATGATCTACAATTTCGCCGAAAGCGTGGTATTTATTTCGAAGTACATCCAATTGGTTCCGGGCGACATTCTGTGTTCCGGTACCGGTGCCGGAACGGCGATAGAGGGCGGCGTCGACGGTAATCGGTGGCTGCAGCCCGGCGACCGAATCGAAGCGGAAGTCGAGGGCGTTGGCATTCTGGCCAATACGGTGGGCGATTGGCGCAACAGCTAAGCCCCAACTAAACAAAGGACATTGGCATGACACGGTTTACGCGCGACGAGATTGTTAGTCGGCTACAGGCGGTGCGGGCGGCGGACGGCGTTCTGTTCGATGCCTTTTGCGGCTCGGGCATCACTGCCAAGATGTCGGCACGCGGCGGCGCCGACATGGTAACTACCCACATCCTGGCTTTCTTTCGCATGCAGGGGTTGAGCTCAATGGCTGGTTATTTGCCGATCGGCGACGCCAACGCGATTACGCTGGAGATCGGCGAGCGCTACCTGGCGAACGTCGTTTCCGATTGTCCGGTTATGGCTGGCATTCTATGCGGCGACCCGACACGCGACATGCGCCGTTTCGTCCATACCCTCGTCGATGGGGGGTTCGACGGCATTACGAATGCCCCCACCGTGGCCTTGATCGACGGCCAGTACCGCAAGGACCTTGAGGAAACTGGGCTCGGCTATGCCCACGAGATCGATATCCTGGGCTATGCCAGTAGCCAAGGTATTTTCACCAAGGCGTTTTGCACCACGCCCGATGAGGCGCTGGCGATGGCAACCGCTGGGGTCGACAACATTATTGTGCATTTTGGCAATAGTTCTGGCGGGTCGATCGGTTCGACGAGTGTGATGCTCCTCGATGGGATGGTAGAGCGCACGGTTGCGATATGCGACGCTTTGGTGGAGCGCTTCGACGATCGGATAATCACCGTCCATGGCGGCTCGATCGAGGCGCCCGACGATTTTGCCGCGTTGCTGCGCCAGGTGCCGCGCCTCGACGGTTATATAGGTGGTTCGTCGGCCGAGCGCTTCCCCATCGAGGATTCGGTGCCCAAGGCGGCCGAGGCCTTCAAAGGCGTGCGGCGTAACTAAGCCCGTTAAGATCGCTGCCGGGAAATGCCATCGTAGAAGGTATAGAGCACGACTAGGATTAAAATGTCGCCGATCGGGCTGGTGAAGACGTACCAAATTTCCTTATCCTCGAAGATGCGAAGCGCTCGGCGTAAGTTCACGTCGGCCAGCTGTCCCAGCAAAACGGCGAGCACCATTGGTGCCAACAAAGCGAATATGGGAAATTATGTACGCTCGCTGTTTGTTGCGTTCCTCGCTATCGTGTTGCCGGATGAGGAGTTGCACCTGTTCCACGCGATCGCGTTGGCCCTGGTCATTGGAGGCGTATACCTGATGACCGAAAGCCGGACTAGGGGTGGCAAGTTTAATTTGGCGCAATAAAGTCGGTGCGCAGTGTGCAAGCTTATCTCATGCCGGCTACAGAAATATCCGCTGCAATATAGTATTTTGCCGTTTGGGTACCTTTTGGCGCCAGAAATGTCGATTAGCAACCGGTATGGAGCCCCTGTTCATGAAAATAGTGGCGGGATGAAAGGCTGGCCATTTGTGCTATTCCGCTAACCTCCGCAGGAACGCGCAGAAAATAGCGGCAATATACAAATTTTTGTTAGAAATACTTAGAAACAGCAAACTAATTATGCTTGCTTTTTCGGGAATACTGTTCCCATATATCGGGCTGTGACCACTCCCCATCGGGTTTAGAATGCTTCTTGCTCTGCCGCTGGCTGACGAGCCGTTCTCTAAATGTGATGTGAGGTCGATCACACCGCGCGCAGGTGCGTGGCGGGTCCTTATCACTAAGAAAGCATGACTAATGACGACAGGTACCGTAAAATTTTTTAATGTAACGCGAGGCTTCGGCTTCATTTCCCCCGAAGATGGCTCGAAGGATGTCTTTGTTCACATCTCGGCGGTTGAGCAAGCAGGTATGTCACAGTTGACCGAGGGTCAGAAGGTGACCTTCGACGTTCAGCCCGACGCGCGTGGCCCCAAGGCGGTTAATCTCCAAGAAGAATAGGCGCAAACAATTCTCCAATGGGACGGGGCCGTCTTTGGACGGCCCTTTTCTTATGTGCACTAGAAGCCCGTTGAGTGAGATAATTGCAGTCGACCCGATCCTGCTACCCTCTTTGAAGCCGACGCCGCAGGCAGAATGAACGGTATCTCCACCTTATTGAATTCGCTGCCCCGCAGGCCTCCGGGGCCATGGCCGATATGTGGCGAAAGCGATAAATCCAGTATTTCCAAAAGCTAACCGGAAGCGAGAGTTTTGAACGCGGAAAACGCTCACCCGAGCCCAAAAACAGCAATTATTCCGGGCTGTTAGGAATATCGGTTAACAACCTCTTAAGCATTTGAATGTTAAAAAAGTCTTAAAATTTAGACGACGCTAGCGAAATTGCGTGCCATGTTAACTTCTGAGATCCATGAAATGGTGGCGGTCTTGTCCGCAACTATTAGTTTGTTTGAGACGAACAGCGCATTTCTCGTAATGGCAATCACTGCGGTGGCGTGGATTCTGTTATTTATATTCTTTTTATCCGGAGAGAAAAGTAAAACGCCGTGGAACAACAAACCTCAGCGACGTCCGAAATTAGTCAGAACGTCCTGCAGGCTGCTGAGAGATCATAGGAGGTTTCGGCAAAAATCGTCGATATCTTGGCAACGCTCAAGAAAACCGGCGAGAATGCCAAAGGCGTTAAGACGCCGCCCGAGAATCTGAACGGTCAAACGCAGCACCTCCATCAGGCGGTCGACCGCTTTCTTGTGCAGATGCGCTTCGCTTAATCCAGGCTTTATATTAACGGGTGCCAGGCCTACACCGACGACGGCTGGCGCGATCCAGTATCGACTGGGGTATCTACCGTCGTGGGATCGACAGGTTGCGTGTCGGCGTTTTTCCAGCGCCGGTGGATCCACAACCACTGTTCTGGCGTTTCCTCGACCCAGGCGGTTAAAACATCGTTTATTTGCTGCATGAAGGCGTTCTCCGCTTCCGGGCCACTATTGGCGATTGGCGACAGGGGCGGATAGGCGGTGATGTGGAGGTCGTGACGGTTTTTTCGGATCATGCGTCCCAGTATTACCGTTGCGCCGGTTTTCGCGGCCAGTAGCGCCGGTGTGCGAATGGTCAGGGCGTCCTTGCCCATGAACGGAATCAGAGCATCGCCGGTGGTCCCCTTTTGATCAACGAATAGGGTAACAGCGCCGCCTTCGCGCAACCGGCGGAGTAAGTGGATACCGACCCGACTGTCTTTCTCGATTAGCTGAACTGACAATCCATAAGCGCGCAGCTTCAGCAGTTGATCGACATAAACATTGTTAGGCCGCCGATAGACATCCAAAAGTTTGCGGCCGCACAGGCGGCTAAACCAGGCGAGTGCTTCCCAGTTGGCCATATGGGCGGTGACGAAAATAACCGGCGTGCCCTCATCGGGAATATGCTCCAGGCCGGAGGCCGTCACCGTCGCGCCGACCTTTGAAATACGGGCGAACTCGCCCATGGTCCGGCCAAGATTATCCCAAACACCGTTCATGATTTTGCGTCGCTTTGCCTTGGGCATATCGGGATAGACATGGGCTAGGTTAGCCATGCCGCGCCGGTGCCAATGAAACAGAGGTCCTAGGGTGCGCGCCACGGCGCTGCCGGCATTGCTGGCCACCCGGTGGGGCACCAGCATGGCCAGGCCCAGCAATATGGCGGCAACGATACCCTGGAGGATCTGCCAGGGGCTGATCCAGGGCCAATATTTGCGCCAAAGATTGTGAAGTTGTTCTTTCAATGCGTTTACGCCATATCGATAGAGAGCATTTCGGTAGCGATGATACTGTAAAACGTACTTCTCCGGAAAATTCTGATTTACATCGGTGCGCAATCTTCTCGTTGCGCGCCATTGGTGGTCCTATAAAAGGCATACGATATATCAACGAAAATTGGGCGTCGGGAGGCGATATGACACGAATCGAGATACTCAAACGCGAGGACATGGATGAGGCGCAGGGCAGCGTCTACGACGAAGCTCAGGCCACTGGCGGGCCAGTTGGCGGGCCATACTATGCCTATATCCGTATTCCGGAATTGATGCGCAATTCACAGAACTTACGCGCCTGTCTAAATGTCGGCCCGTTGAGCGGGCGCGAACGCCAGATAATCAATTTGGTTGTGGCCCGGCACTGGAACGCGAAATATCCCTGGTTCGCTCAGGCGCGAAATGCGCTCGCCGTTGATCTGGACCGGAAAATTGTTGATGCCATCAACACCAACGAAACGCCACAGCTCGGCGACCCACGTGAGCAAGCGGTCTATGCGGTGGCCAGCGAATTGCTCGTCGACCAGAAGCTCAGCGACGCGACCTACGCCAGCACCGAAGAAGTGCTCGGCCTCGAACACCTGGTCGCGGCGGTGGCCCACGTTGGCCAGTTTGCCATGACCTGCTGTACCGCCAACGCCTTCGAGATCGACCCACCTGCCGACGCGCTGATCCCGCTGGCGGATATTTGAGCCGCTGCTTTAGCCGTCCAATGCCGGGTAGTCCGTGTAGCCCTTGGGGCCGGGGGTGTAAAAGGTTTCCATATCCCAGGCGTTGAGCTCGGCGCCTTGTTTGAAACGCGCTGGCAGGTCTGGGTTGGCGAGGAATAGCTTACCGAAGGCGATGAGGTCGGCGTCACCCGACTTGAGTGCGGCCTCGGCCTTTTCCTGGTCGTAGCCGCCATTGCGGATTAACACACCGTCATGATTGTCGCGTACTAGCGCGGTAACGTCTTCGGGCACATTGTGGGACATCGGCGGTGGCGGCGTGACAACGTGGATGTAGGCGACGTTGAGCGGCTTTATCGCCTGCAGCAGCGTCGTGTAGGTTTCCTGAGGGTCATCGTCCAATACATCATTGAAAGTAAAGCCCGGCGCAATACGGATGCCAACCCGTTTCCCTCCGAGGACATCGACGGCGGCTTCGAGCGCCTCGGTAACGAAGCGCACCCGGTTGGCGATGGATCCGCCATATTTGTCATCGCGCTGGTTGGCATTGGGCGATAGGAACTGCATGGGGAGATAGCCCTGACCGGCATGCAGTTCGACACCGTCGAAGCCAGCCGCCTTTGCGCAAGCGGCGGCGTGCCCGTGCTCCTTGACCACGTCTTCGACTTCTTTGGTCGTCAGCGCGTGTGGCACGGCGAAATCTTGCATGCCTTCCTCGACCGTGAATATCTGCCCAGTGGCCTGTATCGTTGATGGTGCGACGGCACGAACGCCGTCATTGTTTAGCGGGTGGGAAATACGCCCGACATGCCACAATTGCAGAAAAATCCGGCCGTCCTCGGCGTGAACCGAATCGGTGATTTTGTGCCAGCCGGTGACTTGGGCGTCGGTATAAATGCCGGGAGTGCGGCAATATCCTTTGCCCTCGGCGCTGACCTGTGCCCCTTCGGTTATGATTAGTCCGGCCGTTGAGCGCTGGGTGTAGTATACGACGTTCAGATCCTGCTGAACGTCACTTTCGCCAGCTCGGCTGCGGGTCATCGGCGACATGAGAATACGGTTGGGTAACTGCAGACCGCGAAGGTTGAGCGGTGTGAAGAGATCGATATTTTCAGCCATGAATATTTTGCCTTGTCTAAAGGATCGTCGGGTTTTCGCGGGCATGAGCGAGCGAATATGGTGTTGTTGTTGCTGGCGTAATCGACTGACGTTCGCGAGCGTCATACATCGCTACGGTAACCCCAATGTCGAAAATGATCAGTAAGGCACTAATTGTAAAAACTGTTTTTCGCATCACTAGGCCCTGTCTTCACTGTGTATTTGTACCAGACACTAGTTCATAAGAGCACCGGATCGATAGTAAACTGAGCCGATGATTCGTTTACCATCCTTCATGCCAATGGTTTGCTGCCGGTCGCCGTTGGCCCAACTGCCGCGCAGAATATCGACAAGGTTAAAGAGGCTGCGTGGCGGGGCGATTACGCCGCCGCGCTAACCTAATTGCGGCCCTTGGCGGAGCAGGGCAATCCGGAAGTATAGTACGGTCTTGCCAGCTTGTACCACGACGGCCACGGTGACCGAAGTCGTTGGTTGCGTGGAAATGGGCGCTCCCCTTCGCGACGCTGTTGCCCAGTCCATGACTACCGGGAAGATTTTCAGGGCGCAGGAACTCACGCACGTCTGGCTCGCCGAGCACCGGTCCAAGGACGTGAATGTGGCGTTCGCCAAACCAGGCTGTTGATTGGGCGTAGACTCTGCATCCAATTCGCGCAACGCTGTCGGGTCTCTGGCGCAGGGGAAAGCGCCGGTCACGCGTTACAAGCAAAAACAAGAATAGGGCGGAAATCATTTAGCTGAGTTGAAACGCATCAACGTTGGGGTCATCGGGGTCGGCTGGGTTGGTGGTATCCGCGCCAACGCCTGTGCCCACAACGGCATTGTTAATCAGCTGCATATTGCCGAGATAGATCCCAAGCGCCAGGTCGAGATCGCTGAAGAAACCGGTGCGGCGTCGATGACCGACAACTGGCAGAGCCTTATTGCGGACGATTCCATCGATGTTATGGTCATTTCGATGACGCCGGAGACCAAGCGCTATCCCATGGTCATGGCGGCGCTGGAGGCGGGAAAGCACGTGTTCGTCGAAAAGCCTATCGCGCCGACTATCGAAGAAGCCGAACAGGCCTACGCGCTTGCCGACGCGAAGGGCCTCAAGATCAGCATCGGCTATTCGCGTCGTTTCGATCCGCGCTACGTCTACGTTTAAAAGGCGCTCAACGATGGAATGATCGGCGACCCGGTGACAGTTATGGTGTCACGCCATTCGACGCGCGAGCTCGGTGAAAAAATCACCGGCCGGTCTAAATTGTCGCCGACCTCCATCGGTGGTGTGCATGACCTCGATTTCGTCTTGTGGTGCCTGCAGCCACGCAAGCCGGTACGGGTTTATTCCCAGACAGCTGGCAAACTGTACAGCCAGAAGAGCGACACCCCGGACCACCAGTGGGTGATGGTGACCATGGACGATGGCACCACCATTACCGTCGGTGTTGGCTGGATACTACCTATCGGCTATCCCAACTACGTGCAGGCGTGGATCGAGGTGATTGGCACCGATGGTGCCTTGACCATCGACGACACCCATAAAGAGGTGCAGTTTAATACTACCGAGCATGGCATCCGCTATCCGCTGTCATCGATGCCGGGCGAACCGGTCGGCCATGTTTTTGCTGGCCCCATGTACGATGAAACTGGCCATTTCCTTGAGGCGGTTGCCTTCGACCGTCCTGCCATGGTGACTAAAGACGAGGCGATTCTGGTGATGGACGTCTACAACGCCGCCGACCTGTCGGCCGAGCGCGACGAACTCGTTACATTGCCGCGCAACGATCCGTCACCGGTCAAGGTGACGGAGTAGGGGCTCAACCGGTCCGGTTATGCTATTACATTAGGCTTGAACGGCTCCCTAATTGAACTTGCTCCCGGAGAACGATGCCATGAACGCTACCGCTGCCATTCCGACTATCGAAGCGCCCATCGGCTACTTAATTGACACGGGTAAGCTGCCGGTCTTCTACCAGTCGAATGTGCCGGGCGAGTGCACTAACTTCGAAGGTGAGCGCGAACAGCGCACGATGGTGGTGCGTGATGCTCGCGCGCTATCCAATACGTTTACCCTTGATATTGAGGGTTTCGCCTTCGTCGATCACCCGACCCAGGTAAGTAATTTCTTCGACGACGCCGAACTGGAGACCGTCTACAACCTCGAGGTCGAGGAGCTGATCAAGGCCCACACTCCTGGCGTCACAAGGGTGTTCGTGTTTGACCACACACGGCGTTCGTCGTCGCAGTCGCTACGCGAAAAATATAATGCGCGTGAACCCGCTGGCGCCGCTCATACCGATTACACCGACTGGTCGGCAGCCCAGCGAATCAAGGATTTACTGCCCGACGAAGCTGATACGCTGTTGGTCAAACGGTTCGCTATCACTAATGTCTGGCGCTCGATGACCGGCATCATCGAGGAATGGCCCATGGCATTGTGCGATGCCCGTAGCGTCGACGACAGTTGTCTACATACGGTCGAGCGTCGCGCCTATAACCGGATCGGCCAGACCCGCCACGCGTCTTTCGATGCTGGAAATGACTGGTATTATTTTCCGCGTATGACCCGCGATGAAGCGATACTGATCAAGAATTACGACAGCGGCGCGGTGGCGGAAGGTGTAGCGCCCTATTCGTTGCACGCAGCGTTCGACGACCCCACCAGCCCGGCCGATGCGGCCCCACGCGAAAGCTTGGAGACCCGCGCCCTGGTGTTCTTCGATTAGCCCGAGCATATCCCCGCCATATTCAGTACCGCGCCGAGCAGCACCTGGCCGCCGGCGGTGATCCATTCCGGTTTGGCGTTCTCGACTTCGTTGTGGCTTATGCCGTCCACACATGGAATAAAGATCATCGAGGTGGGTGCAACAGCGGCGATGTTGCAGGCATCGTGGCCGGCGCCCCAGGACGGTCACCGCAATCTGGTGATGACCATGGCCATGGACCTGTCGGCCAAGCTAGGTAAAGAATTGGCTTATCCGGTCAATCTGGACGAACTCGGCGAACCCGAGGATTAGACTG
>CAZHBA010000105.1:0-16799 GCA_964530225.1 uncultured Rhodospirillaceae bacterium | reverse complement strand
AAACGGCTCATCGGTAATCGGCCAGCGATTGACTAGCGGCCGCATGAAATCCCGTTGGTAGACGCTGCGCACTTCGTTTTCGAGAGGAAACACCGTTGCGCCGTTATCGGGGTCGAAGATTCGGTCGAAGAAAAACACCTGGCCCCGTCCTTCGCCCTTCAGTGTGCCGCTCGCCGCGATCCTATCGCGCGCCTCGTTGTAGTGCGTAACATGGTAGGACAGATGGAAACTGTGCGTGTCGTGGTTGTCGAGTTCGCGCTCGATAAACCGTATCGTCTGGAAGGGGCCAGCGCTGATAATGGCCGTGGTCGCACCGTCGACGGCCTCGACCCGGGTTATGGCGCGGAAAATCTTGCGGTAGAAATCGGCAACGGCAGCAGCAATGCCAGGCGGCACGAAGATGTCGACATAGGCGATCCCCAGCGGCCGTAAAAAGGGTACCGACCCAGTGGTATGCAGGCGTAGGCGGACGCCGAACGGGCTGGTAATTTCTGCTACGTTATTGCCGAACTTGGCCGTGTAGACCGTGCCCTCGAATTTACCGAGCCGGCTGAGGCGATCAAGGCGAGTGCCAATAGTTTCTAGGTCCGGAACGATCAAGCCAATAACACCGGGAAACGGCGGTGTCGTGCCGCGCCGCGGCAGGTGAAACTGCTGCAGTCCAACATTTATCCCTATATTGGTTTCGTCCGCGCGGCGAAACGGATCGCGCGTCAAACCGAGACCATTGATGAAGAAAACCGTCACTAAATCGTGCTCGGGTACCTGAAAGTTAATATGATCGAGGTGAAGCATTCCGCCAACCTCGGGCATGGTTTCGCGTGCGTTTTCGGTCATGGCAAATCTCGGCTTTGGTTCGCGACTAATCGAGTGTCGCTGTGCGGTCAGCGAACAGCCACGCCGGCAATATAACCTGCGCTTACCGAAAATGTAGATTCTGCTGCAAACAAGCCGGGGTCGGCCGTAACCGGGCCGTTCTCTTATCTACAGATATTTCTTGGCGAAATCGGCGCAGGCCTTACCGACGATGTCGAGATGATCCGGGTTGTCGTACAAGGACATGTGCGAGGCGTCACCGCCGACTTGTACCAGTTTCTTTTTTGGGCTCGGAATGGTGTTGAAGGCCGGCACTTCAAGCTCGGTCATAGTGATGTCGTCGTACCATGACGTCACCATGAGCACCGGTTGATGTATAATGCGGGCCATAAAGGGGCGGACATCGTACATCATAGCTAGTTCGACGCTGCGCACGGTGGTCCAGTGCTCATGGTTGGGCGCAACTGTGTCCTTGAACTTCTTGAATATCGGCCACGTTTCGGGCGATGGCCAGGCCGACGGTTTGTCGTGCGGGTGTGCCGAATGGGCGATCGTGCCGTCTGTTCCCGAGTTGTAGCGCTCGACGCGGTCGTTTTCGATATGCGCCCACTGATTGCGCAGGGAAACGTTGGAGTTGGCTCTGAGTTGCGTGTACCAGCCGTCGATTAGCGGCACGACCGAGATGAGAGTGTGTACACGCCGGTCCATGGCGGCAACTGGGAACACGTGCCCGCCGGCGTAGCTGATGCCCCAGATGCCGATACGCGAGGCGTCGACATCGTCACGGGTTGTGCAAAAAGTGATGCCGTTAACGATGTCGAAAATCTGGTCCCAGGGACTGAGATGCTGGCGCGGTTCACCCTCGCTTTCGCCGAAGTTGCGGTAGTCGAACGTCAGCGCTGCGATTCCCGCATCGACGAAGTATTGCGCGTATTCCGGTTGGATTAGTTCTTTCACGTAACACCAGCCGCCACCCATGACGATCGTGGGAAACGGGCCATCGCCGGTGTCGGGGGTGTAGAAGTGACCCTTAAGCTTGAGGCCGTCGCTCATAAAATCGATGTCTTGTCTCGCCATATCTCGCAATCCTCCTGTGGGGAGTGGGGCATTTCCCTGCTCGGCCAACGGCCGCAGCGCGAGCAGGCGCTTCGTTTTATAAGTTAGCGTGCCGGAAGTTGGCACAATTTGCCCCAGATCAATGGGTAGTAGCGGCTCGAAGCTTAGCTTTCGCATTTGGGTGTAGGTGCTTTTAGGGCCTGCAATGTCGAATCGGGAGAACCACTATGCCGTTTACTGTGACCAAAGTTCCGATGGAGCACGTACAGGATACCGGCAGCATCGTCGCTGCAATGGAAGCCGAGGGTTTTGGCTCCGACGATATCGTCGCGATCGTCGGCAAGACCGAGGGGAACGGCGGCATCAACGATCTCGGGCGAATCCTGGTCGATCGGGTTCTGCGAGACTTTCTTGTCGAGCAGGGCTCGCGCGACCGGAAAGCCGCGCTGCAGGTTCCGATCGCGCTGTCCGGTGGCTGCGACGGCGTAATCGCGCCGCACTTGAACATCTTTGCTAAGGTCGACGATGACCAAGCCGTGGGTATGGACGAACTTCGTTTGACCGTCGGCGCCGCGGTATCGGAGGCGATTTTACCCGAGGAAGTGGGCCGGCTTGCCGGCGTCGAAAAAGTGGCCGCGGGAGTTCGCAAGGCTATCGTGGATGCCGGTATCGAAGACATGGCGGATGTCCACTATGTGCAGACCAAGTCGCCATTGCTGACTGCGGAACGTATCGCCGACGCGAAATCGCGCGGGCACACGGTGGTAACTGAGGAAACAATGGATTCGATGGCTATCGGTAACGCGACGGCAGCGCTGGGGGTCGGTGTCGCGGTTGGCGAATTTTTGCTGCCGCGCGAGGATCAGGTGGCTAAGGACCTGTTGCTCTACTCGTCGGTCGCTTCCTGCTCGACGGGTGTCGAGCAAGTCGAGGCACAGGTCGTCGTTGTTGGTAATCGCAAGGGCGTCGGCGGGCGCTTCCGAATTGGCCACTCGGAGATGAAGGACGCCCTAGATATCGGAGGTATTTACGAGGCGATCGCCAACGCAGGCATGAACTTGCCCGACCGGCCACGTGCGTCTGACCTGGGCGATGCGCTGGTGAACTGCTTCATTAAATGCGAGGCTGACCCTTCCGGTCGGTTGCGCGGACGGCGGCTGGTTTCGCTGAACGACTCCGATATCCATCACACCCATCACGCGAAGGCGTCGGTCGGCGCCGTCGCGGCGTCTGCAATCGGTGATTCGGCGGTGTTCTGCTCCGTCGCGTCGTTGCAACAAGGGCCATCAGGTGGCGGGCTTGTTGCCGCGATTGTCGACATGGACCAAGCGGCAAAGCTGGCCGTTTAACGTTCACAGAGACGCATCTGGGAAATTAGTTACAAAACTTAGCAATGGCCGCCAGAAGGCAGCGAAGAACGATAGACCCGGGAGATTTTACCATGTCTCTGGAAGTAATTCAGACCGAGCCTTCCGTCCAGGTTATCCGCACGATATGCCGCAACTGCCACGGCGGCTGCGGCGCGTTGGTGACGGTCAAAGACGGCAAGGCCATCGACATCAAGGGAGACCCGGATCGCCTCACCAGCCTAGGGTACCTGTGTCCCAAGGGCCGGCACTCGATCTCCTACTCCAACCATCCCGATCGCATCACGCATCCGATGAAGCGGGTCGGTCAGCGGGGCGCGAATCAGTGGGAGCGCATCTCTTGGGCTGAGGCTATGGACCTCCTGGAAAGAAAATGCACGAACGCTATTCGCGATTACGGTGCCGAGTACATCGCCAAGGCCTGCGGCACGGGACGGGAGTGGAACAATTTCGGCAATCGTTTCTTCAATGCTCTGGGGGCGGTCCTCAACGTGGGGCGCTCTCCTCTGTGTTACTTTCCGCGCGTCGCCGTTGCCAAAAGCACATTGGGAACGAAGATCCCCGTCGCCGATTTTTATGGCTGGGGTGGGCAGTACCCCAAATGCGTTCTCATCTGGGGCAATGATCCCCTCAACAGCGCCGACGGCATGATTAGCAACCGTCTCACCCCGGCCCTCAAGGCGGGTGCGAAGATCATCACGATCGACCCGTTGGAGACTCGTTGGGCTCGCCGTAGCGATTGCTGGCTCCAGGTTCGCCCGGTGACAGACGGGGCGTTGGGCCTCGGACTGTTGAACGTCGTCCTGACCGAAGAGCTTTACGACCGCCCGTTCGTCGAGCGTTGGACTAACGCCCCCTTCCTGGTTCGCGCGGATACGGGCGATCTCCTCGATGTGGGGGAGGACGGCGCGCCCGCCTACCTGGTTTGGGATAAGGAATACAATGCGCCTTGCCCACCCGACGAAACCAGGCAGCCAGCCCTGACCGGGACCTACGAGGTGAACGGGATTCTGGTCCGTCCGGCCTGGGAACTGCTGCTCGCGCGCGTTCGGGAATACCCGCCCGAACGCGTGGCCGAGATCTGCTGGGTCCCAGCTGAGAAGGTTGTCGAGGCAGCGCGGCTGTTCGCGGCCCATAAGCCAGCCGTCATCCAGTGGGGTAATGCCCTAGACGTGCAGGGGGTGAACAACTCGCAAACGATGCAGACCGCCATTTTGCTGATGGCGGTTACAGGCAACCTGGATGTGCCTGGTGGGATGGCCATCTGGGAGCATGGTCCCTTCGTCGACCCCTTTGGGCCCGAACACGAGCGGCCCGACCTCTTATCCGATAAATCCCGCCAGATGCTGGCCGATTACGGCGCGCGGGAGTTCCCCATCCTGGGCATCACCCACGGCTCACTGGTGAACGAGGCCATTGCCAAGGGCGATCTGCCGGTCCAGATTATGTTCATCATCGGCCACAACTTCCTGTTGACTGCCGAAAACACGGAGATGTGTTGCCAGGTGATGCACAAGGTGCCGTTCTCGGTCACCTTAGATCTGTTCATGACGCCCACGGCCGCGCTATCCGATCTCTTTTTGCCGGTAACGACATGGCTGGAGCGCGACCAGCTCACTACCCCCTATAGCCGTTTTGGGCAGTTCGCACGCGTCAAAGCCGTCGATCCGCCCGGCGAATGCCGCGACGACGAGGACATCCTTTTGGAACTGGCCCATCGGCTGGGTCTGCACGAGGCTTTTCCTTGGAAAACGGTGGAGGAATATTTCGACTGGCGGCTCGCTCGCACGGGAAAGACGTTTCGTGACCTGAAAGAAGAGGGGCAATATATACAGCCCCAACATTACCAAAAGTATGAGACGGACTACTTCCGCAAGGGTGGTGGGTTTCCAACGTCCACGGGACGCGTCGAGGTGTACCAGACCACCTTCAGGAAGAACGGCCACGACCCGTTTCCCTTCTACGTCGAACCGAAAGAAGAATCGCCGTTCAATAAAGTGTTGGCCAAGGAGTATCCCTTCCTTTCGACAGCCCGCAGGACGGCCCACTTTTTCCATACCGAGCACCACCAGGTGCCCGAGCTTCGGAAGAGCAACCCGGATCCGTTGGTTGAGATGAACCGTAAGGCGGCCAGGGAATTGGGTATCCGCGACGGCGATTGGGTATGGATCGAAACGCCGAAAGGACGCATCCGCCAAAAGGCTAAGCTCATGGACGGCATCCATCCCCGGGTTGTCTGTAACCAGCACGCCTGGTGGTACCCCGAATGGGGAGGGCCCGAATACGGCCTCTGGGAGAGCAACCTGAACGTCATCACCCGCAACGACCGCGGCCAGGGATTCGACCCCATCTACGGAGGGCCTCAACTCAGGGGGTTCCTCTGCAAGGTCTATCGCGCTGAAGGAGCACCCTAGAGTGGGATCTTTTAATCGGGTTCGATCGAGGGTCTGCAACATTAGTTTCTGGACTTATAACAACAAAATGAAACAACTGGAGATGTGGTATGACCGGTGGATATGCAGCGCAGATTCTTCGAGTAGATCTCAATACCCGTAAGACTTGGACAGAGCCGCTGCCAGACGAGGAGGTGCTGCGTAAGTATGTCGGCGGAACTGGGCTTGGCCTTTACTATCTGGCAAAGGAAACCCAGCACGGCGCGAAGGCCGGTGACCCCGAGGTTCCGCTAATTATCATGACAGGCCCGCTCGCGGGTACGCGCGCCCCCAGTTCGTCCAACTTTGTCGTGGTTTCGTTGCACTACGATATTCCCTACGCCGCTGGGGCCGGCCATGCCCACGGAAACTGGGCGGCGTATCTGAAACATGCCGGTTACGAGGGTATCATCATTATAGGGGCCGCCAGCGCGCCTGTGTATCTGGTTATCGACGATGGCAGCGTCGAGATCCGTGACGCCGGGAACCTATGGGGCAAGGGAACTCGCGAAACCGAGCAGCAAGTCGCCAGGATAATCGGCGGTGAAGCGAGTGAGATTAGCGTGGCGTGCATCGGTCAGGCCGGCGAGGCGAGGCTTCATGGTGCCATGATCAAGTGCGACCGGAATCACGGCGCCGGTAAGGGTAGCCCCGGGGCTATTATGGGCTGCAAGAACCTCAAGGCGATCGCTGTGCGCGGCACCGGCGAGGTTGAGTTGGCCGACAAGCAGACGTTCTTGGATACGGCTCAGCAATGGGAAGACAATCTGTTCATAACCGAAGGGGGGCGCACGCCACCACTCGGCGCCCTGTGGCACAATGGCGGCATGACCCGCAAGCATGGGGTGATGTCGTCCAGAGGAATTACGGCGGTCAAGAACCTTACCGATTATGAGTTCGGCCGGAAATTCTCGCAAAACTACATGGATGCTTGCAAGGAGTGGACAGTAACCCCGAAGCCTTCGTACAACTGTGAAATTGCTTGTTCCTATGATGTCGAGATCACGTCGGGTGAGTATGCGGGCTACACCGTCAGCATGTGCGGCGGTGGCGAGCCGTTCGAAGGTGCCGCCGGCATGATTGGCGTGGACGATCCAAGCCGCATGCTGATAATGACCGATTTCTATGACGATATTGGCATGGAATCGGGCCACGGTGGGTCGTTGCTCGGCATGGTCTGGGAGGCCTACGCCCGGGGCTTGATCACCAAGGAAGATACCGGCGGACTCGAGTTGAACTGGGGCAACTACGACGCCTTTATGGAAATTTGGGAACAGATGATCGAGCAGCGGGATTTTGGCGGCAAGCTGACCGGCGACATGAAAGATGTCGCCCAGGCCCTTAACGCCGAACATCTGCTGGTCCACGTCAAGGGCGGTTCGATCAACATGCACGACTGGCGGCCCATGTGGGGGGCGCTGTTCGGCCAGATTATCGCCGGCACCGGTCCGGCCCATCAGATCGAGTATCCGCACCTCGCCTTTGACCATTCCAACACCACCGTCGGCAAGAAGCCTGAAATGGTCTTCGATACCCAAAAGGAGAAGCTGTGGGAGGACAATCTGGGTGTCTGCATGTTTGCCTGCCAGGCGGTAAAGGACGTCGTACCCCTGGCAACCAAGGCCGTGGCAACT
This sequence comes from uncultured Rhodospirillaceae bacterium, assembly GCA_964530225.1. Classification (GTDB taxonomy): domain Bacteria; phylum Pseudomonadota; class Alphaproteobacteria; order UBA6615; family UBA6615; genus CAZHBA01. Next base: position 9,494 of record CAZHBA010000105.1, on the reverse strand, counting down.
GCAACCGGTTGGAGCGATTTCAGTGAAGAGGATGCGATTCTTGCGGGCGAGCGTACTATCAACCTGATGCGTCTATTTGCCGTTAGCCGGGGGTTTTCAAGAGCCGACGAGTTCGATGTCGGCGAGCGCTTGCTTGAGGCGCCAAATGCGGGTCCCGGGGCGGGCGTAGCGATGGGGCCGCACCTGGAAGAGATGATCGACCGCTACTACACCGCCGCCGGTTGGGATGTTGCCACCGGGCATCCGACCCAAGCGACAATCGAGCGCCTCGGCATGGCGGATATTGCTAGTGAGCTTGAGGTGTAGCGCCCTCTGGCGCACCGATGGCGGTACGCTGTGGACCAGCCGGCGCTCATGCGCGATATCTGGTCTCGCTTGACGGTTTTGATCCCTGGTTCTAAGGACGTGGCCCCAATTCGAAGGCTTCGAGACGGTGCTCTGATATCTACTTGCGTACCAAACCGTAGCTAAAGCCGTTAACCAGGTGCTTCTGGACGGCGAAACCCAGAATTATCAAGGGCAATATGGCGAGCGTGCCGAAGGCGGCCTGCGGTCCCAGTAGCTGTTCGTATAGGCTCAGTTGAACGGTCACGGTTGTCAGGTCCTGTCCGGCCAAGGTGTAAGCAAACAGGAACTCGCTCCAGTTTAATATGAAGACGAAGGCGAAGGTAACCGCCAGCCCAGGCCGGATCAACGGAAACACCACCTTGCGCAATATCTGCACACGGCCAGCACCCATGATCTGCGCCGCATGCTCGAGTTCGTGCGGCACCTGTTGCATGAAGCTGAACATTAGCCAGACGGCGTAGGGCAGGGTGATCAACACGTACGGAATGATCAGCCCGAGATAGGCGTCGTACAAGGTGTCGCGCCACCACGGCAGCGTGAAATAAGCCAGAATCGGTACGGCGATGACCACCGGCGGGATCATCCTGATCAGTAGCAGAATTTGCGCGTAGTTTTTACCGCCGGTGCGAAACCGGACAATCGTGTAAGCAAGCGAAGCGCCCAACGTTACGGCGACCGTGCTGCTGGCGGTCGCCACGATCAAGCTGTCACGGATCGGTAAGATCGCGCTGAGTATCAACCGGCTGAAACCGCTGTTAGGATTGGGCGCGCTGCTCGCCAGCTTGCCGAACGTCAAAATCTGGCGGTAGTTGTCGAGGGTGAAATCCGCCGGTAGCCACTGCGGTGGCCACGCGAACCACCCTGCCTGCGGTTTGAACGAGGTCGAAACCATCCAGAAGACGGGGAACAGGGTCACCAGAAGCCAGCCGAACAAAAACGCGTAACTTACGGTGGCGGCGGCCTTTGGTTTATGTCCACGCCTTACGCGGCGACGATCGATCATGGTGAAATCCTACCACCGATGATGCGTGAAAAAGAAACGGCAGCCCGAATGAACCGCCGACTTTCTATTCCTTCCACCACACTTCCTATATCGCACCTCGCGAGCTTGGTTTATTTGACCGCACCGGCGGCGCGTAGCGCCGCGATCGCCGTGGCGTCGAGTTCGAGCAAGTCCGTCAACACCTTGTCAGTGTGCTCGCCGAGCATAGGCGCAGGCTCGGAGATCGTACCCTCCATCCCGGTCATCTTGATCGGGTTACCCGGCAGGCGGACCTTGCCAACTTGCGGGTGGTCGTACTCGACGATCATATTGCGGTCGGCGATTGGCGGTTCGGCGAAGACGCCGTCAAGGTTGTTGACTGGCGCGGCCGGAATGTCGCCGGCGCGGAATCTCTCCAACCACTCGCCGACCGTTCGTCCAACGAAGATGCCCTCGAGGATCGGTACCAGCTTCTCGCGGTTGGCGACCCGGTCGGGATTCTTTGCGAAGCGCGGATCGGCCTCTAGCTCTGGCGCCTCGAGCGCCTCGCACAGGCGCGTCCAGAATACTTCCTGACGCGTCGCAACGACGATATAGCCGTCGGCGCATTCGAAGGCTTGCCAGGGAACCGAATACATGTGCCCCGACCCCGGCGGCTCGGCCAGCTCTCCCTTACTCAGCCACATGGTGCCCATATAGATGAGCAGGCTCAGCATGCCGTCGAACATGGATAGCTCGATGTAGCGGCCTTCGCCGGAACGCTCGCGGTCAAATAGGGCGGCTAGGATCGCTTTCGACGAGAAAATACCGCCGCACAGATCGGCGATCGGGATGCCGGTGCGCACCGGCGGGCGGCCCGGCTCGCCGGTGACCGCCATGTAGCCGGCATACGCTTGGATGATGATGTCGAGCGCCGGGGCGTCTTTATACTCCCCTGTCGCGCCGAAGCCGGTTACCGAGCACTGGATGATATCTGGCTTGATCGCCTTCAAGGTCTCAAAGTCGATCTTCAGTCGCTCGAGAACGCCTGGACGGAAATTGTCGATCACCACGTCCGAGGTCGCCACCAGATCGTAGAAGACCTGCAGGCCTTCCTCGGTCTTCAGGTTAATGGCGATGCTCTGCTTGTTGCGGTTAAGCGTCAGGAACAGCGCGCTCTGGCCCTTGTAGGGTCCAACCGAGGGAATGCGGCCGAGGTCGCCCTCCGGGGTCTCAATCTTGATTACCTCGGCGCCGAGGTCGGACAGCACCAGGCCGCCATAAGTACCAGCGATAATCTGGCCAAGCTCGAGGATGCGCACGCCTTCGAGCGGAAATCCCATGGTTTTAGAGCCCCAGGCTGCGGGCGATGATGTTGCGCTGGATTTCGGACGAGCCGGCGCCGATCACCGCCAGGCGCGCGTCGCGGTAGAACCGCTGCATGGGGTACTCCATGCAGTAGCCATAGCCGCCGAAGATCTGCAGACCCATGTCCGACACCGCCTTGTAGGCCTCGCTGGTGTAAAGCTTGAGGATTGCCGCGTCGTGGCGGGTCGGCTCGCCTTCGTCCATCGCCCAGGCGAAGCGGTAGAATAGCAGCCGCGAAATCTCAAGCATCATATTCATATCGGCGAGCTTGTGGCTTATCGCTTGGAATTTACCGATCGGGCGGCCGAACTGCTCGCGGGTCTTGGCATAATTTAGCGCCAGTTCGAACACCGCCTGCGCCGTGCCGGTACGCGCCGCCGACAGGCATAGTCGCTCGTACCACAGGCACGCATCGACCGACGCCCAGCCATCATCGACCTCGCCGATCACCATGTCGGCGGACACTTCCACATCGTTGTAGAAGACCTGTGTGGTGCCGATGGCGCGGTGGCCCATCGTGTCGATCTTACGCACCTCGACCCCCGGCAGCTTGGTATCCACATGGAACATGGTGATGCCCTGCTGCTTGCGCTCTTGTTTGGAAGTGCGCGTGACGAGCAGGCAATAGTCGGAAATGTCCATGCCGGAGGTGAAGACCTTCTGGCCGTTGATGACGAAGGTACTGTTGCCGGTCGCCTCGGCTCGGGTCGTTAGCGCTGCGGCGTCCGAACCCGACTCCGGTTCGGTCAGGCCGAAGCAATAGCTCAGCTCGCCCTTGGCGATCTTCGGCAGGAACCGCTGTTTCTGCTCCTCGGTGCCGTGCGCCACGATCGCGTAGCCGCCATAGGTCATGGTGCGGAATACCCACATGGCGAGTTCTTCTGACTGGCGGCCGATTTCCTCGAGCAGGATAGCTAGGTCGACAGCCGAGCCACCGGCGCCACCATACTCTGTTGGAATAATCAGCCCGAGCCAGCCCTTCTCGGCAAGCTTGTCGAAGGCCTCGCGCGGCGGGCGCCTTTCGCGGTCGCAACGTTCGACATAGTCGGGTGGGCAGACAGTCTCGAGGAGATTGCGTGCGTGGCGGCGCAAGTCCTCCTGATCCTGGGTGAACGAGAAATCCATGATAGTTTCGATCTTCCTTTGGGAGCCCAGTCGCCGGCGTAGTACGTGCCGGCGTTCATCTCTTCTTCCCGGTTCTCTGTCATTTCGCCCGGCTTGGCTGGAACTGTCTACCAGGTGTCGCGCAGAGATTTTGGAACTGACATGCGGCCGACCGTTCGACCGCAATAGGGGCATGATACCGGTGCGCGTCAGTGGTGCCAAGCACGCCGGTGGTATCGGTCTAAGGCGAACCGACCGACAAAATTTCGCTGCACAGGCTATGACAAAACCCTACGTGAGATGCTAAAATGGCGATGGACATGTTGGAGAGGGCACAATGAACGAAATAAGTAACAAGTGGATCGGTCAACGCACGATTCGTCCCGATGGTGCCGATAAGGTTACCGGGAACGCCGCCTTTGCCGCTGACGCCAACATGCCGGGCATGATCTGGGGCAAAGTACTGCGTAGCCCGCATCCGCATGCCCGCATCCGGTCGATTGACACCACGAAGGCGGAAGCCCTTCCGGGCGTCAAGGCCGTGGTGACGGCCAGCGACATCGTGGATTTTCCACTCGACACGCCCGTCCCGCTTGGCATCCAGGACATGCGCTGGATGTGCCGCAACGTCATGGCGCGCGAAAAGGTCCTATTCCACGGCCATCCTGTTGCCGCCGTCGCTGCCACGACAGAAACCATAGCGGCGGCAGCGTGCAAATTGATTGAAGTCGATTATGAGGTGTTGCCTTGGGTCATCGAGATCGAAGACGCTATCAAGCCCGATGCGCCGATTCTGCATGACTTCATCGAATTCGATGGCAAGCCGTCAAACATTGCTGGCACGCTCAAGCACGAGCTTGGCGATATCGAGGCGGGCTTCGCCCAGGCAGACGTGACCGTCGAGCGCAGCTTCAACACCCGCCCGGTCCATCAGGGCTATATCGAGCCGCACGCCTGTCTAGCCAGCGTTGCGGCCGATGGTAAGGCGACAATCTGGAGCTCCAGTCAAGGTCAGTTCATGGTGCGCGCCATGACGGCCTTGCTGACCGATATACCGCAGAGCGACATCCGTGCTATTCCGGCTGAAATTGGCGGCGGCTTCGGCGGTAAGACTATCATCTATTTGGAGCCGGTAGCGACCATGCTGTCCAAGAAATCCGGCCGTCCGGTGAAGATGGTGATGACCCGCGAAGAGGTGTTCCGGGCGTCGGGCCCGACATCGGGCTCCATGAGTACGGTCAAGGTCGGCGCCACCAAGGACGGTAACATCGTCGCTGCGCAAGGCACGTATTATCTGCAGGCGGGCGGCCTGCCCGGCTCGCCGATCCGCGGCGCCGCCGGCTGCTCCTTCGCGCCCTACGACATCCCCAATGTGCACTCACTGGGCTACGACGTCGTCTGCAACCGCTCCAAGGTCGCCGCCTACCGGGGGCCGGGCGCGCCGATCGGCGCTTATGCGGTGGAGTGCGTGCTCGACGAAGTGGCGGAGGCACTGAAAATAGACCCGCTGGAGCTGCGGCTGAAGAATGCGGCGAAAGAGGGTACTAAGGCGGCACACGGTCCGGTCTATCCGGTTATGGGCTACGCCGAGACGCTCAAGGCCGCTCTTGCCCATCCGCACTACAGGGCACCACTCGGCAAGCGTCAGGGCCGGGGCGTTGCCAGCGGCTTTTGGTTCAACGCCGGCGGTGAATCCAGCGCCCAGGTCAACATCACCGAGGACGGCAATGCGGTCGTGACCACCGGCCATCCGGATATCGGCGGCTCGCGCGCGTCGATTGCCAATATCACGGCCGAGTTGCTGGGTATCGACTACCGCCGGGTGTCAGTTTTGATCGGCGATACCGCCACTATCGGCTTCAGCAACCTGACCGGCGGTAGCCGCGTGCTGTTCTCTTCGGCCATAGTGGTGACCGAATCGACGCAAAAAGTCATCAAGACCTTGTGCGGGCTCGCCGCCAAGATCTGGGACATTGATCTCGACGCGGTTACCTGGGAGGAAGGCGAGGCACGTCCGGCCGGCGACAATGCCGGCAAGTTCGAGCCGTTAACGTTGGCTGAATTGGCCGTCAAGGCCAACCAGTCCGGTGGACCGATCGGTGCCGGCTCGCAGCTCAATACTACGGGCGCCGCGAGTGGTTTTGCCACGCATATTTGTGATGTCGAGGTGGATGTCGAACTCGGCATCGTCCGGGTGCTGCGCTACACGTGCTTCCAGGATGTCGGCCGGGCGGTGCACCCGGGCTATGTGGAGGGTCAGATGCAGGGCGCTGTTGCTCAGGGCATCGGCTGGGCGCTCAACGAGGAATATGTCTACAACAAGGATGGCCAGGTGGATAATCCAGGCTTTCTCGATTATCGCATGCCCATCTGCTCGGACCTACCAATGCTGGACACGGTGATGATTGAAATCCCGAATCCGTTGCATCCGCAAGGCGTGCGCGGTGTCGGCGAAGTGCCGCTTGTGCCGGCGTTGGGAGCGATCAGGAACGCCGTTTACGACGCGCTTGGCAAACGCTTTTACAGTCTGCCAATGTCGCCTCCGCGGGTGTTGGAGGTGCTGAACGCGGCAGAGTGAGCTTCAGCCTGTAGAGATCTCTAAAAATCTCTAAGCGAATTTGGGCGCCACCGCATCGCTGAATAACGCCAGCGAGTGTGCCGATTCGGCGTAGCTCAAATTACCATAGGCGAACCGGCAGACGAAGTAATTGAGTCCCGCCACCTCAATCTGGCAGGTGATTTCCGCTGCCACGGTTTCAGGTGAGCCGCAGATGACGGCATCCTTTTTGCGCACCTCGTCGAAGCTGGGCGAATAGGCGGTGGGCTGGCTGTCGAATTGGTGCCACAGTTTGACGAAACTCTCGTACCACACGGTGTAGGCGCGCCGGGCGATGACCTCGGCCTCGGCGTCGGTCTCGGCAATGTAGATATGGCGGGCCACACCCATTTTGGGCATAGCCACCTCGCTACTATTCATGGCCTACCAGGCGGCGCGGTAGTGGTCGGTCGCCTCACGGGCGATGGCGCAGGGGGCGTTGGAGATGATGTTGATACCGTTCTCGGCTGGCTATATGGCGCCGTGCAGGGCTGCGACGCCGCACCAAATAAGCGGATGTGGCTTCTGCTTTGAGGACAATGTCATCGGCACTGCATCGTAGAAAAAATGGTTGCCGCTATGGCTCAACTCGGCGTTGGTCAGACCTTTGACCAAGACCTCGAACGCCTCCATGTAAATTACCTGGCTGGCTTTAGGGTCGACGCCAAAATAGGCGACCTCGAACGGCGAGATACCGCGCCCGACGCCAAACTCGAAGCGCCCGCCACTGAGCTGGTCGAGCATGCAGATTCCCTCAATCAAGCGTAGCGGGTCGTACAGCGGCAGACAATAGACCACGGGCCCAAAACGCAGGCGCGTTGTGCGTTTGGCGACGGCAGCCAGAAAGACGCTGGGCGATGGTGCCGCGCCGTTGGTCGAGATGATCGAAAACGCCGAACTCCATCACCGGCTCCCCTGGTTGTTATTTTACCAGGCACTTAGGTGAGACGGCCGTGGCAGTGCTTATATTTTTTACCGGTACCGCAGGGACAGGCGGCGTTACGCGAAACTTTACCCCATGTGGACGGGTCATTGGGATCGATTTGATCGCCGCTGGCATGGCGCATCGGTTGCGGTTTCGCCAGGACTTCGCTGTCGGTGCCGACCTCCGGGTTTTCCATTGGCTCGTCGAACTGCCTGACTTCCGCGTGCTGGGCTTCCATCTGCTGTGGCGCGTGGGGTTCCGGCACCGGCTCGGGTGCGTTCACCTGTATCTCAATATGGCTCAACAGCGACGTCACGCCTTCGCGCAGCCGGGCCAACATGTCCTCGAACATTTCGAACGCTTCGCGTTTGTATTCGTTGAGCGGATTTTTCTGCCCCAGCCCGCGCAGGCCGATTCCTTGGCGCAAATGTTCGAGGCTCAGCAGGTGATCTTTCCAATACTGGTCGAGGATTTGCAGTAGCAGATTTTTTTTCGCCATGCGCATCAACTCGGGCCCGAACTGTGCCGTTTTCGCCGCTGCTTTTTTATCGACCAGTTTTCGTAACCGGTCGAGCATTTCCTCGTCGGCGATACCCTCTTCCTTGGCCCAATCGGATATCGGTGCGTCGATACCGAACAGCCTCATGATTTCCTCGTGCAACAGATCTGTATCCCATTGCTCGGCGAAGGCTTTTTCTGGAATGCAGCGGGCGACCGTGTTCTCGAGCGTCTCGTCGCGCATCGCTTCGACGGTTTCCGACACGTCGTCCACCCGCATCATATCCTTGCGCTGTTCGTAGATGACCTTGCGTTGGTCGTTCATCACGTCGTCGTATTGGAGTAACTGTTTGCGGATGTCGAAGTTGCGCGCCTCGACTTTCTGTTGAGCCTTTTCCAGCGCCTTGTCGATCCACGAATGGACAATCGCCTCGCCCTCTTCGAGGCCGAGCTTTTGCAGCATCGTATCCATGCGTTCGGAGCCGAAGACACGCATCAAATCGTCTTCCAACGACAGGAAGAAATGGGATCGCCCGGGGTCGCCCTGGCGGCCCGAACGGCCGCGTAGCTGGTTGTCGATGCGCCGGCTCTCGTGGCGCTCGGTACCGATAATCTGCAACCCACCGGTGCCGAGCACCAGCGTACGCTTTTTGGCAACCTCGGCTTTGATGGCCTCGCGGTGGCGTTGGTGTTCCGCCGGGTCTTCAATTTTGGCTAGCTCTTCGGCAACGCGCATATCCACATTGTCGCCGAGCTGAATGTCGGTGCCGCGGCCGGCCATGTTGGTGGCGATGGTCACCGCGCGGGGCTCGCCGGCCTGAGCGATGATCGCGGCTTCCTGGTCGTGGTAGCGGGCGTTCAAGACGTTGTGGGGGATCTTCTTTTTTTTCAAAAGTGCCGAGATTTGCTCGGATTTATCGATTGAAACGGTGCCGACTAGTACCGGCTGTTGGCGCTCGTGACAGTCGATTATGAGATCGATAATGGCATTATATTTCTCACCGAGCGTCCGGTAGACCTCGTCATTTTTGTCTTCCCGCACCATTGGCTTGTGGGTCGGAATATCGATGACTTCGAGCTCGTAGATTTCGGTGAATTCGCCAGATTCGGTCATCGCCGTGCCGGTCATACCGGCAAGCTTGGGATATATGCGGAATAAATTCTGGAAGGTGATCGATGCCAGCGTCTGGTTCTCGTTCTGGACCGAAACGTGTTCCTTAGCCTCTAGCGCTTGGTGCAAACCGTCGGAATAGCGCCGGCCCTCCATCATGCGTCCGGTAAACTCGTCGATGATGACGACACGGTCGTCCTTGACAATGTAGTCGGTGTCACGGGCGAACAGTTTGTGCGCTCGCAGCGCCTGGTTAATGTGGTGTAGGGTGCTGACGCTGCTGATGTCGTAAAGGCCCACGCCGGCTTCCAGCAGCCCCGCCTCGGCTAGCAATTGCTCGGCGTGTTCGATCCCTTCGTCGGTCATGGAGATGGTTCGGGCCTTCTCGTCGATCTCGTAATCAGCTTCGACAAGCTTGGGGATGATGACGTCGACCTGGCGATAGGCTTCCGACGAATCTTCGACCGGTCCGGAAATGATTAACGGTGTGCGTGCTTCGTCGATCAGGATCGAGTCAACTTCGTCGACAATGGCATAGTTGAAGTCGCGCTGGACCATCTCGTCGAGATGAAATTTCATATTG
>CAZHBA010000104.1:0-96095 GCA_964530225.1 uncultured Rhodospirillaceae bacterium | reverse complement strand
CGTCGCCGCCATGGCTGCCCACCGAAACGATCAGCGAGTTCTTCTTGGAATAATCGATCACGTCTTCCAAAGTCCTAAAGCGGTCGTCGTCCCAACGAACCAGCCACAGGCCGGGATCATAGGAGTGCCACGCGAGGAAGTTGAAAGACTCGAGTGTTTCTTTGCGCTTCATGGCCGGATTTAGCATCGAGAAAATGTGCGGAATGTTGACGACGGCAAGCTTGTGATCGTCCTTTTTGCCGTTCCATTGGCCCGTCACTTGGCCCCATGATACCCAGCCGCCACCGCCGGCTACGTTGGTAACTTTGACAGGAACGCCGAGCTCTTGGGAAAGATATGGCGCGAATAGCCGAAAGGTCCGATCCGCGCCTCCGCCCGGTGAGAATGGCACCTGGATGATGACCGGGCCGTTGGGGAATTTCTGTGCCTGGGCGTTAGCGGACCCTAGCAGGCTCACGCCCGCCATCGCGATCGCTGCAACGACCGCAAATAAATACTTCTTGAAATTAAACATTATGTTCTCCCTATTTACGTACCACACTGTTATTTCTAAATTTTTTGCGCCGATACGGACCAAACCCTAAGTGTTGCGGTCAGATGGCGCAAGAAATCCGGTACACGTGCTATGGAGGCTACCGTCCCAGCTTCGGAGCAGTCAAGAAATTGATTTGCCGGTTTATTTTGTGTTGTTCGCCGGACTTCCCGAAACGGTTGCGTTCATTGCATATTCGCTTTAGTTGCATAATCGGCTCATTAACACGGTGCTGCGTCGATCAGAGCGCCAGCAAGCAGACAAGGTTTGTCGGGGCGGTGCGACCAGGTATGCAGGATGCCGCGCTGGACGCAGGTGTCACCCTGCGTCAGCAGGACTTTCTCTTCATCCAAGAACATCCAGACCTCGCCCGATATGATGACGAGAAAGTCGACCGTGCCGGTCTGGTGAATGCCGGGGTGTTGTTGCCCTTCCAAGCGCTCGCTTGCGTCCATTTGCTAGAAATAACAGTGCATAGCATTGAAGTTCCGTTCGGGATCAAGCGAAATCTCGAGCGTGCGAAAGATAGCGCCACCGGGCCGTTGTCGACTAGCGCCAGCATCGATAATTCTCTTTCCTTTTTGCTACCGATTTATATGAGTTTCTGGTTTCGCAATCTATAATTTTCTAGATATGGTATAGTTTTTCAGAAGTGATATAGTTTTGTTACCGTTTGATTTTTTGGACGGCATGAAAGCCAACCGTTAACAGGGGAGGACCCAAAGTGAAAAAAATAAAATGGGCAGACTTTTCACGTCGCCAAATAATGAAAGCTGGCGCCGTTGCTGCTGCCACGGGCGTATTACCGACAGCGTTGACGTCGCCTGCATTTGCTGGTGCCGAGGAAGATCGAATCATCGCATCGGCGAAAAAACTGGGAAAGACGGAAGTGACCGGCATTTTGTGGTCGAACTACCAAGTTGCCATTTCGCCGGTGGTTGCCGCGTTTGACAAGGCCACTGGTATCAGCCTGCCGAAGATCCAGGATATCAGCACATTCGACATCCCGCAGCGCGCGATGGCCGAGGCGCTGTCGAAATCGCCTGACTTCGATTTCTTCCATCTCGATTCCAACATGATCCCATCGCTAGCTTCTGCTGGCCTGCTGGAGCCCTTGGACGAATATATGGCAGCAGCCGGGTTCAAGATTAATGCGGTTGGCGACTTCGGTAAATTCATGACCTACAAGGGCAAGACGTACGGTGTGTTAACCGACGGTAACGTTCATACGCAGTTTATCCGCAAGGATCTGTTCGAAAATCCGGATGAGAAAAAGGCCTTTGCTGACAAGCACGGGCGCGAGATGACGTGGCCGGCGACGTGGGAAGAAGAGCTGGAGCTCATGAACTTCTTCACCCGCCCCGACGACAATCTCTGGGGTTCGGCTAACCTGCGTGATCGAGGGTCGAGCTTGGCGTGGTTCTACATGTACTTCTATAGCGCTGGTGGATTCCCGTTCGATGACGATATGACACCGACGCTCAACACGCCGGAGGGCGAATACGCCATCCAGACGTTCTTGAACGTCAAGTCGGCGTCGCATCCCGAGGCGGCTGGTTGGGGCACGCCACAGATGATCCCGCGGATCATCAACGGCAATGCCTTCTCCTGTCAGTACTGGGACGGCATCATTGCATTAGCGGAAAATCCGAAAAAGTCGAAGACCCATGGCAAGTGGTTATACGGCTTGGTGCCGGGATCGAAATTCAGCGGCAAGTTGGTTCACCGGTCGATTTCGGCGCCGGTTGTGTCGATCGTCGTCAACCGCCACAGCCCACGCAAGGCGCAGATGGCCCATCTGGCCATGTACCTGGGCACGGCGGCGAATAGCTCGCAGATCGTTGGCGATCCAGTGAACACGTTCCATGATCCGTGGCATGTGGAGCACTTCAAGGCAGGCTCGAAGCCGTTCAATACCTATACGGCTGCCGGTATGGATGCGATCAACCGGAACCTAAAAGTTACGACCCCGCCGATCTATCTGACCGGCCTGCTCGAGTTCGAAACCGAACTCAAGCGGAATATCTCGGAAGCCTATACTGGTGGCAAGACGGCCAAGGCAGTTATCAAAGACACCGAAGCTGCGTGGAAGCGGACGATTCGCCGGATCGGCAAGCGCAAGCTGAAGGAAGAGCTGGCGACGTACAAGTCGCTGTTCCCGTCGGTCGATACGGCCTGATCGGGGTATTAGTTACCACCAGCGCTCTTGCTGGTGCGAGAAGGGGGGTGGCGAATTCGCCACCCCCCTTTTTACAGCACATCGCTAAAATCGACCAGGTATTCACGGTTGATCTTGGATTCTTCCGCAGCCTGCAGTGTCGTTTCGTGTTGCGGATGGGCAATACACTTCTCAATAGGCACGCGACATTAGATTTAATATGGTTAACGAATTCTTATCTGGTGTTAACTATGCTTTCTCTAAAGGCGGTTAACTTAGCGTTTGCCTCCCCCTCGGCGTCGCTGGAGGCGCTTAGGTATGGCTGTGTGGGTATACAGGAGTAGTGTTTATGACCCCGTGCGTTGAAGCGCATCGCAAAGAGTTGATCGAAATATGGCTCAACAAGCATAACGGCGCGGTCGTTCGCTCGCACCAATTGATCGATGATATGCGCGCAGAAGATCAGGTCGATCTCGCCATGCTGACGGTGGCGAACGCACAATTGCGCTCCCTGCTCAACAGCTGATACGCACCCGGTGACAGTACCCAATGCAACGGTGCGCGCTGGCCGCCTGGCGATCTGGGCCGCTCTGGCGGCGTGTCTGTCGACCTCTTTTGGTGGCTCATCTTTCGTCGCTATTCGGTTTCTGGTCACCGAAACCGACCCGGTTACCATTGCATTTTTGCGCAATGCCGGCGCTGCGCTGGTGTTAACGCCGATAGCGTTCGCGCTGGTACGCCGCTGGCCAAATCCACGCGAACTTCTGATTATTGGCGTGATGGGTGCGGTTTTGCTCGGCGAACCGGTAACGGCTTCGATGATCATAGGATTCGTGCTGATCATTGTCGGGATTGCCACGACCAACTGGCCGCAGCGTGGGACCAGCGTCTGGGGGCAGATGAGTTGAATGGCGTAACGGCGTTGGTGCCGTTAGGCTAACACCATGACCGTGTCCGCCAACACTTCGGCACGCGCCTTCGAACGGCGTCCCGTTTTCTCATGGTGTCTTTACGATTGGGCCAACTCGCCATTTCCGGCGATCGTCTTGACTTTCGTTTTTCCAGCCTATTTCGTCCAAGCCGTTGCAGCAGATGCTGCCGAGGCAACGTCGCAATGGGCCTTCATGATCGGCGGCGCGGCCTTCGTTATAGCGTTCGCCAGCCCGATACTGGGTTCGATCGCTGATCAAGGACGCCGACGCAAACCGTGGCTGGCGCTGTTTTCGACTGTCCTGGTGCTTGGATCGGCCCTGCTGTGGTTTGTGCGGCCCGACAGTGCAGACGCACTTTTGCTGCTGTGGCTGGTGGGGGTCTCGGTGGTCGCGTTTGAAGTTGGCATGGTGTTTTACAACGCCTTGTTGCCAACACTGGTGTCGGCGAGTCATATGGGCCGCGTGTCGGGTTGGGCGTGGGGTCTCGGCTATTTTGGTGGCCTCGGCGGTCTCGTACTGGTGCTGCTCGTGTTCGTGCAGACGGATTCACCACCTTTTGGTCTCGATAAATCCCTAGCCGAACATGTCCGAATTTCCGGGCCTGTGGTCGCCCTGTGGCTGGGCCTTTTCTGTCTGCCGCTTTTTCTCTGGACACCGGACCCGCTAGTGCGCGGTTTGCCTGCCGAAGCCGCGGTGCGCGAAGGCCTGGTTACGTTGGGGCGGACATTGCGGACATTGCCGCAGCACAGTCAGCTCACCCGCTTTCTTCTGGCGCGCATGGTTTTTACCGACGGCATCAACACCCTGTTTGCTTTCGGTGGTATTTACGCTGCCGGCACTTTCGGTATGTCGGTTAAAGAGGTCATCATGTTTGGTTTGGTGCTCAATGCCATCGCTGGTACCGGCGCCTTTACGTTCGGATGGGTCGACGATTGGATTGGTGCCAAACCAACGATATTGATCAGCTTGGCGGCGCTTATTGTTATCGGCGTGCCCCTGCTGCTGGTCGAAACCAAACTATGGTTCTGGATTTTGGGCTCGGCGTTGGGAATTTTCTTCGGCCCAGTACAGTCGGCGAGCCGCTCGTTGATGGCGCGCATGGCACCTGTCGGGTCGGAAACCGAAATGTTCGGGCTGTTTGCGTTGTCGGGCAAGGTCACGGCGTTTATCGGACCGTGGCTGGTCGGCCTGGTCGCACTCACCTACGACAGTCAGCGGATTGCCCTGGCAACGGTATTGCCGTTTTTGCTCATCGGCGGATTACTCATGCTATTGGTGCGTGAGCCCGCTGCCGCAGAAGATTTCTCGAACTAACCCAGCCGCAGCGCGGTTCTGGAGGCGACGACCATCAGCATCAAACCCTCGTCGCCCAAAACCTCATAATCGAGGTCGACGCCGACAAAGGCGTGGGCGTCACGTTTGGCGGCCTGACTCTCGAGATGGTCGAGAGCCATTTGCCGCGCATCCGCCAGAACTTTTCCGTAGCTGCCCGAACGTCCACCGATGATATCGTGGACCGAGGCGAATAGATCGCGAAAGATATTGGCCCCGGCTACGGCTTCGCCAGAGCAGACGCCGAGATGCTCGGAAATCTTATGGTCCTCGATGTTTGGCGTCGTGGTGACAATCATGGCTCGGTGATCTCCTAATTAGTGCCGGAAATGGCGCATACCGGTGAAGACCATGGCGATTCCGGCCTCGTCGGCGGCGGCGATCACCTCGCCGTCACGTATCGAACCGCCGGGCTGGATAACCGATGTGGCGCCGGCTTCCACCGTCGCTAGCAGTCCGTCGGGAAACGGGAAAAAAGCATCCGAAGCCACCGCCGAACCTTTCGTTTTAGGCTCGCCGCTGCCGGTTGCCTCCGCAGCGGCGGTAGCCTTCCAGGCGGCAATCCGTGCCGAATCGACCCGGTTCATCTGGCCTGCGCCAATACCAACGGTTGCTCTATCACGTACGTAGATGATGGCATTCGACTTGACGTGCTTGCACACGGTGAATGCGAATAACAGATCGGCTAACTCGGCCTCGCTGGGCTGGCGCTTGGTGACGACCTTCAAATCGTTGGCGCTGATGTGGCCATTGTCGCGGTCCTGCACCAGCAACCCGCCTGCGATCGGTTTGGTGACCAGCCCGGCGGTCCTTGGTTCGGGCATGGCGCCGGTCAGTAACAGGCGTAAATTTTTCTTATTGGTAAAGACTGCGCGAGCGCCGGCGTCGGCATCGGGAGCGATGACGACTTCGGTAAAAATTTTGGTAATGGCCTCGGCGGTTGCTGTATCTAGTGGCCGGTTCGCGGCGACGATGCCACCGAATGCGCTTACTGGATCGCAGGCCACAGCTGCTTGGTAGGCGGCGACCAGATCGGAGTTGGCCGCCACGCCGCAGGGGTTGGCGTGTTTGATTACAGCGATTGCCGATTGGTCGAACTCGGCCACCAGTTCAAACGCGGCATCAGCATCGCCCAGGTTATTATAGCTCAGCTCCTTGCCTTGGATTTGCTCGGCCGTCGCCACGCCGGGTCTGCCAGGTCCACCAATGTACAGGGCCGCGCGCTGGTGCGGGTTCTCGCCGTAGCGCAACACTTGGCTGCGTACGCCGCCGGTGGCGAAACCGCTCGGTAGTTCGCTGCCAAGCTCGCTGCTGAGCCAGGTGGTGATGGCGCTGTCATAGGCTGCGGTGCGCGCAAATGCCTTGGCAGCCAGACGGGCGCGATATTCCTGGGTAGTTGCGCCGCCGTTCTCTCCGAGCGCGGCGATGACGTCGCTATAATCTTGCGGGTCAGTGACGACCGTAACCGAGGCATGGTTCTTGGCTGCCGCGCGGATCATCGCTGGTCCGCCAATGTCAATATTTTCGACACAAGTGACGTAGTCGTTATCGACGGTAGCCGTTTGTTCGAACGGGTAAAGGTTGATGACGACCAGGTCGATGGCGCCGATACCATGCTCTGCCATGGCGGCCTCGTCGCCCTCGTTGCCGCGGCGTGAGAGAATGCCACCATGAATTTTTGGGTGCAGGGTTTTGACTCGCCCGCCCATGATTTCAGGAAATCTCGTATGGTCCGCCACGTCGGTGACTGGGACACCGGCATCACGCAGAGTTTGCGCGGAGCCTCCCGTCGATAATATTTCAATGTCATGTTGTGCCAGGGCCTGGCCTAATTCGGCGAGGCCCGACTTCTCGGATACGGAAATTAGCGCGCGTTTCACGGGCGGCTCGTTCATTTCGCCGCGACGATGTTGGGCGACCGGTCGTCAGCGATATATTCGGGAACTAGGCGTTGCAATGCAGCCCGGCAACTGACTTCGTCGTTGGCCTGCGCGGCTGCGGTTAGTTCGTCAATCGATCGTGCCAGCGCGTCGTGATCTGCGGTCCGGGGGGTGGCCAGTCGGATTGAGGCGTTCGATGTAGGTTTGGTCGCCTCCGTGTCGTGAAATAATTCTTCGTAGAGCTTTTCGCCGGGACGCAGGCCGGTGAACTCGATTTCTATGTCGTCGTAGGGTCGTTTGCCGGCGAGCCGGATCATTTGTTCGGCAAGATCGACGATGCGAACCGGTTCGCCCATGTCGAGCACGAAAATGCCGCCAGCGGCATCGCTATTGCCGACTCCCAGCACCGAGGCCTGGAGGACTAACTCAACGGCCTCACGGATGGTCATGAAGTAGCGTGTGATGGCGGGGTTGGTGACGGTCAAGGGGCCGCCCATGGCGAGTTGCTTTTCGAATAACGGTACGACTGATCCGGTCGATCCCAGCACGTTTCCGAAGCGAACCGTGACAAACCGGCATCGATGAGCTGACTCTTGAGCAGCCTGTTGACGGTCAAGGGCTTGGCAGTAGCTCTCGGCGGTTCGTTTGGTTGCCCCCATTACGCTGGTCGGGTTGACTGCCTTGTCGGTGGAGATTAGCACCATCGCATCAACCCCGTGAGCCAGGCACAGATCGGCGACGATGCGCGAACCGGCGACGTTGGTTAGCACACCTTCGCCGGGGTGATTTTCGACGATCGGCACATGCTTCAGGGCCGCCGCGTGGAACACGAGTTCGGGACGATATTCGCCGAAAACCGCCGCCATCTGGGGCTGGTTGCGCACATCTCCCAAACGCATAGCGCATAGTTGGTCGGGATTTTGCTGACTTATTTCGAGGTCGATCGCGTATAAATTATATTCGCTGTTGTCGATCAAAATGAGTTGAGATGGCTTTAGGTCGGCGACTTGGCGTGTCAACTCGCTGCCGATGGTGCCGCCAGCACCGGTGATGAGGACGCGTTTGCCGGCGACTAGCTGCCTCATTGCTGGCCGGTCGAGAACCGCTTGCGGGCGCCCTAACAAGTCCTCGACATCGACGGGGCGGACATCGAAACGCTTTGTTTCCCCGCTGTGAAACTCCGTCAGGCGGGGCAGGCGCGATAGCGTCATGCCGTTTTCTTCGGCGATATCAAGCAAGTGGCGCATAAGTTCTGGGTCGAGCTCTTGTTTGGTAACGATCAGGCGTTGCGGATGTATGTTCCGCAGAGCGAGCTGCCGCAAAACGGCAGGAAGATTCTCCGGTGTGCCGAGAACTGACACGTTGTGAATATAGCGGCCGACCCGTCGGTCTTTTTCATCGAGTACCCCGGCAATTTGGTAGGCGCTACCGCGTTGACGCGCGGTGTCGCGGATAAAAGTTTCGGCGGCGTCGCCGGCACCCACCAGCAACACTGGAATACCAGCCTTGCCGGCCGGTTCGAGTGTGAAATCGAAGCGTCTGTCCTTGAACAGGCGATACGTGAAACGCGGGCCGCCAAGCAATGCGATGAGAACAAACCAGTTAATAACCGGGAACGAGCGTGGCAAGAACTCTGCGCGGCTCCACAAGAACATCACCGGCAGGAACACCAATACCGCTACGGTCACCGCCTTGGTAATTTGGATCACATCATTTGTCGATGCATATCGCCAGATACCGCGGTAAAGGCCCATGTACCAAAAAGTTGTGACGGCGATGACTGTAAATATGACGGTGCCTTGGACAATAAAATTGAGCGGCAGAGCGTAAATGGTATCGCCCATGCGCAGCAGCAACGTGAGGGCAAACGAAAGCGCCGCCATAAAAATGTCGTGTGCAAAGACAATTTTGCTGCGGTCAATCCGGCGCATAGCCCGCCTACTTTCCAAGTTACCTCCCTATAACACAGCTGACGTTGCCGGTTACGGCAAAAATAGATTGATACCGATTACGTCCCCTCGGCTGCTGAATTCTGCCCGCCATATACCATCCACCCCATCAGGAGCACCACGACAATGGCGGCGGCGGTCAGCATGAGCCAAGACAGGGCCGGTATGCCCGATGGCAATGCAGCGATAAATGCCAGCACCACTAGAACTGCGTTGGTTAGCGCAATGGCGCCTGTCACCGTCGCGTGGCTACGGCCGCGCTGGACCGCTATTTGATAGCAATGTTCGCGATGGGCCCGCCAAATCACAGCGCCGCGAAGCAATCGACGCAACAAGGTCAAGGACGAATCGGCGAGGTAGTACAGCGGCAAAATTAATGCTGTTTGCCATAAACCGCGTGTTGCCAAGTCGAGCAACAGCCAGCCAAGCAAGAAACCCAATGGAATACTGCCGACGTCGCCCAGAAAAATACGCGCTGGATGCCAGTTCCATACGAGGAAGCCGGCCATGGCGGTGGCGATAGTTAGAGCCTGGCCATACCCGGCGGTGGCCGGCATCAGGGTAACGCCGATCGCATATATCCCGATGCCGATACCGATGGATTCAACTCCGGCGATACCGTCGATGCCATCCATGAAGTTGAACAGATTTATAAACCACAGCCAGACAATAACCGTGAGGGCTGCGTCGGAAATCGGCCCCAATAACCCCTGGAAGACTGGTCCTGGAAGGAACTGGACAGTGGCGACCACTACAACAGCCTGTGTGAGGAACCGGGCCAACTGCGGTAGGCCACGCAAATCGTCGACGAACGATACGGCGGCTAACACCAAAGCACTCATGGGCACAAGCCAACGCACGATATCGTCAGCCTCTCCCGGTGGCGGTATCAGGGCTGCTACAACCAGCCAGGCCGGGAGTAGGGTGGCGAAGATACCCAGCCCACCACCACGTGGCGTCGCTTGGGTATGCGAGCTGCGTTCATTGGGGTGGTCGAGAAGTTGGTGGCGCAACAAAACAGTTCTGGCGCGTCCGACTAGAAACCAACTTAGGACGCCGGTTATTATTGCAACGAGTAAGATATAGATATCGGCCATTGCGGCTTATAAGTTAGGCGTCGGGCGGACATTGACCGGAGTTAGCGTCTCGCGCTGCATCTGTCCGCGCTGGCGTTCCGGTGATCACAATTGTGAGCGCTGCAAGAACCCACAAAAATACCAGCCACCAAGACTGCCAGATGCCGTAGCTTAACTCGGCGATCAAAGTAGCGGAAAAAATGACGGTGAGCGCCGTCGCCAATTCCTTGCGCCCGCTAACATACCGGGTAATTTTACTGAGGATGGTCACTACGGCAACCAGAGCGAGCAGAATGCCGGGGATTCCCAACTCGAGCCACATTTGGAGCAAGGCATTATGGGGATGAAGCGGTAATGTTTCCGCCCCGCGTCTCAATAGGTCGGCAGTGCCGTCGGCTCCCGGCACCACTCGCGACGTTCCTAGCCCCCAGCCGAGAATGGGCTTCTCCATCGTTCTGGTTGCGGCGAAGTCCCAGATGGCGAAACGATGTCGCAGAGAGAAATTGCCGATATTCATTGACGATAGGGTGCTATCAACAATCGGCAGAATAAAGGGATACAACGGAATCGCCAATGCCACCGTAAGCACGCCTGCAATCATCAGCCCTTGTGCAATTCGCGGGACGATGTAGGCCAGGGTGAAGAAGATGATGCTGGCGAAAGCAGCAAATTGTGGTGTATCGGGATCGAGACTAAATACGGCGACGGCGGTTAAGCCAACACCGACTGCGGCAGCGGTAGGGCCGAGTTGACGGTCCAGAGCAAGCCACAAAAGAGAAATCAAGATCGCTAGCTGGCTGGCGGTACGATTTAAATGAATTAGATTTCCCGTCGCCTTGAATTCCGCACCACGAATCAAACCCTGAAGCAATCCTCCGGTGGCGACTTCAACCGCGACCAATATCAATGCAACGGTGCCACCGCATAAAAGGGCTATGGAAGTACGTCGCCGAGCGTGTTCGTCGAGCTGTACCGCAGCGCCGACCAAAAGCCAACCACCGATCACAATGGGTAAAAGTTTAGTAGCTATATGCTGTGTCCTGTCCGGCGAAACAGACCAGATAACCGTCAGAGCGCTGTAGACAACAATGCTAATTAGGACGGCTGGGATGAGCCAGGATCGGCCTTCCCAGGGATATCTACCGGCACGCAAATAAATTATGACGATCCACAACGCTGGCAGGGCGGCTGCCCAGGCGATTGCCAAGGGCGCAAGCACCGCCAAGGGTAAAATCACCAGTGCGGTTGCAACGAAAACGTTGCCAAAGTCGGGAGTCGTCGAATTCACGTTCATATGGCTAACGTTCTGCCGAAAAACAGAAAGCCCCGCAAGGGTAAGGCTCAGCACGGTGTCGGTATTTAACGCGAGTTTAATTGAGCTGGCTATGTAAGCCCCAGATGTTCCAGTTGACGGCGCATGACATTGTCTTCGTCATAACGGTCGCGCGCACGGTTGAGCCCAGCAGTTCCCATTCGGGCCCGCAACTCCCGATCAGCGATAAGTTTTCGCAAAGCCGCCGATAAATCCTTGGTTGCTCCGACCGGAACAAGGATTCCCGTTTCTCCATCGACCACCAGTTCCCGGCTACCGCGAATATTTGTCGCGACGACCGGCAGGCCGGTTAGCATGGCCTCGATAATAGAGCGCGGCATGCCTTCGCGGTGTGAAGGCAGGACGAATATGTCGCTGGCCCGCAACAAGTCGGGCACATCCGTGCGATAGCCCAGTAACTTTATTTTACGGCCAAGCTCCAAGTCCTCTTCTATGATTTTCAAGGTGTCGTCGATCGCGCGCGCGTGGTCGCTTGGCAGCCGCTCACCGACGATCCAAAGATGGGCGTCAAGGCCACGCATTACTTCGACCAACTCCGGGTACCCCTTCTCGACGACTAGGCGGCCGATCATAATTATCACTGGATGCTCGTCTTTAGCGCCGAGGCTCGCGCGCAACTGTTGGGGGGTACCGCCGCCGTTGCTCGGACGGAAGCGGTCCGGATCGCTACCGTTACCGATAGCCAACACATCGCCCGTACGGCACAGTCCCAGTCGATGCGCTGTCGCCGCGTCTTCTTCGGATTGGGTGAACAAGGTGTGGGTGAAACGCCCGGCCAGCCACTCCATGGCGATGACAAGCCACCGCTTTGGCAACGGCATATATTCGTGAAAATAGAAACCGTGTGCGGTGTAGACGATGCAGGGCACACCTGCGAACCGTGCGGCGAGCCGTCCGACAAATGCCGCTGCCGGTGTGTGAACATGAACCATGTCGAAGTGCCCACGCCGGAATAATTTAAAGAGCCCGACGACTGACCCCATCACCCGTACAGGGTTAAAGGATCGGGTCAACGGCAATGTTTCGACGCGAAACCCAGCGTTGCGAACTGGCTCCAGCAACTCCCCGTCCGCACATATTCCGATAACCTCGTGGCCTGCGCGGCGCATCTCTTCCATGAGCGGCAGCAAAAAATGATAAAGAGTAAAATCAACGGTACAAAGCTGACAGATTTTCATCTTGGGATCGTACCGTGGCTGCAATGTCTGGTTAGGTGCTACGCTCGTATCACAAAACAAGTTTCTCGTGTCGCGTCAACTCACCTGAATAGAGCCGCCGTTCTGTCAGAGTGTGTCGATGGGCAAAGTAAACACCGACAAACAGGGACAGATACAGTGGAATTATGCGTACGCTAAACGATATCCTTGTGTTTTGGCCGATGCTGGGTATCTGGCTGGCGGTGGTTAGCGCGATTTTTCTATGCCGTCAGACAAGTAGGATGTTGCTCGTGTTCGCTCTGGTGTTTTTGCTTGCTGGCAGTCTGCCAGAGACGGGCAAGGCATTGCTGCTGTCACTGGCGAATGCAACGCCGAAATACTCTATGATTGAATCTGGTATGGAGGACCGTAAATTCACAGCTATCGTCGTGTTTCTTGCAGGTGCGTTCATCGACCCCGGTGGCCGATGGTGGCCGCTTGAAGGCTCGGTCTGACGGACGGTAACGGGCCGCCGACTTCATCAGTTGACGGAATTACCTTTAATTCTATCCGACGGCGTTCCCATCCCCGGCTAGGTGCTGGAGGCAGAAGTGGTTTCCCAATTTGTCAAAGTATCCTCCTCTCACACGATATTGGAAAGTTTGGCAAGCGATACCTTCGAGTCGGGCAAGGCTATAGCACGTCTTCTTGCCGAACGATTTCCCGAGGCAGCGCAACTCCGCATCATTCTGGTGACGGCACGGTCACATGTTGCACGGGCCGGCGTTGTGCTGCGTCATTTCGGGGCCGAACCGATTACTGCTCCGGTAGCTCCAAAACCCACGGATCACCGGCTGGCGAAATCGCGTGTCTTCGATTTTATCCGTAGTACGCGTGGGCTGAAGGGGGTTCGGGGGCTGGCGCGAATATATCGGAATTATCTGGTGTCTGTTAACCGAACGGGTTTGGTTACGCGATCTGTAAACGGTCTCTAGTTGGTGGCTCGCCATGCCTCGAACATTAGCAGAGGCCAAAGCTGATGCTGTACGTTGCGGTCGCCGCGCAAATGCTGTGACCAAAGATTGCGCACGACTTCGGTTTCAAACAGCCCGCCGTGTTTAAGACGATCTTCGGACAGTAGATCTTCGGCCCATTCTCGCAGGTCGCTGCGCAACCAGTCGCCGACCGGGACGCCGAACCCCATCTTGGGCCGTTCGAACAGGTGCCGCGGCACGTAACGCGCCAGAACTTCGCGGAGAATCCATTTACCGGTGCTGTTGCGAATCTTTTGACCGAGCGGTAACCGCCAGGCGAATTCGAAAATCCGGTGGTCTAGATAGGGAGCTCGGCTTTCGAGGCTGGTCGCCATGGCAGCGCGGTCGAGCTTCACCATTATGTCGTTGGGCAGGTAAACCAGAGCATCTAGCAGCATAATCTGCTGGGTATAATCTGGTAGGTTCGGCCAGGACGCGGCATCGCTCAGGCGCGTCGCTGGTTCGGTGACGGTTGGCATCACTTGGTGCGGTTGTTTCCATTGCGAGACCAGGCGCCAATACATCTCCTCACGGTTTGGTGCGTCGATAATTTCGGCCAGCTTGTGCAATTTGTCGCCAACCTGCGCATGGCGCAGTCGGCGCGGAAGCAGTGGTGCGACGGCTGCATAGGCACTATCCCAGTGCCGGGGAGCTATGCCAGCGAGGCAATGTCGGGTCAGCCGCCGCAACGAAAGCGGCGTCAAGCCAAAACCGCGTTTCAGGTTATTGGCCCAGGTATACCGATTGTATCCACCGAAGATTTCGTCGCCACCGTCGCCCGAGAGGCTGACCGTCACTTGCTGGCGGGCAAGTTTGGAAACAAGGTAAGTGGGTATTTGCGATGAGTCGGCAAAGGGTTCGTCATAAATTTGCGGTAAATTTGGGATGACGGCCTGGGCGTCGACGGGTGTGATATAAAGCTCGGTATGGTCGGTGCCGAGATGTTCGGCGACCGAAGCGGCCGCATCGGCTTCGTTGTAGTCGGCCACCGTGAAGCCAATCGAGAAAGTTTTTATGGGCCGGTCGCTTTGGGCCTGCATCAAGGCAACGACCGCCGATGAATCGATGCCGCCCGACAGGAAGGCCCCGAGAGGTACGTCGGATACCATACAGCCATCGATAGCGTCGCGAAGTAAGCGATCTAGCGACTCAATCGCCTCGGTGTCAGACATATCACAGGGGTCGGCTAGCCCGGCACCGGCTGCCTCTGTAGCTGACCAATAGGGCTCCGGGTCGGGCAAAGATCGGTCGGCAACCTGATCGGGGTTGATGGCTAGAACGGTACCAGGTATCAGCTTCCGGCAGTTGCTATAAATTGTGTGTGGTGCGGGGATCGCACTGTGGCGCAGCAATAATGTCAGTGCACCATTATCTATGGTGGTATCGAAGCCGGGAAATTGCTGCAACGCCTTCAGTTCCGAGCCAAAAACAAAAGCCTTTCCGGCCCACCCGTAGTAGAGCGGCTTTTGGCCAAGCCGGTCGCGTGCGAGGTGAAGCGTCCGCGCTTTGCGATCCCACAAGGCAAATGCAAACATTCCGTTTGTTCGTTTGAGCGCTGGAGCTAGCCCCCAGTGGGAAATTGCTGCAAGCAATACCTCGGTGTCAGAGTGACCCTGAAAACGTGCGCCCGCGCTCTCGAGCTCGATTCGAAGATCACGAAAATTATAAATTTCGCCGTTGTAGGTGATGACAAACCGACCGCCGGCTGAAGCCATTGGCTGCTTACCCGTCGGTGATAGGTCTATGATTGACAATCTGCGATGGCCGAACGCCATGCCAGCATCTGTATCGACCCAGGTCGCCCCGTCGTCGGGTCCGCGATGACGCAACGCGTTCGTCGCGGCCTCGGTCCAGAGAACTAAATTGTTCTGGTCGATATTGCTGGCTGGTGCAAAAATTCCGGTTAGACCACACATGTCAGGTCTGTAACCAGAGCGTCACGGTATCGAGATTGGGCACTAGGATATCCGGATCGACGCTAAAATTGTTGCCATCGCTGTGCACCGCGATGAAGTCGCTACCTATGGCTGCAGCGCAGGCCCGATCGGTCTCGCCGTCGCCAATAACTACTGTATCTTGTGCTGTTCGCCGCAATTCTTGCAGCACGCGGCGGGCATTTTCGATCTTGTTCGTATGTCCTCCATAAACTGCGTACAGAAATTGTGCGAACCTCAGCTGTCCGACTACGGCCCGCAGTGGTTCTTGGGGCGTGGCCGAGTTGACGACGGCGATGTCGCCGCGCGCGGCGATTGCTCCGAGTAACTCGTGAGCGCCAGCAACCTCAGGCGCTGCTAGAATCAAGCGCTCACAGGTTGCTCCATAGTGAGCTGTCAGCGCATCGGCGTCGAGCCTGGGTAGAAACTCAGCCAATGCCTGGAAGACCGCGTAACGATCACCCGACGCCGGATCGTCAAGAATTCGGCGTAACGGTTCGACCGCGTCCTGCTGGTCCGCGATGGTCACGAAGAAGGCGTCGCGCTTGATTGTATTCGACTGCACGAGAGTGCCGTCGAAGTCGAACAGGAAGACTGATTTGCGCTTCAGAGCTAGCAAGCAGAGTATCCTCTTCCAACCGTCAGTCTGGACGGATCTGGTCCAACAGTTCGTAGCGCCCCCAATGATTTACGACTGTTTTGCGCTCCGATCTTTGCATCTGGTTTATTTTTTTGTCTTTATAAAATGAATCGTCGTCGCGGTCTCGAGTTGAGATTTCTTCGAATACGCAACCAGTGTCGGTCCAGAAATTGTGCCACATGCCGGGTTGAACGAGGCAGGTATCGCCGGGTCCGAGTATCCGCTTATGGCTATCGATGGTAACGTTTAGGATGCCGCTGAGAATCTGAAAGGTTTCTTCTTTGCGCTTGTGGTGGTGCTGCGGATGAACTTGCTTGGGTAATTGGACAATAATTTTTTTGCAGTATTCGCGGTTCACAATGTTGATTAGCACCGCCCCAACTTCGCGGAAGTTTTCCACGCCGTAGTGGTGCGAATATTCGATCTTAAAGTCGGTATTCAGGTGCACCTTCGCCTGATGCAGCATGGCCTTAACTTCGTGCACTGCCTTCTTGATGATGCGGTCAGCTGGCGGTGGCGGGATTTCGATGTCACCCGCGAGAAGGGCGTCGTCGGGGCCAAAATTCCGGTTTGCGACGATGCCCGGTTTGAACTGGCCGCTGGAAAGCTGACCAGATTCGATCGGCATGGCAAAATAAACCTTGTCGACGTTGACTTCCTCGCCTGGTTGGATGACCTCGCTTAGATATACACCGCGCTCGAGCGACAACAGCGATTCGCGCTCGTTCTTGCTGACGGCCGGACGTACTGCTCCGCCGCACATTGCCCGCGCTTCTGCCAGCGCGCCCAGCCACGCATCGACTTGTTCAGGGGTGGAAGAATAGCCGTTCAATTCGATTCTGTCGGTGGTAATGCCGACATGGCGCTCGAACATCTGAGCACCTTTTGCTGCGGCAATATTAACTGGTCCCAGTGCATTGGGATCTTCGTGGGTTGACCAGCCGATGGGTATATCCGGATAGCGGCGGCGCAATACGTCTATCTGGTTTAATTCCAGCATGTTTGGAGGTGTGGGATAGATAGACACGCAATGCATCAAGCCAAAGTCAACACCACGGTGGGTAAAGAAGCTATAGAGATCGTCGATCTGGGACAGGTCCAGGCCACCGGTGGAGCACACGATAGGGAGGCCGGAGTTGGTCGCCTTCTCCAGGAGCGGCCAGTCAGTCGCGGAACAGCTGGCGATCTTTAGAATGTCGAAGCCCATTTCCTGGATGACGTCGACCGAAGCCTCGTCGAAGGGCGTGCACATGGATATTAAGCCAGCTGTTTTCACTTCGTCGAAAAGACTTTGCACGGCGGCCCGGTCCAGCCGTGTCGACAGGAAACGTGAGACGTGCTTGTTCTCGCTACCACTTAGGTGGGCCTTGTGGATGAAGCTATCCAGTTGGCGGAATTGAAACTTCATGGCCGCCCGCACGCCATGCTTGCGCGCTAGATCGCCCATGGTCCGGATAATATTGCAGCCATGATCGACGTCGCCCTGGTGATTGTTGGCGAGGTCGAATACGACAAGGCCGCCGAAGTCGTATGGCAACGCGTCTGCTATCATTTCAATCTCCGATTCACCGTTACGGGGTGGGCCGTAACGCCTCGCTGGAATATCCCACTTCATAGTTGATCTCAACGGCACAACCCTGCTGGGCGGAAATATGCGCTGCGGCTATTACCAGCATAGAATCCAGGCCGCGCTCCAGATCGATCGGCGATAGGTCGCCTGTGGTTACTACATGCTCGAGATGGTCAAGTTCCTGTATGAAGTCCTGCGGCCGTGTTTTCGCGAACACTTCCTCGTCGGGTGTGATGCCGTTAGTTCGCACGATATCCTGATAAGGCGAGGGGATACATTGCCATTCGACCGCTGCCTCGTCACCTTGTAGGCGGGCCCACTTTAACGGAGGATGTGTCACCACATCCTGGACCACGCGTCCGATCAAGCCTGTTTCAGTCCCAAGGTTTATCAAGGCAAGCTGATCATAGCTTGCCCCGTCGCGCTCAACGTAATCCATCATAGCTGAGACAACATTAATCCGGCCCGCGCCCAGAACATGGCCGAAATGCTGCCATAAGTTGAGCGCATGCGAGTGCTCTCCGCAAGCGCCACCGCCGCGTTTCCAGAATCCGAGATAAGTATCCGAAGGGCCCGACAGCCAAGGGTGGGCGTTAAAGATACCTTGCCAGTGCTCCCGGAAAGAAACGTCGAGCGTTTTGACGCCCTTCAGATTGCGCGCATGTTCGCAGAACCTTTGGGCGCTACTGGAAACGACGTGGTCGTAGCCAACAAATGCTCTGACGCCGAGTTCTGTGGCCTTGTCGATCACATCCTGGCAATTGGCGAGGTTCGGGGTTGCAAGTGGCTTTTCGATCAAAATTCCGCGCGGATGCTCTTCCAGAGCGTCTAGAGCAAGGGTCATGTGAACGTCCGGTGGCGTGCCGATGAAAATCCAGTCAAATTCTCCGCGTGGTGCATCATCAATTGTGGTTAGGTGGATAGAATTATCCCAACTGTCATAACGTGACGGATAAATCGATGTTTTGGTGCGTTCCAGGGCCTCGGGGTTGATATCACAAAGTGTCACGTCCCAGCTTTTGCTACGCGCGGCATGCGCCAGGTGGTTGCCAATCGACCCGGCTCCGATGATTTTTACACTCGTCATGGATTTATCTTATGTGCGTAAAGGGGGTGTTTTGTTAACGCGCCGCTTCTGTCAACCTCAAGCATAGAAATTACTCGGCGTGAAATCCCCCGGGCCACTCTGCCTCTTGTTACCAGACCAATCAACATGGCGCGATGCGCCAAGAATGAAACTGGGGCAGTCATGATCATTGCGGGTCCTTACCATGATTCGCTGACATCTTAGTTAAGACAGTGTTAAGGCAGCGGTGATTATGACTGTCCGCACAACGGCACAACGCTTGACGTTCATGGCGTGAACACTCTATGTTCATAGTATGAACGATAACAAGAGAAAGCTGGAGCTAGATACAGCCGATGAACAGACCTCCAACGAGGTAACGATTACGCTCGGGATGCTGTCCGCGATTGAAGAAAGCAGCACTCTTTCCCAACGCAGTCTGGCAAAAGAGCTTGGAATCGCATTGGGCCTCGCCAACGCTTATCTGAAAAGATGCATCAAGAAAGGTTGGGTAAAGGTCCAGCAAGTGCCTGCCAATCGGTATGCCTATTACTTAACGCCAATAGGGTTTACGGAAAAAGCAAGGCTGACGGGGGAGTATCTTTCCACATCGCTGGAATTTTTTCGGCTCGCGCGAGAACAGGCCAAGGAAGTTTGCGCGTTAGCGGAGCAGCATCAAAAAAAACGGCTTGCCTTGGTTGGAGCCGGAGATTTGGCCGAGATTATGGCCCTGACCGCACTGGACAGCACCTTGGAAATTACCGGCATTGTAGATGCTTCGGCGGCCGGGGGTCGGGTTGCGGGTCTGCCAGTGGTTGCCGATCTCGTGGACTTGGACTCGGTGGAGGCGGTTATCATCAGCGATATGCGGTCCCCCCAGAAGAGTTACGACCTGTGGTCAGAGAGGCTCGGCAAGCAAAATGTATTTGCTGCTGGGCTGTTGAAGATTTCTCGGGCTGGGCTGGTAAATCGTGGAGACCTAAAGTGAGCTGCTGGTTTGTCGTCCGGACGAAGCCAAGCTCAGAGCGGGTGGCCGAAATCAACCTGCAGCGGCAGGGTTTTCGCAGCTACTGCCCTTATATTGCTGGTGTCCGAGCGAACGTTCGCCGTATCCCGCTATTTCCGCGTTACCTCTTTGTGGAACTGGATCTTGAAACGGCGCGCTGGCGGTCGGTGAACGGTACTTTTGGCGTCGCCAATCTCGTGCAGTTTGGACCCAAACCAAGCGCTGTGCCTGCCGGTGTTGTCGAGGAAATCATGAGCCGTGAAAATGCGGACGGGCTGATCATGCTTCAGCCAGAAGATCCCTCACTGCGGGCCGGGGATAAAGTCGTTCTGGCCGATGGCCCGCTGGATCAGCAGTTCGGTGTAATTATTCGCCTACCTGGACATCGGCGTGCCGAGGTCTTGCTTCACCTGATGGGTCGTCAAGTCAAGGTCACGACACCGCTCAGTCACATTAGAGTCGTATGAACAACCTTAAAAAAACGGTACGTTCGCCCATTGCCACTAGTTCTGCGCTAGTGCGCGGGATCCTTCTTGGTGGGTTGCCTCAAACGCGAGGGCGACCATGACGGTTAAACGCTCCAAGAATATATCGACGGCGGGCCGTGTCTCGCTATTATTTGGCGTTGCTCGAACGCGGCCGGTGCAGATGTCGCTATCGGTCGCCTTTCTATTGATCTCCGCTATTCTGGATGGAATTGGAGTCCTCGCGTTGCTTCCGGCTATCGGGGTGTTTCTCGAGGGTGCGGATATGGCGGCAGAACCCCATCCGGTCATTCAAGGCTTTGTCAGCGCCTTCGAAAGGTATGGGATACCGTTCACGCTCGAGGCTCTTCTGGGATTCATCCTGGTTGTGATCGTTCTCAAAGTGGGCGCCACTTTGGTCGCTCAGATTCAGGTTAGCGTGGCGCAATCGCAAGCGGTCGAGGAAATAAGACGCGACTTAATTTCTGGCCTGCTCCAAGCACGCTGGGAAGTGTTTACGCGGCAGCCAACTGGCCGACTCTCCAACGCGATTACTAATGCCTCACAAAGTTATGGCCAGCTTTATTCGCAGTTTGCCGACATTGTCGCAACGACCCTACAGGCCATTGCCTATCTGATTTCGGCACTAATCATTTCCTGGGAAGTTACCCTCGGCGCCATCGCGGTCGGCGCTTTAATGTTGCTTCTGTTGGCCCGCTTTATTGGCAGCACCCAGCGCAACAGCCGTCGTTTGACCATGTTGATGTCGAGTTTTTCGACGCGTCTAATCGACAGCTTGATGGGCATGAAACCGTTGAAGGCCATGGGTATGGCGGCGCACTTGCAGCCGATATTGCACAAAGATATTCGGGTGCTCCGCCAGGTTATGATCAAGTTATTGCTGCTTAAGAAGGCCCTTGGTTCGTCACAGGAAGTCATACGAACGGTTGCACTGATTGGTGTGATTTATGTTTTTTCCACGTTTAAACCCACCTCGATTGAGGCTCTGCTAGCCATTGCATTTGTGTTTCTGCGGTCGCTCGAGACTGTTGGGCGCTTTCAGAAGCAGTGGCAGTCGGTTTCCCAGACGGAAATGCCGTACCGCCATGTAAGGGGTTTGCTCGACTATGTCTGCGCCAATGAGGAGCGAGATATGGGCGATATCTCTGGTGTCGAATTCAATCGTGATATTCGGTTCGAGGGTGTTGGCTTCGCCTATTCCACAGACGGAGGAGAGGCTGGCGATCTATATTTTCAGTCATCCGAGGCCGAGGCGCCAACCGCTCCTATCATCAAGAATATGGACCTGCGGATTTGCGCTGGCGAGTTCGTGTGTCTGCTGGGAGGTTCTGGTGCTGGCAAAACGACGCTTGCCGATCTGCTAGTCGGTTTAGTTCAGCCGCAGGAAGGCCAAATCCTGATCGACGATACGCCGCTCGAGGAGCTCAAGCTGCACGCGTGGCGCCGATCCATCGGCTATGTTCCGCAAGACGTGTTTCTGTTCAATGGAACTATCCGCGATAACATAACCATGGGCGATGACATTTATTTGGATGACGAAATCGCTGATGCTGCTTATCGCGCCGGAGCCGAAGATTTTATATCTAGGCTTAGCCGCGGGATGGACGCCCAGGTAGGTGAACGCGGTGTAACTCTTTCCGGCGGAGAACGTCAGCGTATCTGTATCGCCCGCGCCTTGGTGCGTCGGCCGCAACTGCTTATTCTTGATGAAGCCACCAGCGCTCTAGACAGCCGAACAGAGCAGGAAATCGCTCAGACCGTACGTTCTTTGACGCCACAAGTTACAGTGGTGTCGATCACGCACAGGCCTGCTTTAGCAAACATCGCCGATGTTGTGATCCATATCGAGGACGGCGCGGTGAAGGCTTTTGTGAACGCCGAGTCCACGGAAATCTGGAAGGCCTCACCATTAAGCGGCACGACCGGAAACTGACGAGAAATGTTTGCCGGCAAAACTTGTCTTGTGGTTGTTCCGGCGCGTGGCGGAAGCAAGGGTATTCCCTTGAAAAATCTCCGGGAGATTGGTGGCAAGCCGCTGGTCGCCCGGGTGGGCGACGTACTACGCGAGCTCTCCTGGGTTGATTGCGCGGTGGTTTCCACCGATCACGAGGAGATTGCTCGGGTCGCTGAGGCGGCCGGCATTGCCGCGCCCTTCCGCCGGCCAGAATTCCTTTCCGGCGACCGGATCGGCGACGTCGACGTGCTTATGCACGCCCTGCAAAGCATGGAGCAACTTGACGGTAAACGATACGACATTGTCGTCATGTTGCAGCCGACCTCGCCCTTGCGGCAGGCCGAGGACGTAACGTCCGCCGTACGAAAGCTCGTCGAGGAAGAGCTCGACGCCGTCTGGACCGTTTCTGAAACGGATTCAAAAGCGCACCCTCTCAAGCAGCTTGTGGTCTCGGAATCGGGTCTCGGCTACTACGATCCTGACGGTGCAACCATTATCGCCCGTCAGCAGCTCGTGCCGATCTATCATCGTAACGGCGTAGCATATGTTTTCACTCGGGAATGCCTGGCCGAGCAGAGATCGCTTCTGGGGAACCGGGCCGGGGCCGTAATTCTGGAAGGCGTGCAGGCCAATATCGATACGGCGTTCGATCTGTTGTTGGCCGAATTCTTTCTATCGCAAGAAACATCAACTGGCCCGTCGCGATGACATTAATTCTTCGATTTGTCTTGCGTCTCGCCGTGACTTTGTTACCCGCGCTGGTTTGGGCGCGCTTTCTTGCTTGGCGTACTGTACGTAAGCCCAGTTCCGTTCCCATGCGTTCGCCGGAGCCTTTGCGGATTCTCGCCTTGTCGCATTTTGGATTCCGTGGCGATCTTGAGGCGCTTGCCGACAGTGGCGAGGTAGAGGTTTATCTGTTTCCGGTCTGGTGGCAAACCGCGTTGGTTCTTGCCTTCTACGGATCCCGGTTCCGTAATCGTGACGTGATGAACCCCGCTCCCGGTAGCCGCTTCGAGAAAGCCAAACAGAGGCTAATAAAGTTCTACGGACGGGTGCTGCAAAGTTATTTCCGATTACGGCCCTGCGATAGCGTGATCTCGTTTCACATCCGCACGCCGGCGGATATTGATTTAGGCCGCGCTACGATGGCCCTGAACGTGCCCTATTGTACGATTTTCCGCGAGGGCTTGTTAACTTCATCGAATAAAATTAAGAGCCAAATGCGGATTTTCTTCGAAAGGTTAGGCCGTTTTCAGGGCGACCACTTCCTGGTTCACACCACCTCGGCACGGGATTTTTGCGTTGCGGAGGGGTATTCGCGCGATGATCAGACATGGGCGATGGGGTGTATGCGGATGGATAGTTTTTTGCGCGAAATCGAAGCCGGCGCATTTAACCAAACCCCGAATGGAGGGACCGCGACCTTCTTCACGACCGCTCAACATGTTGCCAGCCCCGAAGAGACGGACGCCTATTTTCAAGAACTCTACTGCTCACTCATCAGGTTTTTCGCTCGCAATCCGAATTACCGGCTCATCATTAAACCCAAGCTAAAGCAGCTTAATTATGAGCGGGCCGTAGTCGAAAAGGCGCTGGTCGGATCCGGACTGAATTTGGAGCAGGTTGGGAATGTGGAGTTCAACGCCCAGCTCGACGCGCATGAAGCGATCCGGGTCAGTGATGTCATTCTTGGCATGAACACGACGACGCTGCTGGAAGCCGGTGTCGCTGGGAAACCGGTTATCGTGCCGGTTTTCACGGTGTTCGACCAGCAATCGATCCGCGGGACCGTCCGCTTCCGCGACGCCCACCAGTATTTTGACGTCGCCAAGGACGGACAGGCGCTCGAAAGATTGCTGTCGCTGCGTATGGAAAATCCGTTGGTGGATAACGAGTTGATGCCGGGTCGGCGTGCCGTGTTTGAAAAATACGTTACTGCCTTGGACGGCAACGCCGTACGGCGTTATGTCGACTTTTTCCGCAAGCTGTCCCGAGAAAGGCAGCAAACAATCGATTTAATGCAGGGTGCCAGAGTGGAGGCTGTTTCCGTTTAGGTTCACGGGCTTGTTGATGCCCAATCCATGGAAAAACCGAATTGAACCGGCATGACAACTATCCGACAGAAATTAGTTTGGGCGTTTCCACCAATTTCCCGGCTTGCAATGTTGAAGGCTCGCCTTCTGAGGAAGCTCAGAAGGCGTCGCCTGGCGTCAATGGATCGTCAGGTAATTTTCTCGGAGTATTTTCACACCAATCGATGGAGCAACACGCATTCACGCTCTGGTGCTGGGTCTGGTCTGAATGGGCCAAGAGCTATACGGGAAACTTTGCCTGCAATCTTGGCAGAGCTCGATATTAAAACCCTTCTCGATGTGCCCTGTGGCGACTTTTTCTGGATGCAGGATATTGATATCCAGGATTGTCGCTATATTGGATGCGATATTGTTGAGCCCCTGATTGAAGCTAATCGCGAGAAGTTCGGGAACAATAATCGAGAATTTCTGGTAATGGACTTCTGCCAAACAGTGCCGCCAACCGGAGACCTCCTGCTGTGTAGGGATGCACTGGTTCATTTGTCGAACAGGGACATCAAGGCGGCAATTAAAAATTTTGTCTGCAGTGATTCCACCTATTTGCTGGCAACAACATTCCCACCGATCGAGAAGAATGAAGACATTGTTACGGGCATGTGGCGGCCATTGAACATGACTTTGCCACCATTCAATTTCCCGGAGCCGCTAAAAATTATCGATGAAGAGCTGGACAATAGCCACGAACGGCACAAAGGAAAGTGTCTAGGGTTGTGGAAACTGTCAGATATTGTCGAGCGGGGCCACTAATCTTGAGTGATCTACAAAACTGGACGTTATGCGAGACCGACTGATTTCTTTAGCGACCGACGTTGGTTTTTTCCGTTTGCCGCTGAAGCTGCTATTCCGTGTGTTGGTACGCCTTGGCGTTTCCTGGCCAGTGGTTTTGCTTTTCCGCCGAATTATTGAAGAGATTAAGTCTCCTGGCGACCCACAGATAACAATTCTAGCTCTGACTAGCGACCGCTTCAGACAAGACCTGGAACTGCTGTCTAGTACTGGCAGATTCAGGGTCCTGGCCCTTAGATTCAAATGGCTGGGTATTATGTACAGTCAGTTCTATCCAAGGGGTGTCGAACGCAGGACGGTATTTCGTCCTTATGAAGACGAACGCTTTGAACATGGCCAGAAGCAGTACCGAAATTTCCTCCGAAATTTCCTGCCGAATCTGTTTAAGGCGTTACGTGTTGATTGCGTTGTTAATGCCTGCGTTGATTATCCGCAGGATTACGATTGGGCCGCAATTTCTCATGAGATTGGCACACCGGCGGTGACATTGCATAAGGAAAACTTGGTCGTTAGCAGTGCATTGCAGAAGAGATTTGTGGATTGGTCCTCCTCGCTTGGCAAATTTCACGGGACGCACCTCATTGTCCATAATCCATTGGTTCAGCGGGCATTCTGCGCATCCGGATACGTAGCTCCCGCAAATGTCGAGGCCCTCGGTTGCATGAGGATGGATGACTACATCGACTCAATCGAAAACCACATCGTTGATCGGGAAGTCCCGCCCCTGGTGACGTTTTTTTCTTTCGCTCCCGGTGTTGGGCTTGGTCTTCTTTTTGGTGGTCCCCAACCGTTTCCCGCATCAAGGGAGATCGGCTTTTTTGAGACATTCGACATGTGTCACGTGGTCGTTGCCGAGCTGGCTTCTGAAAATCCGGAGGTGCGGTTTGTTATTAAGCCAAAATGGGGAGGGTCTTGGAAAACTAGAATTGTCGAGACCCTGACCTTAGCCAATTTTGATCTTGACGAGTTGCCAAACTTGACGATCGAACCCGATGCCGATTCACAAAGACTTATTCTTCAGTCCACAGTTGTTTGTGGCTATGGCTCAACCGTGCTCCTTGAGGCCGCCATTGCGAACAAACGCGTCATTATCCCGTTTACGAAAGAGATGAGGGCGCCGGCATATAAAGGCAATATTATGCTGGAGGATGAGTTTGATCTTTTCGATATCGCGGAAGACAGGGTCGCGCTGAAAAATCTTTATCTTGATTGTTTGAGGAACCCTGTCGTGCCTGATGAAGTTGGGTTGCAAAGACGAGCGATTTTCGAAAAATACGTTTCCAGTATTACCAGTTCAGCAACCGGTACCTATTGTGACCGGATTGAGCATCTTGTTCAGGAAGCAAGACCATGATGCTCAGACGAATTTTTTCAGTTAAAGCGGGCGCGATCTTATGAATGTCAAAAAAGGCGAGTGTTGGGGGTTTGTCCCCGCCCGTGGCGGCTCCAAGAGCATCCCGTTGAAAAACATCCATCCTTTCGCTGGCCGGCCGTTGATGGATTACTGTGTACTGGCAGCGAAGGCATGTTCTGACGTCACACGAATAATTTGTAGCACCGACTCCAGGGAAATCAGAGAAAATTGCGAGAAACTGCAAATCGAAACAATTGGTCGTCCGGACGCCTTGGGCGGTGACATGACCCCTGTCATGGATGTGTTTCGCGATTTTCTGGAAACGGTACAGGACCGCGAGGGGGTGATCCCGGAATACATCGCCTTTCTTCAGCCGACGTCGCCGTTCATACTGCCGCAGCATATAACCGACTGCATTGCGGTCTTGAAGAAAGACTCTCAGGCGGGGTCGTCGCAGACTGTGACCGATTGCCCGCATCAACTCCACGCAATGAACCAACGGGTGATAGAAGAAGGGTATGTGCGTTTTTCGGAACCGGAGTTGATCCGCGAAAACTACAATAAACAGAAAAAGCAAAAGCACTTTCTTTTTGGAAACGTAATCGTATTGCGCGCCCTACCTTGCCTCGAACAGGACTTCGTATTTGCAAACCCGTCCCTGCCAATTCTAGTTGACACCATTTGGGGATTCGATGCCGATGGCCCGCTAGAATTTCCTCTGGGAGAATTCTTGCTGATCGGGGGATACGTAAAACTTCCGTTTCTGGACAAGAACCCATGACTGTAAATACAGATAAACCCTTTTTTCTCGGCGACCGTGAGGTTGGGTCGAATCAGCTGCCGTTGATCATTGCCGAGATCGGCATCAATCACGAGGGTTCGATAGAGAAAGCTCACCAGATGATCGATGACGCGGCGGCTACAGGCTGTGAATGCGTCAAATTTCAACGCCATGTTATTGAAGATGAAATGATCCCCAACGAGGTCATTCCAGGCAATGCCAAGGAAAGCATCTGGGACATCATGGGGCGCTGCGCATTAACCCTGGACGAAGATATTTTGCTCAAGCGATATACCGAAGAAAAGGGTATGGTCTATTTGTCTACGCCATTTTCCCGCGCGGCTGCCGATGAACTCAGGGGAATGAATGTCGGGGCGTATAAGATCGGTTCTGGAGAATGCAATAACTATCCCCTTGTCGAACATATAGCGTCATTCGGAAGGCCGGTTATTCTCAGTACCGGCATGAACGACCTCGCTTCCATTGAACGCTCGGTGGATATAATCCGCGCCGCCGATATACCGCTTCTACTTTTGCATTGTACGTCCATTTATCCAACGCCCTATTCGGCTGTCAGGCTGGGCGCCATGCAGGATATGAAGAACCGGTTTCAAACTGAAATGATTGGGTTAAGCGATCATACTCTGGATAATTATGCTGCGCTGGCCGCCGTGGCTTTGGGGGCCGTTGCTGTTGAGCGTCATTTCACTTCAGACAAGTCATGGCCGGGCCCCGACATTTCGATTTCAATGTCGCCTCCTGAGCTTGCAGACCTGGTCAAGGGGAGCCGGGCGATATTTGAAGCGCGGGGTGGCTCCAAGGATATTCTCGAAGACGAAGCTCCGACGATTGCGTTCGCTTATGCCTGTGTCGTCGCAACAAGGGCAATTACCAAAGGCGATAAATTCACGCGTGAAAACGTCTGGGTAAAGCGTCCAGGGACAGGTGAAATTCTGGCAAATGAATACGAGGCCGTTGTGGGAAAGACCGCCACGCGCGATCTTGAAGAACATGAACAATTATCCTGGAATTGTGTCAGTGACTAGTGAGCAGCCAGACCGTGTAAAGAGAGTGGCGTTCCTTACGGGAACCCGTGCCGACTACGGCAAGATGCAAACCTTGATTGAGAGCCTTGAGGCGACTGAAAGCTTTGAAATCGAGATTATCGCCACCGGTATGCACATGCTGGAGAGCCACGGTTATACTATAAATGAAATTCATAAATCGGGGCACAAGGTGGTCTTCCCGATTTTCAATCAGGAATCATCGACGTCGTCAAAAATGGATGTCGTTCTGGCCAACACCATTGTCCCCATGAGCCATTACCTGAATGAGCGGAAACCGGACATGCTTGTAGTTCATGGAGACCGGGTCGAAACCCTGGCGGGAGCTATTGCCGGCGCTATGAATAATACGCGGGTGGCGCATATCGAAGGTGGCGAAGTCTCCGGAACCATCGACGAGTCAATTCGACATGCGGTGACCAAATTTTCCCACATTCATTTTGTAGCCAATCGGGATTCCCGGACGAGAATTTTGCAGCTGGGTGAAGCAGAACAAACCATTTTCGTGATTGGTTCTCCCGAAGTCGATCTGATGAAAAGTGAAAACCTGCCCTCGCTTTCGGAGGTTCAACAACACTACGATTTGTCCTTCACGAATTATTCTATTCTGTTGTTCCATCCGGTTACGACCGAGACCGGAAATATTGGGCAGCAGTTCGAGGAGGTCCTATCGGCACTAGACGAACATGGCGGCAATGTTATTGCCATACGGCCTAACAATGATATCGGTGCAGAAACCCTCGTTGAAACACTCGAGCGATTTGCGGCAAAAGATAATGTCGTTCTTTATCCCTCTATCCGTTTCAAATATTTTCTCACCCTGATGAAAAATGCACGCTTCATTATTGGAAATTCCAGTTCTGGTGTCCGCGAAGCTCCGGTGTTTGGTGTACCCAGCATCAACATAGGAACCCGACAGAGAAATCGTAGTTTCTGCCCTTCAATTGCTCACGTAGAGGCAAAAAAGGAAGAAATTCTTGTGGCCATCCAGTCCCTGCCTGACCGCGTCGACGCCGCCATCGAATTTGGTGACGGTGATTCCGGCCGGCGGTTTACAGACATTCTTTCCCAATCCAAGATGTGGGATTTGCCACGTCAAAAATTTTTCCAGGATACGCCACTCAGTGATGTTTGAAATTAGCCATACCGAAGAACACCGGATTTCATGACACTTCGCCTTCTTCCCGAAGCGAGCACAGCGGTGTCGCAGGCCATTTTTTTGACAGGTGCGATGAGAACCGGGACGACCATGATGGCCCGGCTTGTGGGTTCATTCGCCGGTACGGAAATCTTTATCGAACCCCCTTTGTGTTACGTATTGCTTCCCCTGATCGAAGATCTTCCCCGCGAACAATGGCAATTGCTGTTCGAAGCGGCGTTGTACGAGGACTGCTTGCTTCCCGCCCTCGCAGGGAGAAATCTCAATCTCAATAAAGCGGATTTGACTCACATTTTGACGATGAAAGAGCCTTCGGACGTCGAAGCACGTCAACGTACACCTCATAAACATCGGGACTTGGTGGAGGCTTCGTTACAGTCACGAATTGCCTTCAAGATTCCTGAAATGACTCATCTTGCAGGAACTCTATCCGGCTATTATCCGCAAATGAAAATGCTGGCAACTGTTCGACAGCCCGAGAGCGTTGTGGCCTCGATCTTGATAAAAGGCTGGTTTGACGACAGCACGCTCACTGGCCCCTCGCTAAAATGGCCCCTAAAGTCTGACAGGAAATTCAACTTTCCTTTCTGGTTGGAGCCGAAATATGAATCCGACTGGAAAACTATGACGCCTATCGACCGTTGCTGCCTTGCTTACATTCATCAATATGACAAGGTAGACGCGGCCACATTCAACTTGATAATTGACTATGATCGCTTTGTTCAGGACGCTAAATCAGATCTCGGTAAAATTTGCGATTTTTTTGGTATGAATTTCGGGCCCAAAACCGATTCCCTTCTGGGCGATATTCGGGAGCCGAAAAAAGATCGCACGCTTGATTGGGGGAAGGCCGATCCATCCCTAAAGCAAAAAATGGATGGCGTTTACAACAGGCTAGTTGATTGTGCGTTGGGCTGACTCGATTTGGTGGCGCTGATATTGGCCGCATTTACTTGGGGTGTGGCGCGTGAAGGTGGGCCTTAGGTAAGCATGACAGGACGGTCGCGAACAAGGCGCTGTCGGTGGTACTCTCTACGAAGCGAACAGCGATAGTCTCGGATTCCTATTTTAACATTCCAAGCAACACATGCGTGAACGACTTTCCGTTGACAAGGGAGAGACGGACGTTGCTGCGAGGGCGCTCGAATATCCGTTTCGTCGTGTATCGCCGTTAGCGGTGAATCGTGCGACCACCTTTCAAAATACGACCTATGATATGTCATGGTGGCACCTACACAGTTGCCGTGCGATTTTGCCCGTGGTACCAATCCTTTTCGGCGGAAGCACTCCCCCTCGGTTCAGAGGAGCGGGAGTGCGGTAGCTTTACGAACGGGGGATGTGTCTCGCCTCCAGGTCTTTCAATTTCTATCTAAGATACACCCCGGCCCAAGATTACTTGGCCCGGAATAGGCGATGGCGAAGGCTTCCACCTTCGACCTGACGCTGTTTTCTAGAATTTTAGAGGGTTCTTTTGGCGATGAATTTGCAGAATTCGTCTGTCCTCATCACCGGTGGCACGGGCTCTTTCGGGAGTAATTTTCTGAAAAAGGTACTGGCAACGCACAACCCGGCCAGAGTGGTCGTTTTCAGCCGCGACGAA
This sequence comes from uncultured Rhodospirillaceae bacterium, assembly GCA_964530225.1. Classification (GTDB taxonomy): domain Bacteria; phylum Pseudomonadota; class Alphaproteobacteria; order UBA6615; family UBA6615; genus CAZHBA01. Next base: position 65,241 of record CAZHBA010000104.1, on the reverse strand, counting down.
CACAAGCACCATGAGTTGGAGCTCGGCCTCAATCCAGCGGCACGAAGCAAGGTCCGGCTTTTCATTGGCGATGTGCGCGACCGCGAGCGGCTGGTGACCGCGATGCACGGGATTGACTATGTCATCCATGCTGCCGCGCTAAAGCATGTGCCGCTGGCGGAATACAACCCCTTTGAATGTATCCAGACCAATGTGATCGGGGCCGAAAATGTGGCGCAGGCCGCGATTAGGGCGGGGGTGAAGAAGGTCGTAGCGTTGTCGACGGATAAGGCCGCAAACCCGGTGAACCTGTATGGCGCAAGTAAGCTCGCGTCGGACAAAATCTTTATTGCCGCCAACAATGTCGCCGGAACCGACGGTACACGGTTTTCCGTGGTGCGTTATGGTAATGTCGTAAATTCGCGGGGTAGCGTCGTTCCTTTCTTCTGCAAGCTCGTCAAGGACGGCAACGACCATCTGCCGATCACCGATCCGAACATGACGCGCTTTTTGATTACGCTCGACCAGAGTGTGCAGTTCGTACTGGCCTCTCTTGACATGATGCGAGGCGGCGAAATTTTCGTGCCAAAAATCCCGAGCGTGCATATTCCCGACCTTGCCCGCGCCATCGCGCCCGATCTGGAGCAGCGCGTGGTGGGAATTCGCCCCGGCGAGAAGCTGCACGAAATCATGATCACGCGCGATGATGCGCGCAACACGGTCGAGCTTGACGACCGCTACATCATCGAACCCTCCTTCGTATTCTGGTCACGTACGCGCGATCCTCTGCCGGACGCAACACCCGTTGGGGAGGATTTTACCTATTCGAGTGACCGCAATAGCCAGTTTCTGAACGAACAAGAAATCTCCGAACTACTGTCAGAGATTGGCTAACAGCAGCGCAGTTTGCGCACGCCTGCCCATCGGCGCCGAATAGCTGGCTAACGAATTAATGTCGGACTCCGGAAAACCACCGTTTCTTTCATACGGCCGCCAACAGATTAGCGAAGAGGACATCGCTGCGGTTACAGATTGCCTGCGATCCGACTGGTTGACCCAAGGCCCTAGGGTCGAGGCTTTCGAGGCGGCGCTTTCCGAGCGGTTGGGGGGCGCCGAAATAATCGTCTGCGGTTCGGGGACCGCAGCGCTCCATCTGGCCACTATGGCGGCGGGTCTGGGTCCAGAAACTGTGGCGATCGTGCCGGCCATGACCTTTGTGGCGACGGCGAACGCCGTTCGCATGACCGGCGCCGAGGTAGCATTCTGCGATGTGGACCCCAAAACGGGTCTGATGCGCGAGCAAGACCTCGCCGCCTGTATCGAGACGCTCCCTCGACGCTTCCCAGGTTTGCGGCCGACGGTGGTTCTGCCGGTGCACCTCAACGGGCAAACCGTCGATTTGACCACCGTGGCGCCGGTGGCGCGTGCGGCTGAAATGACGATCGTCGAAGACGCCTGCCACGCGTTGGGTGCGGAGTATTACGCCGCTGAGCTGTCAGACTGGGTCACCGTCGGAGCCTGTACGGAAAGCCTCGCGGCGTGTTTTTCTTTTCATCCCGTCAAGTCGATCGCCACAGGCGAGGGCGGGGCGGTCGCGCTCCGCGATAGTTTCCTTGCGAAACGCATTCGTCGGCTGCGAAACCATGGTTTGGTTCGGGAGGAAGGTGCGTCGGCGCCCGATTTTCTCGCTGGTCTGGGGCTGGGTGCAGGCTATGCTGGCGCCTATCAAATGTCGGAGATCGGTTTCAACTATCGCCTGACCGACCTGCAATGTGCGCTGGGCACGAGCCAGCTAGCTCGGTTGGACCAATTTATCGAGCAGCGAAGAGCACTTGCTGCTTCCTATGACGCGCATATGGGCGCGCTGGAATCTTACGCTCAGCCGATAAGTTGGAGCGACGACTGCCGTCCCTCTTACCATCTTTATCCGATCCTGCTGACGCCGGAGTTCGCGCCCATACGGGGACAGATCATGACGGCATTGCGGGACGCTGGGATTGGCACCCAGGTCCATTATATTCCAGTCCACCGGCAACCTTATTATGTTGAGCGATATGGCCTGTCCGACTTGCCTGGTGGCGATAGCTATTTCTGCCGCGTCCTGTCGCTGCCGATATTCGTGGACATGCAGGCCGAGGACATCGAGCGGGTGATCGCCGCCCTCGTCCAAGTACTTGGTGAGACGGCCGCGTGAGCGAGTTTCCGCCGAGAAAGGTCGAACGCATCGCCATTCTCGGCTTGGGTTCGATAGGGTCGCGTCATGCCAAAAACGCTAATGCTCTGGATCTTTCTGTTGTCGGCTATGACCCGGGCGATGTAGCGCGAGAGCAGGCCGCTGGTCTGGGCTTGGCATTGGCTAACACGGCGCAGGACGCGTTGGAGAATGCCGACATCGCGCTGGTGGCTTCACCCACCGGCCAGCATCAGGCCGATCTCGCTTTGAGTCTGTCGGCCGATGTTCCGACCTTGGTCGAGAAACCCATTGGCCACGACCCCGGTGCGGTGGGGGCCCTTCTGGATCAGGCCACCAAACAACATTTACAGGTTGGCGGCGTCTTCAATTTGCGCCAACGCGAAATTGTCGCGGCGCTGCCCGCCGAGATAGCAGCACTCGGACCACCCCGTTGGGCGCGTTTTGTCAGCGCATCTTGGCTCCCGGATTGGCGTGCGGATCGCGACTACCGGACAGGATACGCCAACGACGTCGTCGGCGGAGGTGTGGTTCTCGATGTGATTCACGAGATTGATCTTGCCAACCATTTGCTTGGGCCCGCCGAGGCCGTGTCCGCGGTGTTGCGTAAGACTGGCGTGATGGAGCTTCAAACAGAAGACATGGCGGAAGTTATTCTACAGCATGCGGCCGGGTGTATTTCATCGCTGCATCTGGATTTTGGGTCGCGCGTTCGCCGTCGATACCTGGAGGTGTCTGGCGAGGTTGGGGCTATCGTTGCGGATCTACGGCAAGGATATCTCCAGCGTTTCGATGCGACTGGAAGTCCGCAGTCCGAGACTCGCTACGCCTTCGAACCGAACAAGGAATACCAGGCCGTGCTGACGCAGTTCGTCGACGCCGTTCGGGGTGGCGATAATCCACCCTGTGACGGCAGGGAAGCCCTCAACGCGCTGCGCCAGGCTACAGATGCGCGTGCGCTGAGCGGGTTTTGGGTGAGTGGATGAGCCAGCAGCCGAGAAATCGAACGATTGCGGTAATTCAGGCCCGTATGGGCTCTAGTCGGCTGCCGGGAAAAGCGCTTCGGCCGATCAGCGGCCAGCCTGTGCTGGCAAGGGTGGTCCAGGCAGCGCGAAGATCTCGGCTGTGTGATGATGTGGTTGTTGCGACGTCGATCCAGGATGGTGATAGGGCAATCACCGATTGGTGCGAGCAGGCTGGGATTTCTTGCTATCGCGGTTCGGAGAGCGACGTGCTTCATCGGATGTTGGGTGCGGCGGAGGCACAGGACGCCGATGTCATTGTCCGTCTAACCGCCGACTGTCCCTTTCTCGATCCGGCCGTGATCGATCAGGTCGCCTGGTTGTTGATTAACGCGGGCTGTGATTATGCCTGTAACACGTCTCCTTGGACGTGGCCCGATGGGCTGGATGTGGAGGCGTTCTGGGTCGAAACTTTGCGCCAGGCAGATACGGAGGCAGATCTGCCGTCGCACCGCGAACATGTGACCCGGTGGATACGGGCGAACCGAAGCCGCTTTTCAATTCGCACGCTGGAATGTCCCTTGCCGGGGCTCGCCGGCAGACATTGGACCCTGGATACGCCAGAGGATCTCGAGTTTCTCGACCGGCTTGCTGAATGTTTCCTAGCCGACCACGTGCCGAGTTTTCTCGAAGTGGCCGCGCAAGAGGACCGGCTGTCCGATGCCGGTGTAACGCATAAAATCGGTCGGACGCGAAATGCAATACCAGCCGCCTTGCTGGAGGATTTGGAGGCTCGGGCTAAAACACAACGTAACTATGATCGCTCGAACATGGCGATAGGCAAGGTCGACCAAAGAGTGCCGCTGGCCAGCCAGACTTTTAGTAAGTCACGCCTGGTGCTGCCGGAAGGGCGTTCGCCGCTGTTTCTGTCGCATGGCATGGGGTGCCGGGCCTGGGACATCGACGGGAACGAATATGTCGATCTGATGATGTCGCTCCTTGCCGTTAGCCTCGGCTATTGCGATTCGGATGTTGACGCGGCGGTGCGTCAGCAGATGAAGGCTGGCGTTAGTCTGAGTTTGGCTAGCGAACTGGAGTGCGAATTGGCCGAGCTTATCGCCGAGCTCGTCCCCTCGGCGCAGAGTGTCAGGTTTGGAAAAAACGGCACGGACGCAACCTCGGGGGCGGTGCGCGTGGCGCGCGCCTTTACCGGCGGCGATCATGTCCTGGTCACCGGCTATCACGGTTGGCAGGACTGGTACATTGGAACGACGGTGCGCAATCGTGGCGTTCCTCCGCAAAGCCATGAGTTGACCCACATGGTCGCCTCCGGCGATCTTTGCGAAATCGAGGACATCCTAAAGACGCTAGATGGCAAAGTGGCGTGCGTCATGCTGGAGCCGGTGGTTCCGGACTATGACACCGGAAATCGCTACCTTACTGATTTGCGCCAACTAGCCGATAAGCACGGGTGTCTTTTGGTGTTCGACGAAACGATCACCGGATTTCGGACCGCGTTAGGCGGCGCGCAAACCTATTACGGCGTCCAGCCGGATCTAACGGTCCTCGGCAAGGGCATGGCTAATGGGCATCCTTTGTCCTGCCTCGCTGGGCGTGCTGATGTCATGGCCGAAGCGCGCGAGGTGTTTCTTTCGGCGACGTTTGGCGGTGAGACTTTGTCTTTGGCGGCGGGGTTGGCAACTTTGAAAAAGATGCGCGACGAGCCGGTGATTGAGCATCTGTGGAGCCAAGGCGCTAAACTGCGTAATCGTGTGAATATCCTGGTGCGCGACAACAATTTACAAGAGGTAATCCAGCTAAACGGCATCGATCCTTGGGTCTTAGTTTCGTTTACCGGGCAGGACGGCTTCAGCGCCGCTGAGATCAAGACTTTTTTCCTGAAAGAGATGATGAACCTTGGCGTACTTCTGACGGCTAGTCACAATATGAGCTATGCCCATGACGCCGGGGCGCTTGCACTGATCGAAGCGGCCTATGCGCGCGTCCTTCCTGAACTCAAAGATGCGATGCGGACGGGAACGCTGCGCGAACGGCTAAACTGCAAACTGGTCAGCCCGGTATTCCAGGTTCGGCCATAATGAAGTTTATTTGGCGACGGCCCCCGCTGGTCATTGCCCGAACGTGGAGAGTGCCATGCTACTGAATGCAGCCTCGGTGCTAGTCGTGGCCGCCCATCCCGACGACGAGGTCTTGGGGTGCGGCGGTACGATAGCACGTCACGCGGACGCGGGCGCTACTGTCGATATTTTGTTCCTGGCCGATGGTTTGTCTTCTCGCGGTGCAACCAAATCCTCGGATATAGAAGAGAGATCGCAAGCCGCCATCGTTGCGGCAGAAATTTTGGGGGCCCAGCCACCGCACTTCCTGAACTTCCCGGACAATCGTATGGACAGCGTACCTTTGCTTGATGTTGTTCAATCTGTTGAGACCGCACTTGGATCCAAAAAGTATAATTTGATCTATACGCATAGTCTTGCCGACCTCAATGTCGATCACCGGATCGCGGCACGGGTAGTTCGAACGGCCGCTCGTCCGTTGCCGGGCCAGAGCGTTGCTGCAATCCTTGCTTTCGAGGTCCCCTCCAGTACCGAGTGGGGGTTCGATTCTGACAGCGACACTCCCTTCAACATCGTAATCGATATCGACGCACAGATTGATCGCAAGGTCGCTGCGCTGAGCGTTTATGAAAAAGAATTACGGGCGCCGCCGCACCCGCGCTCCCAAGCAAATGTGCTTTCCCTGGCGCAGTTACGCGGTGCCACGCATGGCTTTCGCCATGGCGAGGCTTTCTCGCTCGTACGGGCCTCACTGGCCTGACATTACCGGTAAGCTGTCATTGCCAAGGAACCCAACATGATTTTTCCGCCGCCTGCTGGGGAGGTGTTCGTTATCGCCGAAATCGGCATCAACCATGAAGGTAGCGTCGAGACCTGCGTGCGTATGATCGATGTCGCCATGGCGGCGGGCGCGGATGCAGTGAAGCTGCAGACGATCGATCCCGACAAGAATTATGTGCGTGGAACAGAGAGCCACGCCATCTTTTCGCAAGCCTGTCTGAACCAGGAACAGACTGCTGAAGTCTTTGCCTATGCGCGCACGTGCGGCATAGCATGTTTTACGACGGTTGGCGATTTTGAGACGCTAGAATGGATCAACCGGTTGGAGCCCGTAGCGCATAAGATAAGCTCTGGGCTGCTGACCCATACGGCGCTTATCCAGCAGGCCGCTGCGACGGGTCGCCCGATCATTTTGTCCACGGGCATGTCCGATGGAACCGAGATCGGTGCGGCCTTGGTAGCCGTTGCCGGACAGGCCCCCGCTATCCTGCTGCAATGCACCTCGATCTATCCCGTGCCGGAAGACAGCATAAACCTGCGGGCCATTGGTTGGATGGCGGAACGGTTCGGCGTGCCGTGCGGATTTTCCGACCATTCTCTGGGTACGGATGTAGCGTCGATGGCCGTGGCTGCTGGTGCGATGTGTATCGAAAAGCACCTCACACTGGACCCGTCGCGCGCCGGATTCGATCACCCTATATCGCTGGGCCCGCAACAGTTTGCGCAAATGGTCGATTCGATTCGCCGCACGCAGCTGATATTGGGCGTAGCAGGTAAACCACTGACAGGTGATTTGCGTCAGGCGCGAGAGCGCTATCTGCGTTGCGTCGTGGCGAACGAGCCGATTCCTGCTGGAACGCCACTGAGCGTCGAAAACATGGCCGTGAAGCGGCCTCTTCCGGATCGCCGTGGAATAGCCGCAGATCAGTATAAAGCGGTTCTCGGACGGCGTGCGCTTGTCGACATTGAAGCCGATGAGCCGATAACGCCGTCGAGCATTGAGGATTGACGGTGGCCTTCACGATCATGCTTACGTCGGCGGGTGGGGAGATGATTCCCTTCCTCATAACCCAGCTAAAGGCATCGCCAAACCATGCGCCCCGAGTTTTGGCGATTGATGCCGGCGACGGAAATATCTCGCGCTATCTGGCGGATGGATTCTGGACGATACCTCATGGCAAAGATCCGGGCTACGCGGACGCCGTTCTGGCCATCCTGAGGCAGACGAAGGTAGATTTGTTGGTGCCTTGTTCGGATGAAGAAGCGTTGAGCCTCAGCGCCAGGCGCGAGGATATCGCCGATGCCGGCTGCACGCTGGCGTGTGTGGATCACGCAACCCTCGACGTTTTTTCCGACAAGACGCGTTGTTATGAGGTTTTGGCGGAGAAGGGTATCCCTGTACCCCTCTGGCGCAAGGTAGAGAATCTCCAGGCTTTAGTCTCGGCGGTTGGTGAAGTAATGGCGTTGGCAGGTGCCTGCGTCGTAAAGCCCGCGACCGGCCGCGGTGGACGGGATGTGTTCGTCATCGGCAACACGGAAGGTACGGCCTCATTGCCTGATGAATACAATGGACGCGAAACTCATTTGAGCGAGATGGCCTTCAAGGAGTTATGCGCCGGCCAAACAGAGTTCGCGTTCCCGCTGATTGCGATGGAGCGTCTATCAGAGCCGGTATTCGACATCGACATGCTGGCGTGGCAGGGAGAGCCCGTGCATGTCGTGCCACGACGGCGGGCAAATTCGCAGTTGCCAAACGAGGGCCATATCTTCGTCGATGAGCCCGAATTGCAGGAGCTGGGGACCAACCTGGTCCGCGCCTTTTCCCTGTCGTGGCTCTACGATTGCGACATTATGTACGATCAAGCCGGTCATCCTCGTATTCTCGAGATTAATCCGCGGCCCAGTGGCAGTGCCGCGGTGACGGTCGCCGCGGGAGTCCCGTTGTTTGAGAATATGATAGCGCTTGCCAAGGGCAATACCACAAGCGCGGCATCGCCCGTCGCGGGCCATACCGTACTTCCCTACAAGACGCTGTTGCGGGTCTGATCGTGACGCTCGAGGATGAAGCTGTATGCCGGCGTGTCAACTTGTTTGTAATGGCTGACGATCGGCCGCCTGACGCATGATCCGCTTAATGCAAACTTTCGAATTACGAACTTGACCACAGCGACCGATTCCTTCGCCAGGTTATGCTCGGACAAGACAGGGGCTGTCTTTTGTTCAAGCAAAGCGGCCTTGGAGAAAGCCTACGGTCTGGGGTTGCCAAAGGACGTGACGGTCCTTACCCGCTCTCCCGCATTGCTTGCTAGCGATAATTCCGCCGTTTCCTATTTAGATACGAGAGGTAAGGCCACACCGGAGGACTTGGAAAAATTTAGCGCCTCCACAAGTGAAACGCTGTCCGCATGTTTGGCGATGCTGGAGGCGGACCGCGCAATGGCGCCGTTCGCCCGGATTGCGTTGCAAACCATCTGGATCTTCCAGAGGCGGGCACTGTGCGCGGCTTTCTTGCAGGACTGCGACGGGGAAGAGCCGCGTTTAATCCTCGATGTCGCGTTGGAAGCGGACCGATTAGCGGCCTTCATCGGTTATCCCTGGATGATGCTGATGGCAGATAATCCGCAGGCCGTCCACATGAAAATTCCGGTGCAGCTCCCGGAACATATGACTTTACGCTCGCAGACCGAGCCGCTTCTAAAACGTCTGCAGGTTCGGGGAGTGGGGCATTTTGCGCGCCGCCTGTATGAGATTGTCGGCGATCGTCTGCCAGACTGGCTTTTCAGAGGTGACTACATCAACATCAATGGGACGGAGTTGGGGAACGATATCGGTGTTGCGCTGGCCTTCCGTCTTTACAAGGCTCGGAGCCTCAAACTTCCAAGATTTACAGACTTTCCCGCTGGAGATGAAACCGAACTTCTGTCGGAACCGATCATGGCTAAGGTGTGGAGCAGATATGGTGAGGCCTTGGGTGAAATCGTTCCGGCCTTCGCGCTAGCACCTTTGCGCGCCGAACTTTTACGCCTGATAGACGATCAGCTGCGATTATACCGGGAAACCCGTGAGTTATTGCATTCCCCCCAATTGGCGGGATGGGGTCGCCGGCCGGTACTGGTAACGACGAACTACCCAAAGGATGCGGCCTTTTTGGCTCTGGCCGACACCTTGCAAGAGCGGGAAATTCCGCTGGTTGGTGTGCAGCATGCCATCACACGCGAACTGGTTGAGAAGCCGCAGAACGAGGTAAACTATGAAAACGCAACCACGCCTGTTTTGCTGTGCCTGACACAGCGTGGAACCGAGCTGTCTAACGCTTCGCCTTTTCGCCGCCCCGACGGCCACGCAATCCATGCTGGACTGCCGCGCGCGTTTCGCAACCTCCGCCGAACCTGTGAACGTCGAAGCTTGCTGCATAGCGCTCGGGCGATCCTTTATCCGCAATGCCATACCCGAGTAGGAGGAATATTTTCAGGTGCAGGCTATCGCGACGATCGGCAAGCCTCTCTTACGGAGGTGCGCTTGTGTCGGGACGTTTTTCAAGCGCTACCGCACCCGGTCGTGTTCAAGCCCTATCCTGAGTCGGCTTATTTGGACGAAGATCCCGCCATGACGGCCTGCCGGTCTTTGCCGAATGTAACGATTGACACCATGGGCTGGGACATGCGGTTCTTGTTGTCCGATTACTTCGCGGTGGTTACGCTTGGAGCAACGAGCACCTTGAGCTGGGTCTACTGGAGCGGTAGACCCTTTGCTTATCTAGATCCCCCTTGCGCAAATTTGCGCCTCAGATCCGACTTGGTACCTGTTTTTCGTGAGTGCGCCAGTTATTTTGATCAGACCGATCCGGATCATTTTGCCGCTCTGCGCACTTGGCTATCGCGCCCTAGGGAAGCCATCTTGGCGGACTGGGCGAGCCGCCAAGCGCAACGTGAAACGGCCCTTGCTCCAGTGTTTGGAGATGCACACCGTTGGTCGCTGACCGCCCTGATTAGTAATCTCATAAAGGAAAGCCCAAGGGTTGCGGCGACCGAGCCGGGCTAAATCCGAAGTGCCGATATCGCGGTTCACGGAGCAGCCGTGGATCGCTTCTGGAAAGTTTTTGGACGCGACGAAACCGAGACATGCAATTGACACGTAGTGCGTTATCTGACGGCAAGATCTGGCTCGATCCGGCTACGGTCGAGATCTGCGACGGCCCCTATTTTGACTGGATGCAGGACCCCGAGGTGTTGCGTTATTTGGAGGCTAGGTTTTCCGATTGGACGCACGAAGGTCTACGATCCTTCGTCGACGCCTGCGACCGGTCGCCCAACCAGCATCTGTTTGCGATTCGCCTGCTGGAGGGTGGTCGCCATGTCGGCAATATAAAGCTGCAGGTCGATCCCCATCATAACCGCGGCGACATCGGCATCCTCGTCGGCGATAGCACCCTGCGAGACCTTGGGATCGGCACCTCGGCCATCTGCACCATATGCCGCTATGGTTTCGGCACGCTCGGCCTCGCCAAAGTGACCGCTGGCTGCTACGCGCCGAACTTTGCCTCCCTGAAAGCTTTTCTGCGCGCCGGCTTTACCGAGGAGGCGATCCGTCCTTCGCATTTTTTCTGCGACGGCGTGTGGGTGGACGGTATATTCATGGGATTATTACAAAACGATGAGCGCTGACGAGGCGAGACTTTTCTGCGAAGCGGGACCGGGTGTCGGGTTGGGCCATGTTGCGCGCTGCCTTGCCCTGGCGGAAGCGTTTGAGGAGGACGGGCTGCGGCCGGTTTTCGTGACCGGGCAGGCGGGGCAGGAGGCGTTAGGCTGGATGGCGCCAGGCCGGTATCCAATTTCACCATCGTCTGCTGATGCGCAAGGCAGTTGCGATGTCGCCGTCATCGACAGCTACGCTGCCGACTGCGACCAAATACAGGCGATTGGGCAAGGCGCGCGCGTTACCGTTGTGTTAGACGATTTGGGTGATTGCGAGTTCGCTGGTGGCCTTGTCGTCAATGTAGCCCCCAACGCGCGCCCGGAATCCTATTCAGAGGCTGTGGCATCCAGCGCGCGGCTTTTGCTCGGCCCGACCTTTGCGCCGCTGCGCGCAGCTATACGCCAGCGTCGCCCGGCGGTGCTACGTAACAGGGAAAGGCGCGGTGCGCGCGCGAAAACTATGTTGGTGACAGCCGGGGGGCTCGACGGCCGTGGGCTTGCTCCGATCTTTTTGAGGGCGGTTCTCGCATCTCGGGAGGCGGAGAATTGCAATATTGAATTGGTGCTCGGCGGGCAAGCCGCATCCTGGCAAGCGGTCGAGGACCTTGCAGTCTCGGTACCGGACCGAATCCGCTGTCACCGCGACATGCTGGACATCGACCAGTTGTTCGGTGACGCGGATTGTTCGGTTGGTCCCGGGGGGATTACACTACAGGAAAAGCTCTGTCTCGGCCTGCCATCGCTGGCCGCCGTTGTCGCCGACAACCAGTGTGGGACGGTCGAGGGGCTGGCGGCGCAGGGCTGTGTTCTGCCAATCGATGCCCGTTCGCACGGGCCGGAAGAAATTTTTGAGGCCACCCGGCAGGCTCTTGATGAGTTGCTCGAAGATGTGACGGCGCGTGACTCCATGTGGCGGCGGGGGGCCGCATTGGTGGATGGGCTGGGCGCGCGTAGAGTTGTTCTTGCAGCGCGGCCGGAAAAGGACCGCGCAGGAAGAGCGGTGACACTACGGCGCTTCCGGGTGGAGGATGCTGAGGCGTTGTTGTCTTGGCAAAGAGAGCCGAGGATACGGCGGTTCTTCCGCAATCCGGCAGCGCCCGATCCCGTAGCACATCGTGCCTGGTGCGAAGCGCGCCTGGCCGACCCCTTCGGCATTTGTGAGATCATAGAGGCCAATGGACTCCCCATTGGACTGGTGCGCGTCGACCGGAATGACCCGCTGTCAGGGGAGGCGCCTAGGGAGGTTTCCATCCTCGTCTCTGGTTCCGAGCAGGGGCAAGGAACGGGTACGGCGGTGCTGCGCGCTTTGCGGCGCCTGCTGAGGGAGGAAGCGATGTGGGCCGACATCCACCCGGAAAACCAAGCATCCCGGAGCAGTTTTCTTCGGGCGGGATTTCAGCTGGCGACAGAGGATCGGGTGGAGGCTGCTGCATTAGGCAACACCGGTGCCAGGACGTAGGCACGTTCAGTCAATTAGTAGCCACCGACGGAGTTTTGATATCTCGATATACTATCCAGCGATAAGGTGCTGGAGCACAGCTTGCGATTACTTTCAAGAGGTCCGCACACGACAACATGTCTCGCATCGTAATATTTATTGGCAGCCTTGAAAGGGGCGGTACAGAAATGCATCTACTGCGGACCTTACCGGGTCTGCGTGCCAGAGGACTTGCGGTCGAGATATTCGTTCTTTCCGGCCGGGGTGTATTAATCGATTCTATGCGTGAGACCGGTGTTCCCGTCGTGACGCCCGCCATTACTCGGTTCCTGTCCGCTAATAGGAGCAGCTTCGGGCGATTCTTCTTGTTGGCAGGGCTGGTTCCCGAATTGATCTGGCGGCTTTTGTGGCTGCGTTCGTCAATCGTTCATTTTTATCTGCCGGAAAGCTATTGCCTGGCCGGGCCGATAGCCGTGCTGTTGGGCATTCGCACAAAGCTTATGAGCCGACGAAGCCAAAACGCATATCACGCCTTGAAACCACCGATCTTTGCGCGATTGGAAAGATGGCTGCACCAACGCATGACAGTAATCTCGGGAAACTCCGAACGGATTATCATGGAACTTTTCTCCGATGAGGGGGTGCCTAGAGATAAGCTCATCCTGCTGCGCAACGGTGTTACGGTTAGCGAGCTTCCCACCGATGGGCGGCGGGCGCAAATTCGAACTGAGCTTCTGATTGAGCCCTCCAGTGTTGCTCTAGTAATTGTGGCCAATCTAATTCCCTACAAGGGCCATATCGATTTGTTGGAGGCGTTGGCTCTGCTGACGGTGGACCGTGATTGGAACGTGCTCGTCCTCGGCGCAGACGCTATTGGTTACCGCATCGTGCTAGAGCGGTGTGCGGAGGTCTTGGGTATCGCTGATCGGACTCGCTTTCTTGGCGAAACAGCGGATGTGGGCCGTGTACTGGATGGCTGTGATATTGGCGTTCTGTGCTCCCATGAGGAAGGTTTCTCCAACGCGCTTTTGGAATATATGGAGCGCGCGCTACCCGTTGTTGCGACTGCGGTAGGCGGTAATATTGAGGCTGTTGTCGATAGGGGAACAGGTCTGCTCGTTCCCCCTAAGCAACCGCGAGACCTTGCCGAAGCCTTGGAGAAACTAATTATTGATAAGGAGTTATGCCACCGTCTCGGCGCTGCTGGACGCGACCGTGCGATAAGCCTATTCGGCCAGGACGCGAGTATGCAAGCCTATGCGCGCTTGTACCGATCTTTGCTTCAGGGCTACGGCGTTTCCGCCGATTTCATGCCCCCTGACGTGCCGCCAAATTGTTAGGAACCAACTGGTATATAAGCCCTAATGGTGCTGTGGATGCTGATCACCCGAGTGTATTTGGGACGGTATGCCGCGCACGTCAAGAATGAACTTCCGTATGTCCAAAATTGAAAATCCCGCCTTCCGGAACCTAGTTTCTATTGGCGCCGCCGACCCATCGCGTATGGAATTGTTTCATACCCGCACAAGAGATAAGTCCATTGCCGTGCATCGCGACCGGGAGACCGGTTTTCTCGCGTTCGAACGCTATGAACAGCCAGAGGAGTATTACCGCGAGGCTCACGAACGCGTCGAAACTTCCGGCACCTTAATGGCCGAGGCATGGACCTGATCCAGGGTATCTCACGCAGATGCTGCTTCATATCCTAACACCAGGCTTCACGACACCGAACGGACGGGCCTTCCTGTTCCCTCTGATCGTGCACCGCCGTGCGCTGGCGCAGGCGGGAATCTGCATTCGGCTGTTCGATACGGCCGCACCCGCACTTACCGATTGCGATTGCCTGTTGGTCGACCGCAAATTTCATGAGCCGCTGTGGCCGTCCCAAGAAGCGGAAATCTTGGCGGATTTTGCGGAATGGTCGCAGCGGACGACTACGGTGTTTTGCGACACTTCCGATTCCGCAGGATGGCTCATTAGCAAGCTCCTACCCATCGTGGACATCTACGCCAAGGGCCAGTTGATGCGCGATCGCAGCGCATATTTAAAGCCACAATACGCTTACCGCGCCTTCGCCGACTACTATCACCGCACTCTGGGCATCGTGGATTTCGAGCCGGCCTGGTCGCGACCGGTACCGAAGGCGGCGCTTCTGGGCAAATTACGAATCTCCTGGCACTCTGGGCTCGCCAACTATTCCGCATTCGGGCCCTACCGTATGGCGCTTTATAACCGCCTACCGCTGGCGCCCTTGCTGCGCGCACCAACCCGCTTCACGCCTCCTTCCGATTCCCGCCAACAACCTATTTCCTGCCGCTTTGGCACCACCTATTCCCGTGCCTCGGTGGCGGCGCAGCGATGGCTCATAAGAGAGCGAATGGCAGCGCGCATGCCGACCGGCAAACTGTCACGTCGGCGTTACCTCGCTGAGTTGCGCCGTAGTAAGGTTATCGTCTCGCCCTTCGGGTGGGGCGAAATCACCCTCAAGGACTTTGAAGTTTTTCTCACTGGCGGGCTTTTATTCAAGCCCGATATGTCCGGCATCGAGACGTGGCCAAATTTGTTTGTCGATGGCCAGACATACGTCGCTCATCGCTGGGACCTGAGTGATTTCGAGGAGAGACTGGATGCGATCTTGGCCGACTATCCGAACTGGCTACAGATCGCCACAGAGGGCCAGGCGCGATACGCTTGCCACCTGATAAGCTCTGACGCAGCGCCATTGTTTATCGAGCAATTACAGGCCGTCGTCACTAGCCGTTCGGCGGAAGCGGCCCGGGCATGAACGGTCGCTACATGCCGGAGGCGGAAGCCACCATAGGCAGTGTTTTGTTCCCATTCGTCGGTGACAGCCTTGGCGGTAGTCATGTCTCGGCCTTGACGCTAATCGACGCCCTGCCCGCCTTAGGTATTCAACCGGTCGTCGGGTTGCACCAGACCGATGGCCTGCTGGCGGCGCATCTCGAGAGTCGTGGCACGCCTTTCGAAACACTTCCGCCAGATGATGTTGTTATCGGCGGCCCGCTGCCTATTGAATTGTACTTCATGCAGCGGGCGTCCGTTCGCTTGGCGCCGATGCTGCGGAACCGCTCTTGGCGCTTTATTCACACCAATGATGCGCGCATGCATATGACCTGGACGCTGGCGGCCCGGCGCGCCGGTTGCGCCCATGTTTGGCACCAGCGCACAATAAACCCGTCGCGACGGCTGGGATTGTACAGCTGGTTTCCCGCCCGTGTACTCACGATTTCGGAATTTTGCCGCAGCGGTTTGCCCGCGGCGATGGCGGCGCGGGCGCGCGTGGTTGATGAACCATTCGACCTGCCCGAGATGTCGAACGACGTCAGGGCTGGGCACCGCCACCGCCTGGTACAAGAACTCTCTATTCCGCCGGACGCGGCGATTGTCGGCTTTGTTGGCAATATGGAGGCGCAGAAGCGTCCCGAGCTGTTTTTGAAAATTGCCGCATTGCACACGCAAAGAGCCGGTAACAATTGCCATTTCGTAATGATTGGTGACACGCGGGGCTTTTTGACGATTGAGCGCCAAGCCGAACTGCAGCGAGAAAATTTGGCAGGCCGGGTGCACCTGCCGGGTCCGTGTTTTCCAATCCTGCCTTATATGGCCGGCTTCGATGTTTTGGTGGCGCCGGGCGTCGGTGAAGGGTTGGGCCGCACGGTAATTGAGGCGATGCTGCTGTCCACCGCGGTTATCGCGGCCGATGATGGCGGCCATCACGATATCGTCGCGCACAGGAAAACTGGTCTTCTGGCTGGGCCGGACGATGCCGGTGATTTTGCCGACCAGTTGTCGATGCTGCTCGGTGACCGGGAACTCCGCACGAAGCTTGCGGAAGCTGGTAGGACAGCCACTCACCAGCGTTACGATGCCCACCGGCACGCTGCAATCCTAGCCGATATCTATGGCGAACTTGCATCTGACATTCGTCATTGAGAGTCTGGGTGGTGGCGGTGCGCAGCGTGTTTTGTCGTTGTTGGCAACGGAGCTTTGCGATCTCGACCAGCAGGTCAGTGTGGTTACCTATGCCGATAATGGGCCGGACGCCGTTGTTTTGGATCCGCGGGTGGAACGTCTGTCCGCCCGCCTGGGGGGGGCGTCGCGCCATGCGTTAAGTGCTCTGTTGGGCAATGCCCGGCGGATCGCGGGCCTGCGTTCCATGGTGCGTCGCACCCAGCCGGATATTGTGATCGCTTTCGTCGGCACCACGAACATTCTCACCATTCTCGCTTGCATCGGATTGGGCGTGCCGGTGATAATTTCCGAACGCAACGATCCGGCCCGGCAATCACTTGGGCGTATATGGGACGTGCTGCGCCGGATGCTCTACCGCAAAGCCGCGCTCGTGACCGCCAACTCTACCGGCGCGGTCGTTGCCATGCAGAGTTATGTGCCGGTAGCGAAGCTTCGACATATTCCAAATTTGCTGCCGCCGCACTTGGATCCCTGGGCACCCGATGCTGAAAATCCCTTCGTGCTGGCGGTTGGGAGGCTGAATCGCCAGAAGGGATTCGATGTACTGTTGGATGCGTTTGCCCTGTTCGCCCCGCGACACAAGGATTGGCGCCTCGTGATCCTAGGCGAGGGGCCGGAACGTGAAGCTCTGACACGGCGGGTGGATAGCCTAGGTTTAGCCAACCGGGTGCGTTTGGAAGGTTTTGTGGACCCGGCCTTCTACTATCAACGTTGTCGGATGTTTGTGCTGCCGTCGCGCTTTGAGGGCATGCCCAACGCCCTTTTAGAGGCGATGGGGCATGGCTGTCCGACGGTTGCCACGGCAGGCACCATAACCGGCGCGCTGGACCCTGTGCGTGGCGGTACCGGAACGCGCGCCGTTCCACCGGAGGATCCGCAGGCATTGGCTGAGGCTATGTCGGAGTTGGCGGCAGACGAAGAGCTGGCCTGCAAATTCGGTACACAGGCCCGCCGCCAAGTCGAGGCACTGGAACCCCAGAAGATCGCGCGTGCATGGCTTGCCATCTGCGAAGAGGTGGCGCACTAACAGGATGACCGCTTCTAAGGAGTTGGCACCAGCAACACGGTACGCAGGCCGCCACGGTGGCAGATTAAGTCCACAGCATCACCAGGTGCGATATCCTCGAACAAGGTGCGCGTCACCCCGTCGCTGCGCACGGTTTCCCCACCGCGATAGCCGAAGCTCTGCACCAGCGTCGTTCCCCGCTTCCATGAGGAAGCCGCGAGGCTGACTCGGTACCCGGCCGCGAACAGACGCTGCAGTACGGGCTCGAAGCTGTGATCGTCTGTATAGCGCGACAAATGCGTCTCGAAAATGATCATCGGCCGCGTCTTTCCGGATTCCGCCGCCTCTAGCAGGCCGCCGATAACCTCCACTTCGTGCCCCTCCACATCCATACGCAGAATGTCCGGCTGGCCAAATTCTTCGGCCAGGGCAGGAACTGTTTTCAGTTGAACGGAGACCGTCTTTCCCGCCAAATGCACGGCACCGCTACCCACGTCGTGGAAGGTGTTGAGATTGCTTTGGGCGGACAGATGGAGCTCACGGTCGCCGGTGCTGTTGGACACCGCACCCTCGCGCACGACCACATTGTCGACCGCGTTTTGCTCCAGGTTGCGCCGCAACAGCGCGACGTTCTCAGGCGACGGTTCGATCGCTACAACTTGGCCCGACGGGCCGGTAAGTTGGCTTTCCATGACGGCGTAGTAGCCGATATTAGCGCCGATATCGAAAATTCTCATACCAGGTTGCACGACACGCTCGAGCATAATCTTGTGTTCCAGTTCGCGTTCGCCGAACAACATTAGAGTACGCGAAATACCTCTGTCCTCCAGGTCGACCCAGAGTTTGTAGTCATAGACACGGCACAACGCGAAGCGCCGGCCAAGTAGCTTAAGGACGGCAGTGCGGGCCACGCCCCAGCAAGCCTTGGAAAGGGCTGCTACTCCCCGGTCCCGCAGGGTTTCAATCGCGCTGTTTAGCAGGCCCACTGGCTTGTTCCTTCGGTAACATTAAATACTCTGCCAGGCGAAATGCGGCGACTGGTTCCCCGCCAATCTCAAGACAGACATACCCCAAATCTTCGATTTCGTGCATCAGGCTGTCGACGGATTCGCCTAGCAAGCGAAGTTCGGTTGGATGGACGCTGAGGAAAAGGGTTGGGCGGTTGCGTCGGAGGGTTTCGCGTGCGCCGCGCAGAACCGCTAGTTCGGCTCCCTCGACATCAACCTTGATAACTTCAGGCCGCAATTCGCTGTCCGCACAGAATCGGTCTAGCGTAACCTGACGCCGACGGACACGTTGATAGGCTTCTTGGTTCTTCTTCAACACCACTGAGTTCTGTCCGGCGGCGCCGCTTTGTTCGAAGAAGTCCATCCAGCCGTCGCTATCCCCCACCAGCGTGTCTACGACCTCGACATTGGTGGCGTTGTTGCGTGCCAGGTGAAACCGCAGGAATTCGAGGTTGGCTTTACCAGGTTCGAAGCTAAAGACACGGCCGGCCGGCGAAACGACTCGGCTCATCGGCAAGGTGACCAGCCCGATATGGCCGCCGATATCGAATATGCAATTTTTACCGCGGCAAGCCTCGACCGTTGCCAGGAAGCCGTTGTTGTGGCCCTGGCCCCAGGCGGAGAAATTACTAAAGGCGAAGTACGCATCCAGCCGGAAGGGTCCGAATGGACCGATACGCTGTTTCACTGTCGAGCGCGGCAGGGCGGCAATTACGAACCGCGCCAGACGGCCAAGCGAAACCCAGATGCGATCGAAGCGCGAAAGCGGACCGTGGCGCAGACGGCGTAAGGTTTCTAGAACCGGCAATGATTAACCCCGCTGGAAATTTTTAGTGATATAGGCCTCCAGCTGATTGATACAGGTATTGATATCGTTTATTGCCGTGTTGATCACTAGGTTGGGATGACTGGGCGTCTCGTAGGGAGCAGAAATACCTGTGAATTCGCCGATTTCACCGTTGCGCGCGCGTTTATACAGACCCTTGGGGTCGCGCGCCTCACAAGTTTCCAGGTCGGCCTCAATATAAATTTCGTGGAAATTATCACCTGCGACAGCGCGCGCGCGTTCGCGGTCGGCGAGGTAGGGCGAGATAAAGGCGGTAATGACGATGACGCCGGCGTCGGTCAACAGGGCCGCCACCTCACTGACCCGGCGAATGTTCTCGGCCCGGTCTTCAGGTGAAAACCCAAGGTTGGCGTTGAGGCCGCCGCGCACATTGTCGCCGTCGAGTACGTAGACCTGATAACCTTGGTCGAACAGGCGTTGTTCCAGCGTCATCGCCAAGGTTGATTTGCCAGACCCGGACAGCCCGGTGAACCACAAAACGCCAGGCTCGTGACGATTACGATCGATACGTTGTGGCGTCGTTACCCGATGGGCCTCGGCGACGACATTGGTTGCGCGCACCGTGACCAGTTTCCGCTGGTCTGGGTAATGGCCCATCGAGACAACGCCGCCACCCAAGGTTTTGTGCTTGTCGGTGAACACGACACAGCTGGTGCGCAGTAAGGTTTGATGGGGGTCGATAGCGACAAGGTGCGCGGTGCGTACGACAACGTCGGCAATCTCGTCACGCACCACCTTGTCGGCCGTCCGGTCGGTTAGCGCATCGACGTTGATGACTTGTTCGATCTGATCGATCGTCGCACGCACCGACGTGGGACCGATCTTGAGGGTAACCGTATCGCCGGCTGCCAGTGCGTGCTCAGACAGCCAATATAACCGCACGTGAAATACATCGGTTTCAATGGGCGGATTCTCGACATGGCTAGCGATCTCACCGCGCTCGACGAATATTTGTTCGTCCAGAGTGAAGCCAACCGATAAGCCAGCATTTGCCTGGGCGACGGGTTCTTTGGTGCTCCGAACTTCGATACTAGCGACTTTAGCGGTGAGGTTATTGGGTGAAAACAACAGTTCGTCACCGACGCTGAGCCGACCGCTTTTGATGCGGCCGACAAAAACCCAGCGGTCGTCGGATTTGTCGACGGCCTGAAGCGGCAAGCGTAGCGGTGCATCTTCGTGGCTCTCCGGCGGGGTAAACTCGGCCAGCGCATCGAGGACCGTGGACCCATTCTGCCAGCCTAAATTTTTCGAAGCCGTTGCGACATTGTCGCCGTTGCGCGCTGAAATTGGGATAACGCAGGTCGGCGTAACGCCGATGCCTTCGAGGTGACTGCTGTATTCGCGCTCAATTTCCCGGAAACGCGCTTCGCTATAACCGATTAGGTCCATCTTGTTGACCATGACTGCGACCTGGTGGAATCCGAGCAACTGCAGCAGATAGCCATGGCGGGACAATTGGCCACGCGTCCCCTGGTTGGCATCGATTAGCAGCAGCACTGCATCGGCGCTGGAAGTGCCGGTCACCATATTACGGATAATTTCACGGTGGCTCGGCGCGTCGATTAAAACGTATTCGCGCTCGGCGTGGCGAAACTCAATCTCCTCGATAGCTTCGAGCTTACCTTTGGGTAGCATGTTGGTGTCGTGGAGCAAGCGCCCAACCAGGGTCGACTTGCCATGACCGACGATGACGACGCGCAACTGCTCTGTCGCCGCCGGCTGATCTGATGCGGAAGCGGCTGGTTTAGTGGCTTTGTTCATGACCTATAACCCGAAGAGCGCAGCCCGGCGTTCTTACTTGTAGCCGCACGCGTCATCGGCGGAAGATTGGAGTCCATGCCGTTCGACCATAGCATGGCCAATGGCCGGGCCTGTTTATAGGCTTTGCACGGTATGTTGACACTGAGGGCTTCCAGTCGATCGAGACGGTTCATAGGGTCCGGTCGTCTTGCATTAGTTGACAATTACAAAGATCGCTATGTGCCCTGCCACAGGTGAAATATCTGTTTACGTGCGACTCGTCGATGGCGGCACCAAATTTTATCGCGTATACGCGCATATGTGGTTTTCTTGCAACCCTTCCTCGGTTAAGAGCCGTACTGAAAACGAGTTGAGGTAATGATGAACGACAAGGGGCCAATCGTAGTTGTCGGTCTTGGATATGTCGGTTTGCCGGTGGCGATAGCCTTGGCGAAGCATAGCGCTGTGCTTGGGTTTGATATAAGCGGCGAACGAATTACCGAACTAAAGGGTGGGTACGATCGAACGGCAGAAATATCGTCTGATGCCTTGGCGTCCAGCGCGCTTGGTTTTACCGACGACCCGGCCGAAATCGATGGCAGCGGCGTCTTAATAATCACCGTTCCTACGCCGGTTGGAGCAGATAACCGGCCCGATCTGTCCGCGGTTCTCGCAGCGACTGATGCGGTGGGCCGGGTGCTTAAACCAGGCGCCATCGTCGTATATGAATCCACGGTCTATCCGGGTGTCACGGAAGGTATCTGCGGCCCGGCATTGGAGGCCGCGTCAGGGTTGACCTGCGGCAAAGACTTCTTTCTCGGCTACTCGCCAGAGCGCATCAATCCCGGCGACCGCGAACATACCGTCGAGCAAATTACGAAAGTCGTGGCCGGACAGACGCCGGAAGTCGCCGAACGACTGGCGGGCATCTATGGCGCGATCAATGGTGGTGACATCCATCAGGCCCGCGATATTCGCACCGCCGAAGCGGCAAAAGTTATAGAAAACGCCCAGCGTGATATAAACATCGCCTTCGTCAACGAAGTCGCGATGATCCTCGGCCGGCTAGGTATTGACGTACAGAACGTTCTCGATGCCGCTAGCACCAAGTGGAATTTCCTATCCTTCCGGCCCGGCCTTGTTGGCGGCCACTGTATCGGGGTTGATCCCTACTATTTGGCCTATGCTGCCAAGCAGGCCGGACATGATCCTGAGATCATTCTCGCTGGTCGGCGCATCAATGACGGTGTTGGCGCATTTGCTGCCGCCAATATAGATACCGCAATGGGCCGGGAAAACGGCCGCGTTTTGGTGCTCGGCTTAACCTTTAAGGAAAACGTGCCCGACCTGCGCAACACCAAGGTTATCGATATCATTGGTGCTCTGCGTGACCGGGGCCACCGGGTTGACGTTCACGATCCCCACGCCGACGCTGCGGAAGCAAAGTCCCTGTACGACCTAGAGCTACTGCCAGGGCTCGACGGGGCCGAAGGCTACGATGCGGTAATCGGTGCCGTCCAACATGATGTATACAGAAAATTCGATGCCGCCGACCTGGTTCGGTTGGCGGTGGTCGACGGGGTCGTCGCTGACATCAAGGGCATGTGGCGTGGCCTGACACTGCCCGATGGCTTACGGCGCTGGCAGCTGTAATCCCAGCACGCGTTTTATTCCCCGATCTTGATGTGTGCGATTGGGGAGTGTCGTAGCCGGTTATAGTTAAGGACTGGTAACGAATGGGGGAAAACCACCCTAACCCTTCTTGGGCACCTTTTTTAGCGCCCATTTAACGCAGGCGATGGTGCCGTTAGCATCCGGCGGGTCGAAGATGCCCGAAACGACGACCTGTTCGCTGCGTCTGATCTCGTCATTGCCGCCTAAATAGACGCTTTCAGCGAGTGAAACAGTGCCGCCATCGGCCCTCAGCTGCCAGCCCACGCCGCTCGGCGGCCGCAATAGTACCGCGCTGCCGTTTTGCACCAGCGAAGCTTGCACGCTGGGGGGCAGATGGAACCGCAGGGCATAGCCGCGCGACGGGTGTTTGCCCTCG
Organism: uncultured Rhodospirillaceae bacterium; assembly: GCA_964530225.1. Classification (GTDB taxonomy): domain Bacteria; phylum Pseudomonadota; class Alphaproteobacteria; order UBA6615; family UBA6615; genus CAZHBA01. The sequence goes on along the minus strand of CAZHBA010000104.1, from coordinate 42,476 downwards.
CTTTCCTGCACCATCGAATCTTCGCCACGAATATCGTTGCCGCTGGTATCCACATAGAGCCGTCTCTGATGGGTGATGCCGTACAAGGGGCCGTAGCCGTCGTGGCTCGTGGTTATCCAGACGTTGCCGTTCTCGTCGTTGCGGTCGACTGCAACATCGCCGGGCCGCCGGCCAATCTTGCCGGCTGCCAGTAAAGCGGACGAATTGGTATCGTCGACAATCATCGTCGAGTGGGCGGCGGTCGACCGTTGAACTTGTGACCAGGGCTCACGTGCACCGGAACGGGTGCCGCAGTTGACGATTATCCGTTCGCGCCCGATTGAAATTTCCATCGACAGAGTGCCGGCGTGGGTGTCGGTGTCCGCCGCTCCAGCTGCCGGCCCGCCGGTATCCATTAAAATGATGGTGCGGTTGGCGACGATACGTTCAAACCCCGAATGGGGCGCCGAGGTAAGTGGGCGGCCACGGGAGTCGGCCTGCGCCAGTAGCATATCGATCAACCGGCCGCGTCCCTCGTTGCTGCCGTTGAACAAGGCAAGTCCGCCATCGTTGTGGCGGAGCATGCGTAAAAACGGTACGGCGCGGTCGATCGCCACCATTAAAAAAGCGGGCACTTCCTTTTGCGTGGCGAGTAATGCGCTGCGGATATCAACCAGATGACGTAGAACTTGGGTTTGCACCGCTGGGCTGCGCGAAATGTGACCGCCATCGGCGAGAATCTGCTGAGCGCAGGCGCGTTCCAGCAATTTTAGCCCTTGGCTGATCCAGTTATTGTGTCCGGGCAGCGACAAACCGGCGGTGATCAAGCCCTTTGTGGCGAGGATGAGTCTGGCGCCGTGAGCGCCGCGCGGCAGCACCCGCGATAGGTGTTTGGCTTGACGCGTCAGGCTCGCCAGATAATCCCGGCGGTAATCATCATCGGCGGAGGCGCAAAAGAAATCGTGCTGGCCGAGCCAGGCAAACAAGCGGTTGCCCAGCACATCGGGGCGCCAGGCGATCTCATGCCAGTTCGATTGTCGAACCAGCCAATCGCCAACCAACTCGCGCGCCTGCCGCCGGGCGCCGTCACCGCCAAGTGTGCGAAGATCGCGCAGCCAGTCGAAGCCATGTAGTTCGGCCAACCAGGCATCGCTCATGCCGCCCGGCCGCCAAGCCCGCAGGTCGCCGCGTACGGTTTCGCCGAAGAAACTGAATTCGCCGCTGACGATTGCTGCGCCAGCATCGGCACTACCCGGCCAGGCATCGGGCGGCACCAGGATCAAATCGCGCGGTACCCGGCTTAACAGGGTGTAACGGTAAACTGGGGTCGCGTAGAGCAGCTTGCTGACATTGTAGTGCCAGTCGTATAGCAGGGCCGCGCTCATTAATTGACCTCGGCGGCACTGCGCAGGGCGCTTATATTATCGGCGTAGGCGCTGGGTCCGCCGCGAAAGGTTGCCGTGCCGGCGACGAATACATCTGCGCCGGCACCTGCCGCCAGCGGTATGGTGTTGGTGTCGATCCCACCATCCACTTCCAGATCGATCGAAGCGCCGCCGCCGGTAACGTGCTTATCGATGCTCTGGCGTAAGGTCTTGATCTTATCCAACTGGCTGGTGAGAAACTTCTGGCCGCCGAAGCCGGGGTTGACGGTCATCATCAGAATAAGGTCGATCATATCCATAACATGGTCGATCTCGTCGACTGGCGTTGCCGGATTCAGCACCACGCCGGCACGTTTGCCGAGGCTGCGGATGGTTTGCAGGGTGCGGTGCAGGTGAGGTCCGGATTCGGGATGCACCGAGATGGTGTCGGCGCCAGCGTCGGCAAACGCTTCGATCAGCGGATCGGCGGGTGCGATCATCAGATGAACGTCGAACGGCAGACTGGTGTGCGGCCTTAGCGCCTTTACTACCGCTGGCCCAATGGTGAGATTAGGTACGAAGTGGCCGTCCATCACATCGATATGAATCCAGTCCGCGCCGGCCGCCTCGACAGCGCGAATTTCTTCGCCGAGCTTCGCAAAATCGGCGGCCAGAATCGATGGAGCGATGCGTAGAACCGGCAAATCAGCCATGAAGCTTTGGTACCCGATTTAAACTCTGCGCCGCAAGGTCAGAGAGGAGTCTCGTCACAGCCGTTGCAGCCTGGCGATGTAAAATCCATCCATGCCACCTGCCGCGGCAAGGTGGCAGGGCAACGTACGCACGTCGCCGTCCGGGGTAATCGCCGTGGGTGATAGACCATCGAGGCCGGGTAACTCGTCGCTGGCCACCGGTACCCGCACGATATCCGCCACGCCGGCCAACAGGGTGTCGATTTGCACTGGCCCTTCTTCGGGCTGCAGCGAGCACACGGCGTAGACCAAGGTTCCGCCGGGGACCAGCATCGAAACCGCTGCGTTTAGTAAGCGTGCTTGCAGCGCGGCTGTTGCTGCCACGTCGTCTGGTGTTTTCAGCCAGGCGATGTCGGGGTGGCGGCGGATCGCGCCGGTCGACGAACATGGCGCATCGAGCAAAACAGCGTCGGTCGGTGCCGCTGGCGTGAATTCGGTGGCATTGGCACACACGGTTTCTGCGGTGAGGCCCAGGCGCTCCATATTTTCTGTCACCAGCCGCAAGCGCTCGGCTGAAATGTCTACAGCAGTGACCGTTGCGCCCGCCGTGGCGAGTTGCGCTGTCTTACCACCGGGGGCGGCGCATAAATCGATCGCCGAGCGCCCGGCAAGATCGCCAATTAGCCGGGCAGGCAGGGCGGCGGCGGCGTCTTGGACCCACCAGGCACCCTCTGCATAGCCGTCCAGTTCGCCCACCAGGCCGCCGGCGCGTCGGCGCAAGGACCTGGTTGGCAGAATTTCGGCGTTTAGCCGCGGTGCCCACGCTTCGGCCTGCTCTTCTTGGGCGAGAGTAAAGTCCAACGGCGGCTCGGCGCGGTGGGCCGCCATGATGGCGTCAGCGGTATCGTCGCCATAGGCGGTGATCCAGCTAGCCCGCAACCAATCGGGTGTGTTGCGCCGTGCGGCCTCTTTGGTTGTTGCCAGCGCGTCGGCCCCGTCGCGGTCGATCCTCCGCAAGATCGCATTGACCAGATCGGCCATGCCGGCGCGACCGCTGTGACGCACCAGATTGACGCTGCCATCGACGGCCGCGTGTGGCGGCGTTTCGAGAAAGGCCAATTGCGCGACCCCCAGGCGCAATGCGTTGCGCACCTGGATTTGGCGCTTTGCCAGCGGGCGCGAGAGTTTTTCGTCGATGGCCGCGTCGATCTGGCCGCGCCGGCGCATCACCGTTGCTACAAGGTGCCGGGCAAAGGCGCGGTCGCGCGGCGACAGTTTAGCCAATGCGGCAGACTGGGCGAGCGCAGCATCGAGCGGCACAGCGCGATCGAGCACCGTAGCCAGTAAATCGAGGGCGGTAGAACGGGCGTCGGGCGCCCGTCCGCCTTTGGGTTTAGCCAAGTTCATCGGCCCCGTTATAGGGCCACTTCTAGCCTGCTGCTAGTGAAGTTACCGCGTGACGTCAGGCTGCTGTCCGGTCTTTGCGGATATATGCTACCGCGCAGTGTGTGGCGCAATAGGGGCGGCCGGGCGAGGTCTCCTCACCGCAGAAACCGAACTCGTCTTCGCCGGGATCACCTATCGGCCACAGGCAATCCTTGACGTCGCTGATCGGCCGGGCGGGCGGCGCAAGGGGCCGCTCCATAACCTTTTCACCGTTCTCCGGTGCCTCTGTATCGCTGCCTAATTCCTCGTTGGCCATGGTCCCGCGCAAGGCGCGAGCTTCGATCGCTCTACTGATAGCCCGGTTACGGCGGCTACGCGACCCCCCGCCCCCGCCGCGAATTGGCGACGGCCGGCTTTCTAGGCCGAGGCGGTGTGCCTTGCCGATAACGGCGTTACGACTGACACCGCCTAACTGCACCGCAATTTGGCTTGCGCTCAGTCCCTTCGTCCAAAGCTCTCGAAGCATCGCAACACGATCGTCCGTCCATGCCATTTTCGTCCACCTTCTGTCTACGAATGGTCGCCAATTCGGAAAAACATCAGATTCCACCTCTTTTCCAATCAAAGCCTAGATCATGTGGCAATCCAGGACAAGCACACAATATGCTGTGTCGACTACAATATGTGGAAATATCTGTTGATAGACTATCCACATTTTGGGGCTCCTTGAGTTCCTGTTCGCCAATTTTGCGGTTTTGGCCTCCGTCCTTTCCGCCGTCAGATTGCTCTTGGCAAATGCGCCAACCTTGGCCATATCAGGCCTATGAAAAAAGCTGGTCCTAAGAAGACTTCGTCACCGCGACCTAGGTTTACCGAACACCGCGCGCGGCCATCACCTGAAACATCATCGGCAAGCCCAACAGCTAAATCCGCCAAAATTACGGCAATTTCGAAACCTTACGCGACGCTGGCGGCAACAGACAAAAAGCAACCCAAAGAGATCGGCGGCCCAAAGGGGCCTGAGCCAACACGCTACGGCGATTGGGAGCGCGACGGTCGTTGCGTCGACTTTTGACCATTTGCACCCGCTACTGTTTATGCGGTTTCTCGCCACACAGAATATAGGGAGCCATATCCTGAGCTTTAAGCGTGGAGAAAATTCGACTTATTCCGGGGCAGCATACGCGTGGCCGTACGAGGATGTGGTCGTTACGAGCACTGCGAAGGAGTTCAGATCGGTGCGGTTCGCTTTGACGCCGGCGATGGCTTCGCTAAGCGTGATGCCCTCGATATGCTTGTGTGGCTGATCGTCAATCCCGAGCTCTCTGGTTATTTCATCCAACTAACCGGCATTGACAACGTGGCGCTGGGTGCACGCGGTGTGACGCTCGAGGTGTCGCTCACCGACTTCGCCCGCTTCGCCGACGGCGCAGTAATCCTCGCCATCGGAGTGACTCCAAAAACGGGCGGAGTTATTCCCCGTTCGCTTTTATGTTTTTTTTACATCTCTTACCGGTTCTGCCGGTTGTCCACCAGATCGTCGACCACGGTTGGGTCAGCCAGGGTCGAGGTGTCGCCCAACTGATCGTGCTCGTTGGCGGCGATCTTGCGTAAAATGCGGCGCATGATCTTGCCCGAGCGCGTCTTTGGCAACGCCGGTGCCCATTGCAGCAGATCCGGCGTGGCAATGGGGCCGATTTCCTTGCGTACGAACTTGATTAGCTCGTTGTGCAATGCATCGCTTTGGTCGACGCCCGCCCTCAAGGTGACATAGGCATAGATGCCCTGCCCCTTGATGTCGTGCGGGTAGCCAACCACGGCGGCTTCCGCCACATCGCTATGCTCGACCAGCGCGCTTTCGACTTCCGCCGTGCCCATGCGGTGACCCGACACGTTGATGACGTCGTCGACCCGTCCGGTAATCCAATAATAGCCGTCCTCGTCGCGGCGGCAGCCGTCGCCGGTAAAGAACAGGCCGGGGTAGGCTTTGAAATAGGTATCGACGAAGCGCTGATGGTCGCCATAGACCGTGCGCATCTGGCCGGGCCAGCTGCCGTCTATGCACAAAACGCCCTCACAGGCTCCTTCCAGCACGTTGCCGTCATTGTCGACGATAAGCGGCTGGATGCCGAAAAATGGCTTGGCCGCCGAGCCCGGTTTCAACATTGTCGCGCCGGGTAGCGGCGTTAGTAGAATGCCGCCGGTCTCGGTCTGCCACCACGTATCGACGATGGGGCAGCGATCGTCGCCAACCACCTGATGATACCAGTGCCAGGCCTCGGGGTTGATCGGCTCGCCTACCGTGCCGAGCAGGCGGATTGACCGGCGCGAGGTTTTTTTCACTGGCTCGTCGCCTTCGCGCATCAGCGCGCGGATCGCCGTTGGTGCGGTGTAATAGATATTGACGCCGTGCTTGTCGCAAACCTGCCAGTGGCGCGAGGCGTCGGGGTAGTTGGGTAGGCCTTCGAAGATGGTCGTCGTCGCACCGTTGGCCAGCGGCCCGTAGACGATATAGCTGTGGCCGGTGACCCAACCGCAGTCCGCCGTGCACCAGTAGATATCGCCGTCGTGATAGTCGAAGACGTATTGGTGTGTCATCGAAACGTAGACCATGTAGCCGCCGGTCGTATGCAGCACGCCTTTCGGCTTTCCGGTCGAGCCCGAAGTGTAAAGGATGAACAGCGGGTCCTCGGCGTCCATTGGCTCGGGCGGGCAATCGGCCGATTGCACTTCGACAAGCTCGTGGTACCAGACGTCGCGGCCCTCGACCCAGTTGATGTCGGCGCCGGTGCGGTTCACTACCACGACCTTGTCGATGTGTTCGACGGTCAGGCGCTCTATCGCCTGATCAACATTGTCTTTCAGCGGAATGGTGCGGCCGCCGCGCAATCCCTCGTCGGAGGTAATGACCATCGACGATTCGCAGTCGTGAATGCGTCCGGCGATCGATTCCGGCGAGAAACCGCCGAACACTACTGAGTGGATAGCGCCGATGCGCGCGCAGGCCAGCATGGCGACGGCGATTTCGGGAATCATCGGCAGATAGATAGTAACGCGGTCGCCCTTCTTGACGCCTAGCGATTTGAGCCCGTTGGCGAGGCGGCACACGCGCTCGTGCAGGTCGCGGTAGGTGAGCTTGTCGTCCTCGGCTGGGTCGTCGCCTTCCCAGATGATCGCCACCTGATCGCTGCGCGTATCCAAATGCCGATCGAGGCAGTTGGCCGAGGCGTTCAAAACGCCGTCGTAATACCATTTGACGTGCAGATCGCCGGCGTCGAACGAGGTGTCCTTGACCTTGGTGTAAGGCTTGATCCAGTTGAGCCGCTTACCTTGCTTGCCCCAGAACCTTTCTGGGTCGCTGATCGAGTCCTGGTATATCTCCTGGTATTTGGCTTCGTCGGCCCAGGCGCGGTTAGCCCATTCGTCGGACACCGGAAATTTTTCGCGAAACATCGGGTGTGCTCTCCCTTTTTTTCCACTTCTTGGTGCCTATTATCGGGAAATTGGAGTGGTGGCTCAACTGCCCAATAATACGGCACCGTCGTCATCTACCGTGATCGGCAGCTTCATTAATTTCGAGCCGGTGCACGGGCCACCGACACAAAGCCCATCATGCTTTTGGAATTTGGCACTGTGGGTTGTGCACTGGATATATTTGCGCTCGATATCGAGGAATACGTCGGGTTTGAGGTCAAGCGACGTGCCCTGATGCGGGCAAATGTTGAAATAGCCGTGTACGTCACCGCCGTTGGTTACCAGGAATAGATCCAGTGTGCGGTTGGGATCACCCCTACTGATACGTGTCAAGACAATACCCTTACCGGCTTCGCCGATATCATCGATGTGGCAAATAACGCGAAAATTGCCGCGCATCTCGGGCTTTTCATCTGAGTTTTTTGGTGCTGCCATGTGCTCAGATTTGCTGGGTGGTAAACAGGGGTGCGGCTAGATTTCCGGCCGGAAGGGGCGCGCAAGTACGTCGGCGACGGTAGCGTCGATGTTGGCTTCATCGTGCAGGATCGATTTAATCGCGGCGCAAATTGGCAATTCGACACCGAGCGCCGTTGCGCGGGTGAGCACGGCGGGTGCCGTAAACACACCCTCGGCGATCGTGCGCCGATCGCCCATAACGTCATCGGGCGTCGCGCCCTCGCCCAGCGCCTTGCCCACGCTGTAGTTACGCGACGCGACCGAAGTGCAAGTGAGTGTCAGATCACCCAGCCCCGAGAGACCCATCAGCGTGCGCGGATCGACACTGAGCGCTTCGGCGAAGCGCGTTATCTCCGCCAGCCCCCGCGCGATGATGGCGGCGCGGGCGTTTTGCCCGAACCCGCGTCCGTCGACGATGCCGCAGGCGATGGCGATAACGTTTTTCACCGCACCGCCGATCTGCGCGCCCACCACGTCGCCCGATGCATAGGGGCGGAAGGTTGCGGTGCCGAGCGCCTCGACCAGCGCGTTTGCCATATCTGGGTTTTTGCAAGCCAGCGTTACCGCGGTTGGTAGGCCGCGCGCTACCTCGTCGGCGAAGGTCGGACCGGACAGAACCGCAGTGGTGAGTATAGGCGCGGTCTCGGAGACCACTTCGCTGAGTAATTTGCCGGTCGCCTGTTCGATGCCTTTGGAGCAGATGACCAGAGGCACGAGTTTGGTCATGTGCGGCGCGATGGCCTCGACCGTGGCTCGGGTGAACTGCGCTGGTGTCGCCAGCAACACGGCGTCGGCGCCCACCGTTTCAGCGAGATCACCAACCGCATGGATGCCGGGGTCCAAGGCAATGCCGGGTAAAAAATTAGGATTCATGTGCTTAGTGTTAATCGTTTCGACGACTTCGGGCTCATGGGCGCAAATAACTACGTTGCGGCCAGCTCGCCGAGCCACTGTCGCCAGAGCCGTCCCCCAGGCGCCTGCGCCGATGATGCCGATACGCTGCATCGCGCTCTCAGCTCAAATTCATGGCGGCGGAGATGCGCACGTCGCCGCCGGTGTAGGGCCGCGCCGCATGGGACAGCCAGGAGGGGAACGTCAGTATGGTGCCGGCGGTTGGGCTGATTATTTCTCTGGCGCCAAACGCGGCGTTGTTGGGAACGTTGGGCGCCAGATTGGGCTGGAATATCGCTGGTGCGACACCGCGCGGATCTTGTATCTTGAATTGACCGCCTACCGAGAGATCGTCGGTGATGCCGCCATCCCCTACATAATAGCAGGCCGACAAAACGCGGCTGGGGTGGGTGTGGAACTCGTTACCGTGGCCTAGCTGGCTGACGTTGGCCCAAGCGTTCATCAGCCAATTTTGCAGCGCCGGCTGACCCTGCCGATTGACTGTCAGCTTGTCGGCGAATTGACGCGTGAAGGTGAGGATATTACGTATTTTCTCACCGCCCCACTCGTCGATATCCCCCGTCGGTTGCCAGCCGCCCAGGTTCGAATGTTTGGTCGAAGGGTACGATTTTTCCTGCGTCAGGATCGTCGCGTGCAGCGCTCTATTAAGCGGCCCGGTGTCGGGTAGGATAGCGACGGCAACCGGTGTGGAGAACAGTGTGTGCAGCTCGATCTTGGCGCTTGGTTTGGATGTCTCGGCCATCTTTCGAATGCCCTTCCCGTTCGGATGGCCCCTTTATGGCCATACCGGCCTAGCCGGTGCAAGCCACTGTCAGGCGGTGGCACCCCTGCTTTCATCGAGTGGCCAGCGAGGCCGTGGCGCGAAATCGAGGCCGTCAGATGTGCCGTTGTGCAGATGCTCGATGCCGGCCCAGGCGATCATTGCCGCGTTGTCGGTACACAGCTCGGGTGGCGGTACGATCAGACGGGTTTGGCGGCGTTCGCAAAGTTCGCTGAGACAGTTGCGCAAATGTTGGTTCGCTGCGACGCCACCAGCGACCACCAGCAGAGGCGCGGCATCGGGATAAGCCTGAACGTAACTTTCCAAAGCGTTTCGACAACGGTCGACCAGAATATCACCGACGGTGGCCTGGAATGATGCGGCGAGGTCGATGGCATCGCCGGGCGAAAGAGTTTTGCCGGGAAGTTTTGCGGCGGCATGGCGCACCGCGGTCTTGAGGCCGGAAAAGGAAAAGTCGCAACCGGGCCGGTGTGCCAGGGGTCGCGGCAGGGCGAACCGGTTGGGGTCGCCGGACACTGCCGCGGTTTCAAGCGCCGGTCCGCCAGGATAACCGAGGCCGAGCAGCTTGGCGGTTTTGTCGAACGCTTCGCCAATGGCATCGTCGATGGTGCCGCCGAGCCGGACATAATCGCCAACACCCTCGACCGCCAGCAGCTGGCAGTGGCCACCCGATACCAGCAGCAGCAGATAGGGAAAGCCCGGCGCGTCGGTAAGACGCGCGCTTAAGGCATGGCCCTCCAAGTGGTTGATTGCTAGAAAGGGTAGGCCGTGCACGGCGGCGATTGCCTTGGCTGTCATCACCCCGACCATGACGCCGCCGATCAGGCCCGGCCCACCGGTCGCTGCGATGCCATCCAGCGCGTCGAAGCCGATCTCGGCCTCATCCATGGCCTGACTGATAATTCCATCGAGATGGTCGAGATGGGCCCGTGCGGCAATCTCGGGCACGACGCCGCCATAGGGCCGGTGCTCGTCGAGCTGGCTGAGCACAACGTTCGACAAAATCCGGCGGTCGTCCGCAACCACCGCTGCCGCCGTCTCGTCGCAGCTTGTTTCGATGCCAAGGACGTACATGGGTGGCATATAGCGCCTTAGGAGCCGCTGGACTAGCGAAAGCACTTCTTTTCATCCGGCGTGTCTAGGGCTATGACCAAACCATGACACCGCAACCCCTTCGCATCGGTACCCGTGGCAGCCCGCTGGCGTTGGCCCAATCCAACCAGGTGCGCGACATGTTGGTTGCCGCGTATCCCAATAATCCCAAGCCCGAACTGCACGTCATAAAGACCACCGGCGACCAGATTACCGACCGGCCACTGGCGGATCTTGGCGGCAAGGGACTGTTTACCAAGGAAATCGAGCAGGCCTTGCTCGACGGCGCCATCGATATCGCCGTGCATTCTATGAAGGATGTCGAGACCTGGTTGCCCGACTGGTTGGCCGTCGATTGCTTTATACCGCGCGAAGATCCCCGCGACACATTGTTGGGTGCGGCGTCGATTGGCGCATTGCCCGGCGGTGCGCGGGTGGGCACCGCCTCGTTGCGCCGTAGCGCGCAGCTGCTGGCAGTACGGCCCGATCTGACGATCACCCTGATGCGCGGCAATGTCGGTACCCGCCTTGACAAGCTCGCAGCTGGCGAAGTAGATGCGACCTTGCTCGCCGTCGCCGGTCTCAAGCGGCTCGGCCGGGCCGACGCCATCGGCGCGGTGCTCGAACCGGCTGAGTTTCTGCCCGCCATTGCTCAGGGCGTAGTCGCCATCGAACGCTGTGCCGACGATGCTCAAACCGCGTTGCTGCTGGCACCACTCAACGATGGGCCAACGGCGCTATGCGTCACCGCTGAACGGGCGATGCTAGCGGCACTCGACGGCACTTGCCGCACGCCTATTGGCGGTCTTGCTACTCTCGATGGCAACCAGCTCTCGCTTGACGGATTGCTGGTATGGCCTAACGGTAGCGGGTTGGAGCGTTTTTCCCAGACGGGCGACAGTGTCGATGCCGTCGCTATCGGTACTGTTGTTGGCGAGGAGTTACGCCGGCGCGCCGGTCCCAAATTTTTCGAAGAACTGGTGTGACTGGCGGAGTTTCCATGCGTGTGTTGCTGACCCGGCCGCGCGCTGACGCCGAAGAGTCGGCGCGGCTGCTCACGGTTCAAGGTATCGAGGCGGTTATCGCGCCGCTGATCAACATCAGCTATGTCCCCGGCGCGACCGTCGACCTGGCGGCCGTGCAGGCGATCTTGGTAACCAGTGCTAATGGCGTGCGTGCGTTGTCGCGGGCAATGCAAGAGCGTGACGTGCCAGTCTACACCGTCGGCGATGCTAGCGCCCGGACGGCAGCCGAATGCGGTTTTACCGATGTGACAAGCGCAGGGGGTGATGTCGGGGCGTTGGCGGCGATTGTGTGTACGGAGCTCGATCCGTTAGCGGGCGCGCTAGTGCATGTCACCGGTAGCACCGTCGCTGGTGATTTGGGTACAGAGTTGGCCAGTTTTCAATATGTCGTCCGCCGTTGCCAGCTCTATCGGGCGCAAACGGTCGATACACTGCCGGAGACCGCGCATAGCGCGCTTGTTGAAGGGACTATTGACTCGGTGCTGTTTTATTCGCCCCGCACTGCAGCCTATTTCGTAAAATTGGTTGCCGTGGCTGGTTTGGAACTGAACTGCCGGCAGATTGTCGCCTGTTGCCTTAGCGTGACGGTTGCCGAGGCCCTGAGAGCGTTGACCTTCGCCGAAATCCGCATTGCCGAGGCTCCCAATCAAGACTGTTTATTCGCCGAATTAATTGGCAACATTTAATGTATGTACGTGTGTAAACGCTTACGTTTTACGACAACTCTGCTATAGTTGTTCTGATATTTAGAGCGTACACGTACATACGTACGCATAAACGGAGCTTAAATTCGGATGAACGATCACATAGATACTAATCTGCAAGAATGTGCTGCGGTTATCGCAGCATTTGGCGGCATTCGGCCAATGGCCCATAAGCTCGGCGTGCCGGTGAGCACTGTACAAGGGTGGAAACAACGCAACGCTATCCCGGCAAACCGCGTCGCCAACATATTTGCCGCTGCCAAAACTCACAATGTCGATCTCACCGATATCACAGGGACCCACGAGCCCGTTGGAGTGCAACAAGAGCTCGCTACCGAATCACCGGTAAATTCGCGGTCACAACCACAAACCGGCGTCAGTGCTTGGAAGCAAAGCGACCGTGGTGCATTTTTCATCGCCGTCATCGCTTTAATCGCCGCCATTGCTGCCGGTGGCTGGTCGGTGCTCAGTGATCGCCAAGGCGTCGATTTCACCGAAATTGCTGAACGGCTGACGTTATTGGAAACGGAGCCGAGAACTGGCGATACGGGAAAATTCCAGCAGCAATTCGCCGACGATCTCGCGAAATTGCGCACAGCGCTTGATCGGATTGCCAAGAAGCAAGTGGAATTCGCTGGGCCCAACGAAGATATCGGTCGAATCATTGACCGCTTTGAAGAAACGGAAACGGAGATTGATTGGATCCAAGCCAAGGCTGCACGTGAAGCAAAGTCCACAAAGGCCGCGGTTGCGGCGGCGCAGAGTGAAATTGCTAATTTGCGCGAACAACTTTCCACGCTTGGCGAAACCAGATCAGACCCAGGCCGAAGTATTGCGGGTTCCATTGGCATGGCTCTGGCCGTCGGCAGATTGCAACGCGCGTTGGACAACGGCAGCGCTTACGAAAATGTGCTGGTAAGCCTGCGCGCTTTGTCCGTGGGCGATGACACTGTTAGCATGATCCTCGACCGGCTGGCTGTGCGCGCCACAACCGGCGCTCCAACCCGCGACGCGTTGCTGCAGTCGTTTCCGGGTATTGCACGCAATATCGTCGCCACCGCCGATACCGAGGCAGCTAGGGGTTGGACAGAACGAACCTGGCACCGCATACGCAACACCGTGTCGATCCGACGTATCGGTGCAGATGTGCCGGGTGATACGCCAGGCGCGCAGGTCGCCCGCGCTGAGGCAAAACTAAACGTTGGCGATTTGGGCGGTGCGGTAGCCGAATTGGATGGTTTGACCGGCGCGGCGGCGACGACTGCGGCAACCTGGCTGGTTGATGCGCAGTCGCGGCGTGATGTTGAGGTCGCGGTCGGTGAGCTTGAAGCGCTGGCGATTGCGCGCTTGCAAGCGGACAGCGGCGGCTCATGATGCGCCGGGCGTTAATCTTTTTTGTTGAGGTCACATTTGTTGTGGCGCTTGCGGTCTGGTTAGCTGACCGACCGGGCGTTGTGGCAATTGACTGGCAGGGTTGGCGGTTAGAGACGACGGTTGGAATGTTGGCACTGATCGTATTCGCTGTCGTGGTGGCGGTGGCGATGTTGTACGCCGTATGGCGCTGGTTGCGGTGGTGGCCGCGCGAGTATATGGTCGCACGCCGTCATCGCCGCGAAGCAGGCGGGTATCGCGCGCTGACCGACGGTCTGGCGGCGGTCGCGGCGGGCGACGCGATGGCCGCCCGTAAGCTGGCGCGCCGCGCCGACTCGCTGTTGAAGGCGCCACCCCTGACGCTGCTGCTGTCAGCGCAAGCCGCGCAACTCGACGGTGACGAGGCGACCGCGCGGCGCTGTTTCGAGCAAATGCTGGGGCGCCCGGAGACAGAGTTTCTGGGGCTTCGCGGCCTTATCCTACAGGCCTTACGCGACAACGATGACGAGCGCGCGTTGGAATATGCGCAGCGCGCCTATCCGTTGCAGCCCTCAGCGCCGTGGCTGCTCGATACGTTAGTGTCGTTGCACAGTAAGGCTGGTCGCTGGCGGGCGGCGCAAAAACTTGTGGAAGAAGCACAGCGTCGCAAACGGCTGCCTGCCGAAGTAGGCCGCCACCAGCAAGCCGCATTGCTGACCGAGCGGGCCCGCGCTGCGCTAGATCGTGGCGCCTTGTCCGATGCCTTCGAACAGGTTCGCCGAGCCCACGACCTCGATCCTGCACTGCCACCCGCTGCCGAACTCTTGGCGCGCTTGGTGGCGGACGACGGCCGTGTGCGTCGGGCGCGCAAGGTGTTGGAGCGGACCTGGCGCGACGCACCCCATCCGGGGTTGGCCGCCGTCTATCTGGATATTGCTGGCGACGCGGTGCCGCTCGACCGCTATCGCGCTATTGCCCAGTTGACCAAGGATAATCGAGACCATCCGGAAAGCCAATTCGCCATTGCCGAAGTCGCGGTGGTGGCGAAGTTGTGGGGCGAAGCCAAACAACAACTGGAAACGCTAGAAACGCTAGCGCCGACTGCCCGGGTGTTCCGTTTGTGGGCGCAATTGGAAGAAGCTGAAACGCAGAACGATGTGGGAGCGCGGCGCTGGATCGATAGAGCCGTTGATGCCGAGGCCGATAAGGCGTGGGTGTGCGCCAGTTGTGGGACTGTGGCCGACGATTGGTCGGCGGTATGCGGCCATTGCAGTTCTTTCGCAACGCTATCGTGGAAGCAGCCGCCACGTGTGCACCGGGCGGTCATTGCACCCACCGTTTCACCGGAAACAGTGAACGAATCCGGGCCGGAACCGAACTCCGCTGTGCCGAACGAGGGTGCTGCAGAGGCGGATGCGGGCGAAGCGGTTCAAACTGGCTAAATTCTAGGCCATTCCGGTCCATTTTAACCTTACATTAATTATATGGGTATTGAATGAGCGGCACCGAAAGGCTCGCCATCGGCGCGCCGCTACAACAGCGTTGTTCGCACATGGCCGAATCAACCCTGCACGACAAAAACCGGCTATTTTTCCCGTCAGCCTATTCGCCCGTTGCGGAGATGGTGCGCGACCCTGAAACAAAACTGACAAAACTGGTTTTAGACGATGCTGGTATCGCCATCGATATCGATGCCGGCGACGAAGTCAACGGCCTCGATTTCAGTCACCACGAACGACGGTGATGGCCGCGGACCTGTTGCTGGTGGAGCCCGCCTTTGCGCCGAGCCTGATGGTGCTGGTTGCACCAACAATGCCCGCTTTTTGGCCAACAACTTTTGGCGAACCTACGATTAGCTGGAGGATGTCAACGGTAAATACACGCGTAATGCGGGGGTAGACATCTCAAGCTTTTAATCCTGAAAAATATTGTAGCATTAATAAGAACTTATGTGAATCCTACAAAATTATTATGGGTCCCATCCGGGTTTCATTGGCGCAAAATTGGAGCAAGAAAGGAAGACCACCCAAAGAAATACACCCTGCATAAATAATGTAATAATAGCTTCTGGAGTTACTCAGCTAGAACTGTGGGTCTATCGTCCTAAAAAAACAGTCGTATAATGATATATCACGCTTCTCTATTTATATTTTATGTATGGAGACCCAATGATGATGATCTCATCAGAGGTCGTCATCTTTGCTTCATTAAAAGAATCGTCCTTACTAACTGAGGTTGATGGACCCAAATCATTTGGAGTTTTTTCGAGGCTCAACCTTGTAGCATCCTGACCAAATTCCTTAGTCGACCTTATCGGGAAACGTAATTTCTATTTCTTCATTTTCTTTATCGAAAGCAATTTTACATTTGTGGTGATTAGACCAGACGATTTTTTCGTTGGTAATAGCGGCTTGATACCAATGGCTCCAATAACCATCTAATACGGATTTTTCACTGACCTTTTTTTGATCAAAATCAATTTCAAAATAATAGGGGCCCCGATTGTTGGGATTGGCATTTTGGGGTATGGGACCCTTATAATCATCACAAGAATAAGCAACCAAACTAGACTTTAAATCAAGCAAACCTTTTGCTGGATCGGCGCTCATACACACCCCCGTACATCCAAATAGCAGGGCAACAGTCAGGCAGAGTGTGGTGGTCAGTTTTTTCATAACAAAAAGTCTGACACATTTCATGGCGATTGTTAATACCATAGCTAAAGGGGTCATAGAGACCCATACGGAGTCACTGAGGCTCAAACAGGACACACCATAACCCACACCATACCCATCAGATATGAGTCTCCTGAGTCCATACAGGCTATTCTAGCGGGTGTTTAATTAAATGCTAAAAACTCATCAGTAATGATAGTGGTGTATATTATTATCACCCCAGTTTAAGAGCCAGATCTTCAGCCTTGAGATAGGTGTATCGTTTCAACATCTTCAAGTCCTTATGTCCTGTAGTCGACGCCCTGATCGCGTCGGCGCGGACGTGCGGTATCGACATACTCTACGACAGCCGTGCGGTTTCCCTGGTCCACGACGCCGCCGGGGTGCACGGCGGCCACGTGCGCCAACTGGATAGCACCATCACCATCGGTGCCAAGGCGGTGGTGCTAGCTAGCAGCGGTTTCGAAGCCAACACTGAGTGGCGCACGCGCTATCTTGGTCCTGGCTGGGACCTCGCCAAGGTGCGCGGCTCGCGCTTCAACATGGGCGACGGCATCCGCATGGCGCTCGATATCGGCGCCCAGCCCTACGGCAACTGGTCGGGCGCCACGCCGTTGGTTGGGACCGCAATGCGCCCGAGTTCGGCGACCTCACGGTCGGCGATAATTTCCAGAAGCACTCCTATCCCTGGGGCATCATGGTCAACTCCACCGGCCGGCGCTTCGTCGACGAGGGGGCCGACTTTCGCAACTACACCTACGCTAAATACGGAAAGGTGATCCTCGAGCAACCGGGACAGTTCGCCTGGAAAATTTTCGACGCCAAGGTAAGCCACCTGTTGCGCGACGAGTACCGCATTCGCCGGGTGACCAAGGTGAGCGCCGACACGTTGGAGGAATTGATCGCTAAGCTCGACGGTGTTGACACCGCCGCCGCGCTGGCCGAAATCAAGGTCTACAACACGGCGGTGCAGACCGCTGTCCCGTTCGATCCCAACGTCAAGGACGGGCGGGGCACCACCGGCCTGGCAGTCGACAAGACCAACTGGGCCAATACCATCGACGGGTCGCCGTTTGAGGCCTACGCGGTGATCTGTGGGCTCACCTTCACCTTCGGCGGCCTGCGCATCGACCACGCGGCTAACGTGCTCGACCTGGGCTCACGGCCGATCCCCGGCCTTTATGCGGCCGGGGAGCTGGTTGGCGGCATCTTCTATTTCAATTATCCCGGCGGCACCGGTCTGACCTCGGGCGCAGTGTTCGGCAAAATCGCCGGCGCCGCAGCGGGCCAATTCGCGCAAGCCTCTTAAGGGGTGACGTAAAAGGCTTGACCGGCAGCGCGTCCGGTCCTAAGTGGGCGAACATACTAGCCTAGGCGCCGCCTTAGCTCAGTTGGTAGAGCATCGCATTCGTAATGCGGGGGTCGTTGGTTCGAGTCCAACAGGCGGCACCATAATTTCAAAGAGTTAGCGAAAACCTGCTGGCTCTTTTTTCTTTTGGGGTAACATAAGTACGGCTTTTTAAGGGCTTACCGATGATCTCTGAACCGTGATTTATTGGCGACTCGAAATCCAGAATGCCTAATTGTCGAAGGATAATATAGAGCCACTAACGCGCTCAGGCTGGAGACTGCAATGGAAAAGAACGTAGAATTTATGAGCAAGGGCATCAAGTTAGTTGGTGTTCTAAATATGCCAGAGGGCGACGGGCCTCACCCGCTTCTGGTGGTTGCGGGGGGCTGGTGCTACGTCAAAGAGATCGTGATGCCTACCTACGCGGCTGAGTTGGCTGCCGTGGGTTGTGCGACGCTGCGTTTCGATTATAGGGGCTTCGGAGATAGTGACGGCGTTCAGCGTCAGCATATTGACCCTTGGATGCAGATCGAAGACTACCGCAACGCACTCAGCTTTGCAGCCACCCTGCCGGAGGTGGACGCTGAGCGTCTTGGCGTTTGGGGCATATCTTTTGCGGGCGGTCACGCGCTCATTCTCGCAGGCATAGACCCGCGCGTGCGTTGTGCGGTGTCGGTGATACCGGTTATTGATGGCTATGAATCGATGCGGCTTGTCCATGGTTACGGAAAGGGCCGCTTCGCGAAGCTGGAAGCGGCAATCATGGAAGACCGGGAACGCCGTTCCCGGGGCGAGCCGGAAGGCCATATTCCGCACAATGTAGAAGACCCCGACAAAGAGCTTTGTGTCTGGCCATTCCAGCCGTCGATGAAATTTTTCTCGTCGGCGCGCGAGTCTTACGCTCCTAATTACAATCGGATGAGTACGGTCGAATCGGCCGAAAATCTGATGCAGTATTCGGTAATGAGCCATCTCAAACGGAACCTCAACACACCGACCCAAATGCTCATTGTAGAAGGCGACGAACACACTCCTTGGGATCTGCAAGTTGAAGCATTTAATCGAATACCGTCTGTCAACAAGGAACTTTCGGTGATGAAGAAGGTAACTCATATCGGGCTGTATTCATCTGACGATTTCAAGACCCAAGCTGCTAAGCGCAATGCTAAGTTTGTACGCCAGCATCTGGTGGAGCGCAGCTGAAGGTTTGTGATTCGAGATCGAATAGCGGGGCTACAGTTTGGCTCACGCCGGCGGGTTCGGTCGTTCTGCGGTACTCGTACCTGTTGAGTTATGTGACGGGCGCCGTGCCGTCGGTCGACGGAGGCTGTTTGGCGATGTGACAGTGAGAATCATGATGCTGTGTGACCACATTATTTGCTGTGCGCTTAACGGAGCAAATCCGTTTGCTGCACATATTCTCACCCACTGCCGGACGATAAAGAAAAACAAGCTGGATGGTATCCAGCCCGAGGGAGCGTTGGGAATGGCAGGGCCACTTTCGCACATTAGGGTTCTTGATCTCAGTCGTGTCCTGGTAGGCCCGCGAGCGCTGCAGCCCGCCTACGACTTCCTAACTCAAGCGATGTGCGGGCTCATGAGTGTGACGGGCGTACGAGATGACCAGCCTAGCGCTGGTCCGATGAAGGTGGGGATACCCATTGTCGATCTGGTCACTGGTATATACGCGACCACAGCCGTTGTCGCCGCTCTTGCCGCACGAGTAGTCACTGGCAAAGGCAAGTATATTGACATGGCGATGTTCGACGTGGGCGTCAGCTTACTCTCCAACCAGGCGATGAATTTGCTGTTAACCGGCAAAGCACCACGACGCACCGGTAACGCGCACCCGAACATTCAACCACAGAAAGTATACTCGTGCCGTGGTGGCGATATTATCCTCATAGTCGGCAACGATCAGCAATTCGCAAGCTTGTGTAAGGTGCCTGAGATGCCCTATCTGTCGTCAGACGAGCGATTTCGTACAAATGGAGCGCGCGTACGGAATCAGGAGGTACCTCAGTCGATACTTGAGCACTCCTTACTAACCAGAAATCGTTCTGAGTGTTTGGTAGGCTTGATCGAAGCGGGTGTTCCGGCCGGTCCGATTAATACGATACCGAAAGCGCTCAACGATCCACAGGTGCGTCAACGAGAGATGGTGCGCAATTACGAGTTTCTGGCCGCCGGCTCAGTTCCCCTGGTAGTGAGCCCATTCCGATTTGGCGAAAGCGACGGTAACGCCAGTCGACCTCTACCCGAATTGAGTCAGCATACCGGTGAAGTGCTTGCCGAATTCGGCACCGGGAACAGCGAAGTGGCGCAGCTGCGTGAGTGCGGCGTTGTATGAATCGTATTTTTACTAAGGAGTAGAATCGATGTCTCTGTCCATGTGCCAATTGAAGAACTTGACCCAACTAAACGTGACGGTCAGCGAGGAGGGCATTGCACTGCTGGAGATGAATTTCCCGCCGGTGAATGCACTCAGTCGGACATTATCAGAAGAACTCACGCGGACACTCGACGTGATCTCCGAGACCGAGGCGATGCGCTCGGTCGTGTTGACTGGCGCGGGCAAGGTGTTCTGCGCTGGTGCCGATCTTAAGGGTCGCAAAGACGTTATCAAGGGTCCGGGCGATTTGCCCGCCCACTCGCGGCGTACCCGGGAATGCTTTCACGCGATCCGCGAATGTACCAAGCCCGTCGTAGCCGCGGTCAACGGCCACGCATTGGGCGCGGGACTGGCAATAGTGGCTTCGTGCGACGTCATTGTTGCTTCGGAGTCTGCAAGCTTGGGTTTACCGGAGATCGATGTTGGCCTCATGGGCGGTGCAAGCCACGCAAAACGTCTGTTCTCGCATTCGCTACTCCGCCGGATGGTGCTGACGGGCTACCGTGTGCCGGCCCGCGAGTTGTATCGTCTGGGGATAATCGAGGACTGCGTCGTACCCGACAGGTTGATGGCGAACGCAATGGAGCTTGCGTTGAGCATTGCGTCCAAGAGCCCGTTGGCCGTAAAGTTGGCTAAGCAAACGCTCAACGCTATCGAGGACATGACACTGCGCGATGGTTACCGCTACGAGCAGGATATGACAGCGGCAATCTCCCGAACGGAAGATGCGAAAGAGGCTCAACAGGCCTTCATCGAAAAGCGAAGACCCAACTTTGTTGGTAGATAATACCGCTGGTAACGCGGCCGTTAAGCGATGCGATTACTGAAAACATGCGACGTATTGCTCGGAGCGTCGTTAATTGGTGCCACATCCAAGAAACCATCGCTGCTGCGCCTGACATCAAAATCGAAGTTGGTACTGAACGCGAACGACCCGCTGCATTAAGAAAATAATTCACGGGAATTATAAAATGGGCGGGAACTGACATGTCAGAAGGATTGGCCACAGAACGTGACTGTTTTTTTGGTTTTTTCGATCTTTTGGTCGAATCGACCAACAAATGGATTGCAATGGCGTCACCCGATAAGTTGGATCGGGTGGCGATCGAGCAGGAAAGCGTGAAGTACGGCGACAGCATGTGGCTGGTGGCAATGAAAATCTTTACATTCACACCATCGTCGCCGGAACTCGGCGGATTACATCATGCCTATGTCCGGATGTGATTTTTGGTAGGAACAGGATCGTAGGTTCGAGTCCAACAGGCGGCACCATTTTTGTGCAAATATCGATCGCCAGTCCGATGTCACATAGTTGGTGATAGCCGGCTTATAAGTAACCTCGTCCGAACCGGCTACGCTGGTTGTCCAGCGGCGAAACGGCGCGCGCGCTTTTGCATTTTTCGGTACACTAACCGGCTGATTCGCTGGCTCAGCCAACCGTGTGGCTTGAGGCCGATCACGTTCAACAGCATGGCGACGAAGCGCTCCACCAGATAGGGCGGATAGAGCTTGTAGAGGTGCCCCGCATAGGCCTCGTTGGAGCGTTTGTGATTGAAGCCGCCGGACTTCTCGTTGGCCGTATGGAAGGCGTAAGCGAGCTCCTCGTCCTGGGCTTCGGCAACCCGGTTAATGACAACCTGGGCGCGCTTCACGAGGCCGATGCCCTCCTTCTCGCGGAGCAGTTTGGAGAACTCCCAGAAGGTCTTGTAGTGGCGCAATTCGTCGGCCGCCAGGTTGCGGCATAGCTCCTCGAGGACCGGCTCGTTGGTTACCCGTCGGATCGCCGTGTAGTGGGAACTGGTGCCGGTCTCCACGACGCAACGCGCCAGGATTTCACCAGTCAGCGAACCGCGCACCGATTCGCTTACTTCGACCGGCACCTGAAAACCGTCGGTATAGCGTTTGAAGGCAGTGTCGAAGTCGAATTCGGGATCTGCGAGCTTGGCATAACGGGCCAGCGTCTTGCCGTGTTTGACCTCCTCGTCCGCCCAGTCCCTGGCCAGTTTGGCAAAACCCGGATCATCGTGGAATACGTTGCACATGTATTTGGCGTAGACCGGCGCGTTGTGCTCGACCAGGCTCGCCGCCTTGACCAACTTGACGAGGTCGAGGTCGACGCGCGACGAATCGAAGCGGTCCCAATGGATATCTTCTGCCTGCCAGACGCCGAAGTCGGTCCAATGTGGCATGTTCTTTTCCTCCCTCTTGTCTGCTCTCCGATGCGGCAGTCAGATATCGAACGGCTTCGGAACGACGGCGGCCATGCCGTCGAGTTTGTCGGTGATCACGATCTGGCAGGCCAGCCGCGAGGTTGGACCGCGACCGAAGGCGAGGTCAAGCATGTCGGCTTCGTCCTCCCGTAGTTCGGGCAAGGTGCCGAAATGGGTGTCGTCGACGAGCACGTGGCAGGTCGAGCACGCCAGCGAGCCGTCACATGCGCCCTCGACATTCACTTTTGCGTGGTGGGCTGCTTTGAGCAGGGTCTCCCCGTTCTTGGCTACGACCTCGTTGCGCGCACCGTCAGCCGTGACGAACGTGACCTTGGGCAATGTTAGCTTCCTCCGCATTGTTCCAACAGCCAAAGCCCAAAGAGTCGCGTCACGGTCTCCAGCGGACATGCTGTCAGTTTAGGCAGAAAGATTGCGACACCTAGATTCGCAATATTTTGACCTGGATCAATTCGGTAGCGCCCTGGTTTCCATCAGCTGCTCTACGATTACGTGTTTTACTGGCCGTATACGATTGCCCAGTCTCAGCACCGCGCCCCTTACGATCCGGGCCGGCAAATCATCGCGCGTGTAGAGCTGCACGATGCTGTTGGTTGCGAGATATAGGGGTCTGGTCACACGCCGATGTTTGGCATGGTAACGCTGCAACACTGTTGGTGAGGCAATGTCGCCATGTCTGCTCAGAGTTGTGGCGATTTCGTTAGCCAGGGTGTCCTGTCCCCGCAGACCGAGATTGAATCCATGTGCCGTGACCGGATGCATGCCTACGGCAGCATCGCCGATTAGCGCAAATCGATGGGCGGTAAATCTGTTCGCATGCACTGCCACCAGAGGATAAGCATAGCGGCTACCGACCAATTTCATTCTACCTAGACGGCTTTCGAAACGTTGTTCAACGTCGCTGTTGAAGGCATCTTCGCCCATGTTCATCACAATATCGGCCATATCCGTAGATAGTGTGATCACGATGGACGAGAGGTCCCCGACAAGCGGTAGCACGGCCAATGTTTGGGCATAGTGGAAGCACTCATATGCGATATCGGTGTGTGGTTTATCGTGCGCCATCCGGCACACGACTGCCGTTCTACCAAAATCGTGCATGTCTGCGGAGATCCCTAAATCTCGGCGTGTCTTGGAAAACCGGCTATCGGCGGCGACCAGCAATGCGCTTCGTAGTGTTTGGCCATCCGATAGGTGTGCAGAGGCACCGTGGCGGTCAGTGCTGACCGACTGTACCTCGACAGCGGTCATAAGGCTCACGTTAGTGAAACCATCCAGCGTCTCGTAGACGGCCTTCCGAATGAGATGGTTCGGTACTATGTAGCCCAGCGCTTCTTTGCGGTTACCGCCAGGCTCGAAGTGCAGGAAATAAGAAGACCTACCGTTCACCACCCTGGCTTCCCTGATTTTGGAAACTGCATCGACAGGGATGCGCGGCCAAGCGCCCAGTTTCTTCAATATCTCAACGGACAGGTGGGTAAGCGCGATCTCGCGACCGTCTACCGGCGGATCTGCAAGAACATTCTGCGGCAACTGTTCAACGACCGCAATCTGCAATCCTGTCGTCGCCAGTGATCGGGCAAAACTCAAACCAGCGGGTCCGGCCCCGACGATGGTCACGTCATAATCTTTTCCCGGTGATAATGTGTGCACGGTATTTCACTCTTGAGCTGAATTATGTTGGTCGCGTTCCCCGGCCTGCAGCGATTTAAGCCAGTTCCCATTTATCTCGCCAATCCGGCGTCACATAGTTGATGATGATCGACCTGCGGGTACCTTCGACCGGATGGTGGCCGACGCCGTGCCACGTGTTTTCGCCGGGGATGAAGATCACACCCTTGTTTTTTGCGTAAGGCGCCGAGCCGACATATCTGTGCTCCGGCGGTCCTTCCAGGATGTTAGTGCCAGCTTTTGTCAGGTTGGCATCATCGGTCAGGTAAACCAGCATAGTGAATTTCTTCACGAAAATATCGGTGTGGGGCTCCAGCCAGAACCCTTCTGTGTCCTGGCAGTATTCGATTCTCAGGTGGCCGTCGGAGAGGTCCGTGCCGGTGACTTCTTCAATAGTCTTTTTTACGACCTGATCTTGGAAGCCTTCGACCACGCGGCGGCAAACCGGGAACTTTTCCTGGTTCTCGGGCGTGAAATAAACCCGCATGGCATTGTTAGTTTCGCGCTTGCCATTGAACAGCGCCCCCTCCGGCGGTGGGAAAGGAAGCGCGACAATGTCGTCGCAGGTGCCAACGGGGAGTGGTTTGTCCAAGAGCCAATAGTCGAACGGCCATGTCTCGTGCTGCGCGCGTTGCAGGCAGGATAAGAATGACTTGGCCACTGGCTCCGATGATGTTGGCTTAACCGGGGCGGCCTTTAAGGACTGACCCATATTTGTCTCCTTCGTGTGCGCATTTACGCAACCGGCTCCTAGGTAAATGGATTGAACTGTTTGACCCTTGCCGAGAAGCGGTGGCGGCCGAGTTCACGCTTCAGGGCGGCGACCGAGGCCATCCAATTGAACATCACGTAGCGCCGTTCGCCCTTAAAGGGCTCGTGTCCATGCCAGGAATTCTCGGAGCGCAGGAACGAGGCCAGGGTGCCGCCGTGCGGTGGAATCTCCGCGGCAAAATCATCGAGGTCGTTAGGGTCCCGCAGCATGCGCAGACGGCCATCGCCATCATCCCAAGTGTCGTTGAGATAAAGCAGGCAGGTGACGATTTTGGTCTCTGTATCGGTATGGATGCGGCCATCCCTTTTTCGCGCCTGGCCGCGCACTGTAATCATTAACGGTTTGTCTGAAAGGTCGGAGCCATATTTCCGCGCCATGACGTCTGCCATTTCCTGGCTTTGGATGTCTTCGACCAGCTGGGCGAAGGCCGGCCCGTAGGCAAGCACCGAGAGCGGAAAGATACCGGGCTTACGGATATCGGGAAAATCTGCTCTGACCGCAGCCAGGTCTGCTTCATTCAGCACGTCGGGCGCGGCAAAAAACTGAAACGGCTCACGTGCCACCTCTGCCCCAGCAATGGCAGTAAAATTAATCACATCTGCCCTCAATTGTCGGGGCCACAGACTCCGGCAAACACATTGTCAGCCTCAGCAGAAACATTGTCGTACCTGGGGTCGCTAAGTCTTGACCTGGATCAATCGGCGGGGCAGAAGCGGAACAAAAATTTGCGCCCTGTAGACGACGTTCCGCGAAAGGATTTCAAGGCAATGACCAGAGCCGCATCAATCCGAAACCTCGTCGACTTCGGCTGCTACGGGCCGCCCGGCCATAGTGGCACCGTCAACCGGCGTCTGGTTGACAAGGATTTCTGCGGGACCTTCGAGCTGGTGCACGGCACCCTCGAGCCGGGCGGCAGAGCCGAGTACCACCGCCACGAGGTCGAGAGCCAGGTCTGCTACGTGCTCGAGGGTGAGATGGCGGTAACCTTTGGTGATGACGCGCCGGTGACATGTGGGCCCGGTGCGGTGGTGGAAATTCCGCCCCGAGTTGATCACTTGATTGTCAATAGCGGCGAGGCGCCGCTGAAACTGTTGGTGCTCTACAGCCCGCCCCTGCCGCCGCGCGGTGATACGCCCATCGAAGGTTGAACGACGCCGTCCGGGTCAGCCGAGTTCTAACGTGGTGATGCCAAAGGTTTGCGCCGACGGTAGGCTGGGTGGATCGCCATTGGTGCTGGCCAGGGCGCGAAACAGCAAATCGACATCGTTTTCGTTGTCGGCGAAAAGCGGGCCGATCTTACGGCCGTCGCCGCACTGGCGAATAATGCCATAGTCGGTGAGAGCGCCATCGTTGACCAGGGCAAAGCCCGACCGGGTTTCCTGCGGCGTAATCCACTGGCGCAGAAAAGTTTACCGGGGTACCGGAAAGAACGCTGCGTCATAGTCCAGGATTGCGTCTGTTAACGCCCGTTGATGCGGCGTAATTTCGTATCGGTCGGTGGCTCGCAAGCGACGTCGCCACTATAGCGCACATTGCGGTGGGCGAGCTTGAAACCCAATTTCCAATAATTGGCCTGTTGGTCGATAACCCCGTCGAGACCGATGACCCGCTCGCCGAGTTGGGCCATGCTGACCTGCCAAGTCTTGAGGCCATCACCGTCTAGGCCCGGGTTCCATCCCTCGTTTGTAGCCCACTCAATCGTCGTGTCGAATTCGACGCGGGACACGGCGCAAATTTTAAGGCCATCGGGCATGGGGCACTTTACCGCGAACAGACGGCAGTAGTCTGCCTACCTGTTCGGGGTGAAACCTTGGGGTTTCGTGAAGCGCTGGCGCTTACAACTTTGGTGTAATTTTAGCGGCGAGGGTCTGCTGAACGATTTTGCCGTTGCGTACCACGAAAGTATCGGTGCCAATTTCGTAAACGTTATCGGCGGTCTCGGCTTTCCAGACGATGTAGGCGAGGTTGCCATCGATGACCTGCTGGATCATCTCGAACGATGTACCCGGCTTGCCAAACTCGGCAACTAGTCCCTCGAAAATGGGGCGGATCTGATCGCGGCCGCGCAGTACGCCGGCCTGCGTGATGAACACTGCATCGGCGGCGTAATTGGCCATGATGGCGGCGACGTTACCCTCGACGAACACCTTCAAGTGCTGGCCGAGTACCTTCTTGGTTATTGTTGCTGTTTTGTGGTTGTGCGCCGTCGTAGCGACGTGCGCCGTCGCAGCGACTCCGTTCAGCGCCAGAATCGTAACCACGGCAAGGCCCGCTAATAGTTTTGTCAGATAAGTCATGTAACTTCCCTCAAAATTAAGGCGCTCGTCAGCGAGCGCCGGGGAAGTTTGCCGAGTTCGCTACCCCAATGCAAGGCGGTAGAGCCGTATGCCGTGTTGCAGGTCTCGGGCGTTAGGAGGTGCTGGCACCGTGGACCGGCAAAACTTTTTGCAGACCATCCAATAGGTCAGTGTCCTGTGTACCGCCGTCGCCCTTTATGGGTTCGGATACCACTAGTTTCAGGGGATCGGTATGGATTGGAATGGCCTCGCACAGCGCTTCCTATACCGTGGCGCTTGGACGCTCATCGATGGCGGCGAACCAGCGCTGCAGGTTAGGCGCATCTTCGGGCATTTCCACTTTCGCCCACTTGGCGAAGTCGGTGGTGCAGTAGGCGGTGATGTCGGCGATGGAAAACGCCTCGCCGGCGACAAATTTGCGTGTTGCCAGGATGGTGTCGAGCCTCTCCAGGAAACGCGCCACCCGCTGACGGCCGCGCTCGGCGAGCTCGGGAATTTGCGCATAGTTGTCAGGGCCGACCATCGCCCGATTTTCCAGGCGTTTGGCATGATTGCGCAAGGCCTCGCCCGCCGCCATGAAGCCGTCGATTTCCATGCGCCATTCCATGTCGGCAACGATGGCCCTCTCAACCGCATTGCGGCCCATCAGCGGCGGCTCGGGGTAGGCTTCCTCGAGATAGCGGCAGCACCCCACCGAGCTGAGCAGGCGGGTACCGTTGTCGAGTTCGAGTACCGGCACGGTGCAATAGGGATTGATTGCGCGAAAGGCGTCGCCGAGCTGTTCTGCGTCACGCAGATTGACTTCGATAGTCTCGATCTCGTCGGCCAAACCCTTTTCGATGATGAACATGCGCACCCGACGTGGACTGGGTGCCGTGGCGCAATCGTAGAACTTCATGGCGTGTCTCCTCCTGTTATCGGCACTAAATCATGTGCCGCCGATTTTACCCAGTATAAGCGCGCATCGACGTTTATCGAACTTCGGCGTTAGACTACCAGTACCGAAAAGGGACGGGATAGCGATGGCCGACGATCCAGCGGTAAGACCAGGTGTGGAAAGTGAAGTTGTGGCGCAATCGCCAGAGATGCGCTTCACCCTCTATACGCTCGCACCAGGCGCACAAATTCCGTGGCACTTCCACAGCGAGGTGGTCGATTGGTATGTCTGTCGCGAGGGCGTATTCACCGTAGAATCTCAATCGCCGGAGACTTCAGTCATGCTGGCCGTTGGCGAAATACACGAAATGCCAGTGCGCCGGGTCCATCGAGTGGTGAACACCGGCGATGGCACGTGCCGGTTCGCGCTGGTACAAGGTTTGGGAAAATACGATTTCAATTCGGTTGACGAATAAAATACGGGGAGGACAAAACAATGCCCGATAACGTAACACCAAAAACCAAGACCGCAGGCGCCTATAAAGGTGGCGACGGTAACTATTATTTCGAGGTCGCCAACCTAAAGGGCCTCGATGCGGGTCCGGGCTATGCACCCACCTTCGGTCCGGTGGTCGAGGGTGAGCTTACTCAGGTGGGTGTCATGAAAATTCCTGCCGGCCAGTCATCCGATCCCCATACGCACCCCAACGAACAGTGGGTTTATCTGCTGCAGGGCCGCTTGCGGTCTGTCGTCGATGGCCAGGAACGCGATGTCGTGCCCGGCGAATTGATTTATATTCCGGCGAACATCGTCCACAATGTGGAGGTGATGCAGGGCGAAGACGCAGTTTTCTTCACCTGCAAGGATATGCGCCACGGCATCGCCGGCATGCCGGCAAAGTCCGACTGACGGCAGCGGGGGCGCTCCACTTGGGAGCGCCCGCAACTGCCTACATTCCGTCGAACATTAATGCCGTGCCGGTCGATCCAGCTTGGCGTGCATCTCGCCAGGGTTTGTATTCGGCGTCATTGTACCAAGCCTCCGCTGCCGCCTGGTCGGGGAACTCCAGGATCACCGCAACCGACGGCGCGGGGCCGTTGCCTTCGACAACGGTGGCCTTTGTGTTCTGGGCGAGATAACGGCCACCATGCTTGGCCACGAGATTGTGGACGGCAGGAGCATAATCTTCGACCCAGGATGGATCGGTGATGTTGAGATTAGCAGTCATGTAGCAGGCCATAAGGCTCTCCCCTTCGTTGGTTCGGTTACTTCAATTCAGGCTAACACGAAGGCGCCGCGACGGGTGGTCAACAATTTTTATATCGTAATTGGGAAGCGACGGAACGATGGTGGACGGAAAAGCAAAGGAAACGGTCGCAATAATTGGCGCCGGCACCATTGGCGCGTCGTGGGCGGCCTATTTTTTGGCGCAAGGTTGCGATGTCGTTGTGTGGGATCCGGCCGCCGGGTTTGCCGAGCGCACGGCGGCATTCGTGGCGCGGGCCTGGCCGGTACTTGAAGAACTTGGCCTGGTGCCGGGCGCCGCGCCCAGTCGGGTGGTCTATTGCGATACCATGGCAGACGCCCTTATCAGCGTAACGTTCGTGCAGGAGAGTGGGCCGGAGAACGCGGCGGTCAAAACAAAGCTGATCGCTGACATCGATTGTCATCTACCGGCCGAGGTGGTGATCTCGTCGAGCTCGACCGCTCTACCGGCAAGCGAATTCCAAGGCGGGGCGGCACATCCGGAACGAGTTGTCCTCGGCCATCCTTTTAATCCGCCGCATTTGATGCCGTTGGTCGAAGTCGGTGGGGGTAAGCAGACCGAGACATGGGCGGTTGACCGGGCGATGGCCTTCTACGAGGCCACCGGCAAGTCACCGGTACGACTGCGCGCCGAAATTCCCGGCCATTTGGTCAACCGATTACAGGGCGCAGTTTACCGCGAGGCGGTGCATCTGGTCGCCGAGGGCTACGCTTCGGTCGCCGATATCGACAAGGCGATGTCCGCCGGTCCCGGCCTGCGCTGGGCCTTCATGGGACCGCATATGACCTATCATCTTGGCGGCGGTGCGGACGGCATCGCCAACTATCTTGACACTTTTGGTCCCAGCCAGGAACGCCGCTGGGAAGCGTTGGGTGCTCCGGAATTAACCGACGAGGTGAAGCAGAAAATCATTGCCGGGGTGGAAGAGGAAACGGCAGGCCGCTCGGTTGACGAACTGGTCTCCGCGCGCGATGAAACTTTGTTCAATCTGTTAAAGGCGCTGGCAAAAAGTCCATTTTAGGTGCTCACCGCCTAGCGCTGTTATAAAAAAGCAGCACAACAATAAAAAGGGGGAACATCATGAGCGAATCCAAAACGCCGGCTTTATTTTCGCCGATGATTATCGGCGACGTGACGTTGCCTAACCGTATTGTTATTTCGCCGATGTGTACCTATTCCGCCGAAGACGGCATCGCCAACGATTGGCACCAGGTTCATTACGGCCAGTATGCCCTCGGTGGGGCGGGCTTGGTTTTCACCGAAGCTGTGGCGGTCGAACCGCGCGGCCGCATCACCCATGGCTGCCTCGGCCTTTGGTCGGACGATCATGCCCAGGCGTTGAAATCGGTCGTCGCCTTCCTGAAGGCGCACGGTTCGGTACCGGCAATCCAGATCGCCCATGCTGGACGCAAGGCCAGCATGCAACGGCCGTGGTTCGGCAACGGGCCGCTCGGCGAAGACGATTTCGCCCGCGGCGACAGCCCGTGGGAGATTGGCGCGCCGAGTGCGCTGCCGGTCGATGGGGGCTACCTGGTGCCTCATGAATTGTCGGTCGACGAAATCCACAGTGTGCAGCAGAATTTCGCTGATGCCGCCGGGCGTGCGGCTGAGGCCGGTTTTGAGGTGCTGGAAATTCACTCCGCGCACGGTTATCTCGGCAACAGTTTCCTGTCGCCGATATCCAACCAGCGAAATGACGTCTATGGCGGGGATCTGGCGGGGCGCATGCGCTTTACGCTGGAAACGGTGGAAAAGGTGCGCACTACTTGGCCTAGCGGCAAGCCGCTGTTTGTGCGGGTGTCGTCGATCGATGGCGTCGAAGGTGGCTGGGAATTGGCCGACACGGTGGTGCTGGCCCGGGAACTCAAGGTGCGCGGCGTCAATGTGATGGATTGCTCGTCGGGCGGTATCGGTGGGCCGGCGACGGCGGTGACGTCGCGCGAAGCCATTCCCATGGGCTTCCGCCTGTCGTTTTCTGAGCGCGTGCGCGCCGATGTCGATATCCCAACCATGACCCATGGTTTCATCGTCCTGGCCGATCATGCGGAATCGATCGTCCAGGAAGGGCGCGCCGATCTCATCGGCATCGCGCGCGAGGCTCTGTATAACCCCTATTGGCCGCGCCATGCCGCCCATCAATTGGGCTACAACCCCGACTTTTCAGACTGGCCCAAGCAATATGGCTGGTGGCTGGTGCGCCGCGAGTCGAACCTGCGCAAGCTCGGTGTAAACCGAACAGGGGCGTAACGTGGTTGAACCGATCCGTTTCTATTTCGATTTCGTTTCCGCCTATTCCTACGTCGCCATGAACCGTATCGATACGGTGGCCGCCCGTTATGGCCGCGAGGTCGACTGGCACGTGGTGTCGTTGCCGGAGGTACTGGCCCACAACAACGCCATCTCGCCGCGCGATCAGCAGGCGAAGTTTGCCCACAATGCGAAGGACTTCCCGCGCCTGTGCCGCATGAACGGGTTGCCGGTTACCTTCCCGCCAGAAGTTCTGCCCTACGGTGCGTCATTACACCGGCTGGTCTTCTGGCGGCTTAAGCGTAAGAATCCGGCGCTAGCCAAGCGCTTCGCACTGGCTGTCGACAACCGCTTTTTCGGCCTCGGTAGGGAGGTACGCACCGCCCGCCAACTGGCGAGCGCCTGCAAGACTTACGGTGTCGATATCTCCATCGACGAGATCAAGGCGGCAGAAGGCGACCGCCGAGCTAAGAAGAAACTGGCCGACGGTTTCGATCAAGCCATTGCCGACGGCATGTTCGGCGCGCCCTTCGTGGTGTGTGACGGCGAGACCTATTGGGGCGCCGACCGGCTCGATCATCTGGAGTACGACCTCAAACGCAAGATCAAAGTGCCAAGAGGCTACGAGCCGTTTCCCTTGCTGAGTAACTTCACCGAACGTAACGGCCCACTTTTTAGGCGCATTCACGGCGGCAAGATAACCTTGGCCTTCCGCGCCGATTCCCGGCATCTCAATCCGCGCGAGGTAGTCCATGGCGGCTGGCTAACCAGTTTTGTCGATGTGACAATGGGACAATCGGGCCGGTTCTATTTAGGTAGCAAGGAACCGACGCCGACCATTCATCTGGAGACCGACTTCATAGCTCCGATATACGCCGGTCAGTGGGTCGAATGTCAGGCACGGTTGGTTAATCGCACCGGCGGCATGTCTTTCATGGAAGGGGAGGTTACGGCCGACGGGACGCCGGTGGCGCGCTGCTCGGGAATCTTCAAGATACTCCGTAATCAGAGCGACTGATAGCCGCCGGAGCTAGCCCGTAACCGTGAATCCAGTCGAGCCTAGGGCTTCGACCTCGAGGTGTACGGCAGTATCCGGCGTTAGCGCGACCGCCGCCGTGGCGCCGCCGGCCATCACGACAAAGCCGGTTTCCAGCGTATCACCGGTTTCGTCGGCAAAGCGCGCGGCGTCGGCTAACGAGCGCGCTGGGTGGCCTCGGATCGCCGCCGAAGAGCCGATTTCCACCGGCCGGCCGTTAAACGTCAGCACCATGCCCAGGTTGGAGATATCGCTGTCGGGCCGGTTCCACGGCCCTAGCACATAGGCCGCCGAAGAGCAGTTATCGGCGACCACGTCGGTCAGCGAGAATTTGAAATCCTTGTAGCGGGAATCGATGATTTCAAGCGCTGGCGCCACGGCTTCCACATGGACCATTGCCTCGGCTGGGCTGAGATTGCCCGACATCGGCGATTTCAGCAGGAACGCCACCTCCGGCTCGACGCGGGGGTGGATAAAATCTTTCAATGAAAGCGTGCCACTATCGGCGATTAGCATGGCCTCGGTTAGCCGCCCGTAGATTAGGTCCGACACGCCCATTTGTAGCGCCTTGGCGCGGCTGGTGAAGCCCATCTTGACACCCGAGCGCCGCTCCCGGCGGCGGCCGCGGCGGGTGATGGAGGCCGCCTGCACCCGGTAGGCGTCGTCCAGGGACAGTTTCACCCCGCACCGTTTCGATAGTTGCGCGACCGGCTTGGCCGCGCGGGTGGCGTCGTCGACTGTCTGGGCCAGGGTGTTGATTTGTGCTGCCGTCAGTTTTGCCATGCTCTGTTGCCTTCGTTCTATGCAAACGCGGCTCGGACGGAACCCAGTCCCGATATCCGCACTTCGTAAACTTCACCAGGCGTCACCGGCACCATTGGCCCCAGCGCCCCGGACATGACGATATCGCCGGCGGCCAGTGGTCGGCCGCGCTCGACCATTTCGCGCGCCAGCCAGATCACCGCGTTGAGCGGGTTGCCGAGGCACGCCGCGCCGGCGCCGACACTCACTGGCTCGCCGCGATGTTCGACCACCATGCCGCACAGCCGACTGTCGAAATTGGCCAGCGTGTGGCACTCGTTACTCAGCACGAACAGACCCGACGAGGCGTTGTCAGCGATGGTGTCGACGATGTTGATATCCCAATTGGCGATGCGGCTATCGACCACCTCAATCGCCGCGGTCGCATAGGCGATGGCGTTGGTGACGTCGGCGATGGTCGGGTTCTCGACATCCAAGTTGCGGTCGAGGACGAAGGCGACTTCGCCTTCGATCTTAGGCTGCATCACTGAGGTTGCGGTAATTTCCTCACCGTCGGGCACCGCCGCGTCGGCGAATAGCATGCCGAAATCGGGCTGGTTGACGCCGAGTTGCGTCTGCACCACTTTCGAAGTGAGGCCGATCTTGCGCCCCACTGGGCGGCGGCCCGCTTTCAGCCAGTATTTGGTGTTGGCTTCCTGTACCGCATAGGCGGCGTCGAGATCGCCGTCGGGCAGGTCATGACGCAGCGGTTTGCAACCTTTGCCAGTGTCCATAGCAGTACGCAGCCGTTTGGCGAGGGCTGGGATTCCCATGGTGCTGGTGCGTTTAGCCATTTGCTGGACTTCCTGTCAGTTGGCTGGCGTGACTGCCAGGGAAACGTTGCCGCTGCCCGACGACTGGCCGTAGGTGCCATATTGCCGGCCGCTCAGTGGCACATCGCCCAAGGCGTCAAGGCTACCGAGAAACGTCGCCGCGACGCGGACACCCATTTCGACAACGCCGGCGCGCGAAAATTCGGGCAGCCAATTTTTTAGCGCGGCAATGTCGCCGGCGCATGTAAGTTCGATAAATCTCAGATCCATCGCTTGACGCTCGTCGGTCGGCCATTGTGACGGGCCGCGAACCAGATCGTGCGACAGCGCGGTCGAGGAAATGTGTACCACCCGCTTGCCGGCGCACTCCGCTGCGGCGTGAACCAGGCGGCCAACTTCGACCGCCTCGTCAAGACCGGCCATCACAACGGTGGGGATGTGCACCACCGGCACTGTGCCCTCAGGATCGAGGTAGAGTAACGGCACCAGGCTGCCATAATCCCAGTGGTAATGTTTGGTCGTGTTGGCCAAACACGGCACGTCGCGTTCAGAAAGGGTGTTGATAAAAGCTTGCGCGAAATCGGGATCGCCGGTGCGTTTGTAGGGAATACCAGAGATCATATCCGGCGCTTCATCGGCGACGCAGACACCCTCGTGTATGGGTTGGCAGGTGGCGTACCAGTTGAACGTTGAGACCCAGTGGGTGGAGTTGACGACAAACAGGTCCGGGTTGAGCGCACGCAAGACCTCGCCCATCTCGCGCGCACCAGCAATCAGCGGGCGGATAAAATCCGGCGTTTTTTCTTCGTTCGCCATGCGCGGGGTATGCGGCGCAACGGCGCTAGCAATAACTCCGGTCATGGACATTCTCTCCCTGCAAATTGGCGCAACTTTAGCGTTCGCTCTTTCACTCGATTATTACGGCGAAAAGCGCGTTGTGCCTAGAGTGCGGGAGGGCTTTTAGGGATTTAGCTGTCCGGTAGTTCGCGCCAGATATGGTCGATATAATCGGACAGGATAAAAGGTTTGGTCATCTGAATGCCGCGGGGCCTAGGGTCTAAAACTTGGTTAACCTGCTCCCTATTTACGTCCACAAAATAATGGGCGGTACAGAAAATCTGCAATTTTTGTGCGTAATCTGGGCATTCTATCCGCTGAAATAGTTTAAGATTGGCCATCTGCCGCTGGTTCCTGGCGGTCATTTTTCTAAAGGGCCATGACAGAACGGCGAACAGCTTGATGAATCGCGTCCTGCGTGCCCGTTTTATCTTGGTAGCGGCGATGGCGCCGTCGCTAAGTTTGGCATTCATACTAAGTCAATTCTTGCGCACGACACCGGCGGTTATCGCGCCGAATTTGCGCAGCGAATTGGACTTGTCGGCGGTGGAACTGAGCAGTCTTCCGGCGGCGATTTTCCTTGGCTCTGCCATGATGCAGCTTCCGGTTGGCGTTCTGCTCGACCGCTTCGGTCCGCGCCGCACAATCTCCTCTTTCATGTTGATCACGGCGGTTGGCACCTTGAGTATATCGGCGGCGCAATCACCTGCGCTGCTGGCAATCGCGCTGTTCGTCATCGGTTGCGGTATCGCGCCGGTTTATATGGGCCTCATCGTCATGCTGTCGCGCTGGGTGCCGCGCGATCGTTTAGCGACGGCGAGCTCGATTGCTGTTGCGGTGAGCGGGACTGGACTGCTGCTGTCGTCGACGCCCTTTGCCTGGGCGACCGCGGCTATCGGTTGGCGCGATACGCTGGGGTTTATCGGTATGGGTACGGTTGTGGTGGCGGCGATTGTTTGGCTGGTTGCCCGCGACCACCCACCTGGAGAAATGGTGGCAGAGACGAACCAGGAGACGTTGACTGAGACCATTCGTGGCATCGGCCATATCCTCACCGACCGGCGGCTCTATGGTCTGGCCGCAGTGGCTTCGGTATCGGTCGGCTCGCTGCTGACCACGCGCGCCCTATGGACCGGTCCTTATCTCAACGACGTGTACGGCCTCGGGCTTATCGCCCGTGGTGACGTTATTCTCGCCATGTCGGCGGCGTGGCTTGTGTCGTCGCTGTTGTATGGCCCGCTCGACCGGGTATTTGATACGCGGCGCGGTGTCGTCAGCGCAGGCGCGATTGGCATGGCGGTGGCGTATGTGTTGCTGGCGGTCAACAACAACAGCTCCGTCGCGCTGGTGACCGGATTGCTCGTGCTGCTTGGCTTGTCAGCGGCATTTACTGCGCCGATCTTTGCTCACGTCCGAGCGTTATTTCCCGATACCCACACGGGACGTGCGATTACGGCGATAAATTTGTTTACCTGGAGCGGCGTCTTCGTGGTGCAGATGGCGACCGGCGCCATCGTCAACGCCTTTCCCGCCGACGCTCTCGGGCGTAGCCCGCTGGCGGCCTATCAGACAATGTTCGCGGCCCTAGCGGTAGTCTTGATTATTGCTGTTCTAATCTACCGACGCACCGAAGATGTGCCGCCGTCGAATGATATTGCTAGCTAAATTTCTAGTCTTCCAGTCCGGCGCGCCGGCTGATGTCGTTGAATTGTACCTGCACGTGCTGGCCGACCAGATCATCCGGCGCTACGCGCGCCAGCCAGGTCAATACCTTGGCCGGGCGCTCGGGCGGCTGACCTTCATTGGAGGTCAGCGCCGCTTGGCGGAAAACATCGTTGGAATAGATCTCCTGCACCATGTCGGTCTGGGTGAAGCCGGGCGAGAAGGCGTAAATCTTAACCCCTGTGTCGGCCACGTCGAAGTGCAGGCACTGGGTCATCGACAGCAGCGCCGCTTTCGACGAACAGTAGGCGGCGTAGAAACGGTCGGGAAGAAAGGCGCGGGCGCTGGTCAGGTTGATGATGGTACCGGCATCGCGCTCGAGCATCGACGGTAGAATGGCGTAGATCATGTTGTAGGGGCCCATCACATTGATCTGCTGGACCGCCAGATAATCTGCTGGCGGCATGTCGGCGACGCTGCCCATCTTGCCCGAGCCGGCATTGTTAATCAGCACGTCGACGCGGCCATGGCGGGCCAGTATATCGTCGGCGAAGGCCTGCGCCGCGGTGGCGTCGGAGACATCGAAGCCGTGGCTCTCGGCGCTGGCGCCGAGAGCCTCGACGGCGGCTTTGGTTTCGGCGTTAGCCTCGGCTAAGCGCGCGCACAGGATGAGGGTCGGCCTGTCCTCGGCCAGCATGCGCGCCGCCGCTGCGCCAATGCCCCGGCTGGCGCCGGTCAGTACCACGACTTTGTTTTTCAAATTTGCCATCGATGGCTCCCCTATTGCCAATCCGTATTATGGCGTGCCCGAGCGGTATTTGCCCAAAAAAATCGCCCGGGGAAAACCCCGGGCGATTTTTGCCTAGCTCTGTTTCAGCTAATTGCGGTTACCGAACAGATGCAGCAGCATAAGGAACAAGTTGATGAAGTCCAGATAGAGCCGGAGCGCACCCATGATCGCCTTTTTGCCGGCGATATCGGAGCTGTCGACCTCGTTGTACATTTCCTTGATCTTCTGGGTATCGTAGGCGGTGAGGCCAGTGAAGATCAGAACGCCTAACACCGAGATGACGAACTGGACCATCGTTGAACCGATGAAGAGGTTCACAACCATGGCGATGATGATGCCGATCAGGCCCATCATCAGGAACGAGCCCAAGCCCGTCAAATCGCGCTTGGTTGTATAGCCGTAAAGGCTCATCGCGGCGAAAGTGGCAGCGGTGATGAAGAACACTCGGGCGATACTTTCGCCGGTGTAGATAACGAAGACTGATGCTAATGACAGCCCCATCAATCCGGCGAATATCCAGTACGAAATCTGCGCGGCCGTGGCGCTCATTTTGTTGATGCGTGCGCTCAGGAAGAATACCAGTCCCAGCGGGGCCAGAATTACAACCCAATGGAGACCGGTGCCGAAGATGGCGTTGAATACGGCCGGTGTGGACGCCACGATGTAGGCGATCGCGCCAGTCAGCGCCAAGCCGGTTACCATGTAGTTGTAGACGCGCAGCATGTAGGCGCGCAGGCCCTCATCGATCTGTACGTCGGTTCCCGCGCGGCCCGAGACGGCGCTGACGCCACTGCGGCGCAGGCCTTCGCCGACGATGCGGTTAAATTGGTCAGACATATTTATCCCTTCATTCCCGTTAGAGCTGCCCACCGAGGACGCTCATGCGCGCTAAATATGGGCGTTCGACAACACAAAATCAACCAAAGACGGTTGGCATTTTTGTGATCAAATACAGTTAACTATCTGAAAATAAGTCTATTTTACGATCGCGCGGCGCTTATATCTGTTGCTGCCGCGGCCAGCGCCAGAACAAGTACCACTGCGCCGAGACCCGTAGCGATGATCGACGGCACCGTTGGTGCCAGCGCCAGAATCAGCGCTACAGCCATGGCGATTGGTAGATAGGGCCGCCAGTTGGCCGATGATTCTCGCCGTAGCGACGGCAATACAAGTGAGAGAACCAGGCTCACATAGTGGACTGCGCCGGCGGCCACAACCCAGCCATCGGCCTTGCCGGTGCGCCATAACAATACCGCCAAGGACAGTACCAACAGCCCGTTTGCTTCCCATCCGAGCCGCCGGCTGAACGGTCCGGCGGCGTCGACTTTCTCGGTGATCCAGGCTTCGACGACGAGGATGCCGACCGCCGCTGCCGCGATTGCCGTGAGGCTCCACAACATCAATGGAGAAAATTCAGCCGGGGGTGCGGCGGCGATGCCGCCGAGCAGACAGACCAACCCCATGTGGGCCAGGGTGAGCCGGGTACCAGCGGCCGCCGATGCTTTGAGTTGTCTGGTTGCTAGGCCTATCCCCACGACCAAGATAACCAACAGGCCCAGACTGATTAGCGGTGGAGTAAAGCCAAGATGAAAAGCGAAGGAATATAGACCGGCCAGCAGGATTGCGAGGAGCACGCCAAGCGGCATATAGGCCAATGTTAGCGCGTTACCGGGCGAACCTTTTCCGACTCTCATTTCGCTACTGCCCGTCTCTAGTCGTTAAGCAACAGCGTCGCCGTTTTCTAACCCAGTGTATGCCAGGTGCCGGCAGCGCCGATGGCCAGGATGATAACCGTTGCGTCGATCACCATCATCATGGTTAATTTGCCCGAGCCCGATGGCCCGGCGACGCCGATTGTCTCGCCAGCTGTGATCGACAAGTCCAGACCGCGCAAAATGTTGACCTCGCCGCTAGCACTTACCAAATGAAGGTGAATGCCGGCTAACTCAATGATCGGTTCGCTCGCCGGTGCGCCCTCAAATTGTGCGAAAAAATAAACAAGGGGCTTATATATTTTCGAGATAGTAATCTGGGTTTGAGGCTAGTTGGTAAGGCGTCTCAATAGCTTCCTGTACCGGTGTATTGAGCCTGTTCCTCGAGGACTGACGGTAGCGAGAAAGATGATCAGGCTCTTTGCCGCATTAGGACTGCCCGATGCTGTCAGGGAACGATTAGCCCTGGTGCGCGCACCCTTGCCCGGGGCCCGCTGGATGCTGCCGGAAAACATGCACGTCACCCTGCGCTTCATCGGTGAGGTGGAGCCGCCGGTAGCTACGGAAATCGACACGTTTTTATCGCGCGTTGACACACCGGTTTTCGATATCCAGCTGACTGGGCTGGGCACCTTCGGGTCGCGCGGGCGGGTGCGTGCGCTGTGGGCCGGAATCGAAAAATCCAAGCCCTTGTTGCGCCTACAAGCGAAAATCGAGACCGCCTGCGTCAACGCCGGACTGCTGCCCGAAGGACGCAAGTTCCATCCCCATATCACCTTGGCGCGCTGTAAAAACGTACCGGAGGAACCGGCGAACGGGTTTATTGCCACCCATGATGGGTTCGATCTGCCGGCTATTCCGGTTGACGTGTTTACGCTCTATTCTAGCCGTACCGGCCGGGCCGGTGCGGTTTATGTGCCGGAGGCGACGTATCCACTTGTTGGATTCGCAACGCGCCAGCGTAGTTTTTAAAATGCACTCCAGTTATAGGAAAACACCGGTACTTTGCCATGAGCATTCTCGAACACGTTACCGCGACCGACCCTATTGTTGTCCTGACCGGGGCGGGTATTTCGAAGGAATCGGGGCTCGCTACGTTCCGCGATCCCGACGGCATCTGGGCCAAGTACCGTATCGAGGATGTTGCCAC
This sequence comes from uncultured Rhodospirillaceae bacterium, assembly GCA_964530225.1. Lineage (GTDB taxonomy): Bacteria > Pseudomonadota > Alphaproteobacteria > UBA6615 > UBA6615 > CAZHBA01. The sequence goes on along the minus strand of CAZHBA010000104.1, from coordinate 2,723 downwards.
GCCCGATGCCTTTCGCCGCGATCCCGAACGGGTCTTGGCGTTCTACAATGTGCGCCGCGAGCAGATGATGGATCCCTCAGTGGTGCCCAATGACGCCCATAAGGCGTTGGGCGAACTGGAGGCGTTCTGGCCGGGCGAGGTTCTGGTGGTGAGCCAGAACATCGACGATCTGCACGAGCGCGGCGGCACACAAAACCTCATCCACATGCATGGCGAACTCGGCAAGTCGCAATGTCACCACTGCGGTGATGTCGTCGGCGAGCTGAACGATCTATGTGTTGACATGGCTTGCGCCAATTGTGGCGAGGCCGGCGGCATGCGCCCCCACGTCGTGTGGTTCGGTGAGATGCCTCTGCATATGGACCGTACTTTGGCGGCGTTGGAGCGCTGCGGGCTGTTCATCTCCATCGGCACCTCGGGTAACGTCTATCCCGCTGCCGGGTTCGTGCAGGAGGCGCGTCGCGCCGGCGCGCAGACCATCGAACTAAACCTCGAGGAATCCGAGGGAGCCACCCTGTTCCACGAGGCCCGCTACGGGCCGGCCACCGAAGTGGTGACGGCGTTTGTCGCCGCATTGCGGACCCACGTTGCCCAATGAGCGTAGAGGTTCAGGAAAGCGGCGAAGCCGTTTTAGAGCGTGATCCAACACCTGTCCGTCTGACTTGGACATGCCATTTTCCATAACGTTTTCTGAAGGTCGCCAACGCAAATCTCCTCGTTGCTGTGCCACAGGTGTGCCAGCTTGATCTGCATTGGGTTTTTGGGTGTCAGTTGGTTCCTCTAAACCCTTGCGACGCAAGGGGTTAGGGTGGTGGAGCTGATCGGGTTCGAACCGACGACCTCTACGTTGCGAACGTAGCGCTCTCCCAACTGAGCTACAGCCCCACCGATGTCGTATCGCCGAGCGGCGGTTCCCGCTGCCGAAGGGCCGAAATATGTGAGGGGCCCGTGCCGGTGTCAAGGCAGCCGTCGTGGGCTGACTGTTAAGGGTCGTTTATACCATTACTGGACAGTTATGCCGCTGCGCGGCTAGTCTCTGCGCCACCGCCACAATGCGGCCCCGGTTCGCCAATTTAGGATACCGCTTGCCCATGTTTGCTGTTTGGCAGCTTCTCGACACAATCATCGGCCTCTACATATTTGCCGTCATCATATCGGTGGTGCTGACGTGGCTGGTGCATTTCAACTTGGTCAATACGTCGAACCAGTTGGTCTATATGGTCGGCGATTTTCTCTACCGCATCACCGAACCGGCGCTGAAGCGTATTCGCTCGGTGGTCCCGAATGTCGGCGGTATCGACCTGTCGCCGCTCATCCTGTTGCTGGCTTTGGTCTTTGTTCGCAGCTTGGTGAAAAATAATTTAATTTACGGTTAGCTCTTTGGACGGCACTCCCGCTTGGCAAATCACTGGATCCGGCGTGTGCCTGCGGGTGCGGGTGGGGCCGTGCGCCGGCCGCGACCGGTTGGAGAGCGTGATTGATTTACCCGGCGGGCCAGCGGTTAAAATAGCGGTCTCGGCGACGCCGGAAGACGGCAAGGCCAACGCGGCGATGTGTAAGCTGCTGGCTAAGTTCCTGCGTACCGCCAAATCGAATATCGCTGTTGCGGCCGGTGCCTCGGCTCGCACTAAGCGGATTGAAATCGCCGGCGATGGCGCAGCGCTGGCCGCTGTGTTAGATGCTTGGTATGCCGAATTAGGGGCCGATAAATAGGCCGGCCAGGGACGTAACTAATGAGCGATGCCAAGGCTCAATTCGATGATCGGATCATCGACGGTAAGGCCTTCGCCGAAGGCTTGCGCGTGCGTGTTGGCGCGGTGGCGGGCGAAATCGGGGTGGCCCATGGCCTGACCCCGTCGTTGGCGGTGGTCCTAGTCGGTGACGACCCGGCGAGCCACGTCTATGTGCGCAACAAGGGCCGCGCCGCCGAGGCCGCCGGTATCGCCGCCGCCGATCACCGGCTCGATGCGGCCACGTCTCAGGACAAGTTATTGGCTCTGATCGCAACCCTCAACGGCGATCCTGCGTTGCACGGTATTCTAGTGCAGTTGCCGTTGCCCGATCAAATCGACCCAGCGGTGGTGATCGACGCCATTGATCCGGCTAAGGATGTCGACGGGTTTCACGTGGTCAATACTGGCCGCCTGGCTACTGGCCAGATGAGCGGGCCTAACGCCGCTCTGGTGCCGTGCACACCCTTGGGCTGCCGCATGATTCTTGAAGACCGCTTGGGCGATTTAGCTGGCTGCGAAGCGGTGGTGCTGGGGCGCTCGAACATCGTCGGTAAGCCGATGGCGACGCTGCTCACCCAGGCCAGTTGCACGGTTACCGTCGCCCATTCGCGGACCCGAGATTTGCCTGCGGTGTGTCGCCGCGCCGATATTTTGGTTGCTGCGGTGGGCCGGCCGCAGATGGTTGAGGGCGACTGGATCAAACCGAACGCTGTGGTGATCGATGTCGGCATCAACCGGATACCGGCGCCGACCGACGATGATCCCGACAAGATGCGCCTGGTCGGTGATGTGCATTTCGACGCGGCAATCAAGGTGGCGGGCGCGATAACGCCAGTGCCCGGCGGCGTCGGCCCCATGACCATCGCTTGTTTGCTGGCTAATACGGTGACGGCGGCCTGCCGCCAGAACGGTATCGAACCTCCGGCGTTCTAACTTCCTAGCCTCCGGCGAAAACCCGGATTAATAACGCCTAGACTTGGGCACAGGTTT